>JAOTTY010000333.1 GCA_029864185.1 Gammaproteobacteria bacterium
ATCGGTTTCGGCGCCGTCATCGGTAACATAGACCTCGCCGTGCTGGAACGGGCTCATGGTACCGGGATCGACGTTTATGTAAGGGTCGAGCTTGATCATAGTCACGCTGAGTCCGCGCGACTGAAGTAAAGCGCCCAGTGAGGCAGATGCAATGCCCTTGCCCAGTGATGACACAACACCACCAGTAATGAATATGAATCGACTCATAGACCCCGAAAATAGAATGGATGAAAGGAACTTAGGACGGAAGGAAACGATAGCAGAATCGTATTTTGAAGACAATCGACGAACCTAAAATAACCAGTCGTAAGAAGCATCGGGAGAGTGTTCAAGTTTTCGCGGGCGCGGCCGATAGCCAAAAACAATGACGGCTTGCCTATGATCACGACCATGCGCGCACTGATAATCGAAAAAAACCAGGCTTACCGCGACCTGTTAGACCACACCCTCGCCGCACACGGCTTTACCACCGACAGTGGCGACAGTATCGAATCCGCCTGCCTGTACGCGGATGATGCCCCCTATGACATTATTTGCGTTAACCAGGAGCTCAAGGACGGGAGCGGTGAAGAATTCGTTTCCTATTGCAACCGACATCAACGGCATCAGGACACGCCAATCCTGTTTTTGACCGAAAACCGGGATCTCAAGGCGGAAGATCTCCCGGTCAGGGTCGACGGTGTCATCCACGAACTGAACGAGCACCAGATCGAAGACCAGATCGTCCATTTCATCGACCAGCATCTGGACCCGGTGTTTTACGAGGGGCGCATCCTGTTTGTCGAAGACGATGCCGAAGTGTCGGCCGACATACTGGGGAAATTACAGAAGACCGGTTACCAGGTGTCGCATTTCACTTCGGTCGAGGCCGCCCGCGAGGAATTCGACGCGGTAACCGTTTATGGTTCGCATGCCGAGGCCTACGACCTGGCCATTACCGGACTCGACCTCGATGGCGAATTGAAAGGCGAAGACCTGGTAAGCTTCATTCGTTCCTACGAGGATGGCCGGGGTTTCATCCCGATTATTGCCGTAACCAGGGATAACAACGCTAATCGTCGTATCGCACTTTACAAGATGGGGGTGAACGATTTCCTGCCAAAGCCGGTCCTGCATCAGGAATTGCTGGTGCGCATCCGTAACCTGATTACCAACAAGCGCCTGCTCGACAAGGTCCACGATATCAGGAGAGAACTGCATGCCCTGGCAACTATCGACAAACTGACCGGGTGCCATAACCGCCACAGCCTGATGGAGTTTGCCGAGAAATTCATTGCAACCTCACGGCGTCACGAGTATTCGATCAGCCTGCTCGTCATCGACCTCGACCATTTCAAGGCGATCAACGACAATCACGGCCATGCCGTCGGCGACGTGGTGCTCGAATTAACTGGCGGCCTGCTGAATGCAAGCTTTCGAGAAGGCGACCTGGTGGCGCGCTATGGCGGCGAAGAGTTCGTCGTGCTGATGACACACTGTAATGCGGAAGATGCCCGTGGCAAGGCCGAAGAACTGCGCCAGGCGATCGAAAACCTGAAACCAAACGGACTCGATATAACGACCAGCATCGGCGTAACTTCGCTGGAAGGTGGGGCTAAAGGCGACTTCGAGGCGATGTTCCGCGCCGCAGACGAAGGCGTCTACGCGGCCAAGGAAGGCGGCCGCAACCGGGTCGTATACATCGCCGTGGACTAGCCTGCGGGCTTCTCGGCCAGCACCACGGCGCGCCGCGGCGCCGGCAAACCTTCGACCGTCAGCGCCGCGTCGTCCGGACTCAGGCATTGCGCCAGCGATTCGAACTGCATCCATTCCGTAGCGCGCTGTTCTTCGATACTTGTCCGGGATTCATCGACCACCCGGATATTGACAAATCCGCAACGCGCAAGCCACGCAACCAGTTCGGCCGATGATGGGATAAACCAGACGTTGCGCATTCTCGCGTAGCGGTCTCGCGGCAACAGTACTTGGCCCGCGCCGCCCTCGATGACCAGGGTCTCGAGGCATAACTCGCCGCCCGCTACGAGAAAACCCTGCAGCTGGTAAAGGTGATCAAGCGGGCTTCGGCGATGATAAAGGACGCCCATCGAGAACACGGTGTCGAACCAGCCCAGGTCGTCGGGTACCGCTTCCACGCCTATCGGCAGCAGGTGTATGTTGTCCTGCTGCAGGTAACCCTGTATCGCCTGGAACTGCAGGTTGAACAATACCGACGGCTCGATGCCGAGCACGAATTCGGGAAAATGCGCAAGCATACGCCAACAGTGATAACCGTTGCCGCAGCCGACGTCGAGGATTCGTCGGCCCCTCAACGAGGCCAGGTGGGGCAACACGCGGTCCCATTTGTAATCCGAGCGCCACTCGCAATCGATGTAAACCTGGGCCACCTGGTAGGGTCCTTTACGCCACGGCATCAATCCTTTCAGCGCCTGCCGCAAGCGGTCCTCGTCCCGGCAGCTGCCTGCCACGGACACCGCCGGCCTGTCGAAATAGGGCTGAATATCGTCTATTTCCGGCAGAGACTCGAGCGCAGCGGACCAGCGCGCAAAATCGCCGTGACCAACCAGCCAGCGTGGACTCTGCGCGCGCAGCAGGCTCGCCCAGGGTTCGAGTCCATGCTGAGACAGGTAGTCGATAGATCGCCCCCAGTTCATGCCTTGATTGCAAGGTAAGAGACGAAGTTGAATCCCCGAAAACACTGGTAGACCTCGTCGAATCCGATAGCTTTCAGGCGATCGTAATGTAGCTCCGCGCTGTCCGGAACCAGCACGTCTTCGAGCGCGTTTCGTTTCTGGCTGATCTCGAGATCGCTGTAGCCCATGGTCTTCTTGAATCCCAGGTAGAGCTGGGTCATGCGGTCGCTCTCGGTAGCATCGGTAAAAACCACTTTTTCGGAAAGCACGAGCACCCCGCCAGGATTCAAACCGGTGTAAATCCTGGCCAGCAGGCCTTTTCTCTGCGCAGGGGGCAGAAATTGCAGGGTGAGGTTCAACACCACCATCGAAGCGTTTTCTATCGAGGTCTGGCGGATATCCTCGCAACGCCATTCGATGCTGCCGCCGGCGTCCCGGTGTTGCCTGCATTTATCGATCATCGCCTGCGAATTATCGACCGCGACGACCTGGCAGTCGATATTCCGGGTCTGATCGGCAATGACCAGGCTCGCCTCACCCAGCGAACAGCCAAGATCGAATACGAGGCTCCCAGGTTGCGCAAAAATATCGGCGTATAGGCCGATCATACGCAGCAACAGCGAATATCCGGGTACCGATCTCGATATCATGTCGTGGAATACGTTAGCGACGGTTTCGTTGAATTCGAATGCCCTGACGTCGCTGAGGGGTTTGGAAAATACTCTGTCCCTGCCGTTACTCCTCGCCATAAAGCAATCCCTCGAGACTATCATCGAGATATACCAGCGGAACCGCATCGCGTTCCCAGGGGGGAATGCGGTGTTTCTGAAACAGCCGCTTGAGGCGGTGCCGGCTGCTATTCGGTTTTAGGTTACGGCGAAATGTCAGCGTTAACGCCTGGCCTCGATCTTCAATATGCAGCCGTTTCAGAATCAGGGCACGGGTTGACCGCAAGCGCAAATGCTCTATGGCAATTTCGAGTTTCAAACCGAACTCGAAGCTACCGTCGATGCGGAGAATATTGTCGTCAGGAACCAGGAAGAGTCGACGATCATAGCGCCGGATCGAGTAATCCGGCATCGCAATCTGTGGCATGGCCGCGGCGCGCGCGTCGAGTTGCTGCATTAATTCCTGCAGGCGCGCGTGCGGGATGGCGGCAAGCCCGGCCCGCCTGACCCAGTAACGCACCAGGTTAGCGCATCGTCCGGTCGACAGCTGCAGCAGTCCGCTCGCGTCCAGCGTCGACCGGACGATGCG
>JAOTTY010000334.1 GCA_029864185.1 Gammaproteobacteria bacterium
GACACCGAGCGCACCCCGGGATCCTGTTCGGGGCTGATCGCCGCCTCCCCGGTTGCAGCCAGGTGCCAGTCGAGTATGCGCCCGACGAAGGGAGATATCAGGTAAACGCCGCTTTCGGCGCAGGCGGCGGCCTGCGTAAAATTGAACAGCAGGGTCAGGTTACAGTTGATGCCGTCCTGTTCGAGTTCGCGTGCCGCCTGAATGCCTTCCCAGGTCGACGCAATCTTGATCAGCACCCGGTTGCGGTTGCTGCCCCGACTTTCGTAGAGATCGACGATACGTCGCGCGCGCGCAATGGTTGCATTGCGGTCGAAGGATAGGCGCGCATCGACCTCGGTCGATACCCGGCCGGGCACTATCTTCTGGATTTCGAGTCCAATGCTGACCGCCAGGTAATCGCAGGCCGCGGCAGCGCGCGAAGCCGGGCTGCCGCCCTGTTCGCGGCCCCGCCGTTGCGCCTCTTCGAGCAGTGGCTGGTAACGCGGCAGGTCGGCAGCCTTTAGCAACAGCGATGGGTTGGTCGTTGCGTCCTGCGGCTGGTACTGAACGATTGCGTCCAGGTCGCCGGTATCGGCGACGACCTGGGTCATTGATTTCAACTGGTCTAGTTTGTTCATGGATCGATGCTTGAGTACTATCGGGGCGGTCGAGTTATCGACGCAGAGAATAACAGAAAATCCCGAACGGGATTATGAAAATTCAACATGCAAGAAATCGTTATCATCATCCTGGTGCTGGTCTGCATTTATTCGTTCATGGCCGGGCTTCTGTATATCTATCAGCGCAAGCTGATTTACTTCCCGGTGCCGGTAGATCCCGGTTTTGTCGGCGAGGAAGTCGTCGTCGATAACCACGGAATCCGCCTGCATGGCTGGGTATTGAATCCCGGCAAACCGCGCGCGGTGATCTATTTCGGCGGCAATTCCGAGCTGGTAACGCATCGCCAGGAATTTTTCGAAGACGTTTTTCGCGATTTCAGCACCTACCTGTTCAACTATCGCGGCTATGGCCGGAGTTCCGGCAGCCCAAGCGAATCCGGGCTATTCTCGGATGCGCTGGCGATCTACGATCGGCTGATCGAAAATCACGACACGATTATCGCCTATGGACGCAGCCTCGGCAGCGGAATTGCCGTGCACCTCGCTTCGAGACGACCTCTGGAAAAGCTGGTTTTACTGACACCCTACGACAGCATCGCCAAGGTCGCGCAGAAAATTTACCCGATATTTCCGGTGCGCTACCTGATCAAGGACCGCTTCGACTCCGCCGCGGTTGCCGGGGATATTCGCATCCCGGTGCTGATTACCAGCGCCGAGTACGATCGCGAAATCAAGCTGTCGCATACGCTGGCGTTAAAACAGGGTTTCATCAACGCGCCGGTGGACTACCAGATGATCGCCGGCGCCGCGCACAACGATATCGTCGACTTTCCCGACTATCGCGCCGCGGTCAGAAAATTTATCGGGAATAAAAAATGAACTAACCAGGTTTCGGGATGCTGGCACAGGGCAGATACGGCCAGACGCCAGGCTTCACACAATCCGACTGCTACGCCAGGACCCTGGCCCGAGCTCGAGCGGCGCGATATACAGGTTATGCCTGGCGATTCTTGAGGTGGTTCTGAATTCCGGAGAAAACCGCTTTGGCAAGCTTGTGCTGGTGCTTGGGGTTGCGCAGCTTCTTCTCCTCGCCCGGGTTCGACAGGAAAGCGGTTTCGATCAGTATCGACGGCATATCCGGCGCCTTCAAAACCGCGAATCCGGCCTGCTGCACCTGGGGATGATTGAGCTTCGAGACCTTGCCGATATTCTCGAGAACGTTCGAACCCAGTTCCAGGCTGTCCTGAATCGTCGCGGTCTGCGACAGGTCGAGCAATACCGAGGCGATCAGGTCATCCTTGTCGTCGAGGCTGATACCGCCGATCAGGTCCGATGCGTTTTCCTTTTGGGCAATCCAGCGCGCGGCTTCGGAACTCGCACCGCTCAGCGACAGCGCGTAAACCGACGCGCCTTTGACATTCGGGCTGTGGAACGAATCCGCGTGTAGCGACACGAATATATCGGCCTCTGCCTCGCGCGCTTTCCTGACACGATTACGCAAGGTGATGAAGCGATCCGCGTCGCGGGTCAGGACCGCGCGGTAACCCGGGGTGCGATCGATAATACTCTTAATTTTCCTGGCAACCGACAGGGTGACATCCTTCTCGCGCGTGCCCTTCTTGCCGATCGCGCCAGGATCGCGGCCACCATGGCCGGGATCGAGTGCTATGACAAATTGCTCCTTGCGCTTGTTACGTTCTTTCTGGCTGGTCTCGATCGGGGTCGGGCTCAGGTTGGTCGCATGCAGGTCGACGACCAGCCGATGCCCCGACTTGCCGTCGGGCTTCAATGCGAAACTGCGCGGGCGCACCTTGCCCTGCATGTCCAGCACCACGCGCAGTCGTCCGTTATCCTTGCTCGCCGAGCGGATACCGCCCATCAGGTTGGTACTCGTGCGGCTGATTTCGATCGCATCGCTCTCGCGGGTGTCGAACAGATCGACGACCACGCGATTCGGATCCGCGAGGGTAAACAAGCGGTGCTCGAATTCACCGCTGAGGTCGAATACGACCCGGGTATGATCTTCGGCGGATTCGGAAATACGTATGCCGGTGAGCGCGGTCAGTGGTTTCGACAGCGCGGGTTTTGCTGCGGCCAGCAGCGCGAGCGAAAGTCCGTAACCGGAGATTCGCCGGATGAAAATACGCCTGGCTTTGGAAAATGGGTCCACGATTCTTGCTTATTACCCCTACCTGAAGGTTATTTATAGTTAAATCGCAGAAAAAAATCAACGGTTTTTTCTATATTTATTAACTAGATACTGGTTCTTCTTAAAACAAAACTGAAGAACGGCGGCTAATCCGGTCGTGATATCTCGGAAATCAGCTCCCTGCCCCAGTCGGTTTTTGCCCGCAGGTCAACCCGTCGGCCCGCGGGATCGTAGTCGATCTCTATCTCGAGATCGGTGGACTGCAGATACCCGGCGGCGCGTTGCGGCCACTCGATCAGGCACAGGGTCTGCGGATTCAGGTAGTCGCGGTAGCCGAGATACTCAAGCTCCTCGGGATCGGCCAGGCGGTAGAGGTCGAAATGGGCCACGGCAAACCTGTCGAGCGGGTAATACTCGATCAGGGTATAGGTTGGGCTGCGGATACCGGTGCTGACCCCCTCTGCTTCCAGCGCCCCGCGCACCAGCGTCGTCTTGCCGGCACCGAGTTCACCCTGCAGCGTGATGACGCCGCCATGAGCGCAGGCTGCGATCAGCCTGGCGCCGAGTTCGCGCATCTGCTTTTCGTCGCGAATCAACATTTTATTCCGGGCGCAGATCCCGCTGCTGTCTGATTACCCGCGGAATCCGCTCGATGATATCCCCGGCAATCAATCCGACCTGGTCCTTGTCGGCGCAGAAGTTTTCGGCGCACAGCGCGTGTATCAATACCGCCGAGGATGCGGCCTCGAACAGCGGCAATCCCTGTCCTATCATCGCGGCAATGATTCCCGTGAGCACGTCTCCCATGCCGGCGCTGGCCATTCCCGGATTGCCGCGGGTATTGATCGCCGTCGGCGATCCCGGCTGCGCTACCAGGGTGCCGGAACCCTTCAGCACGCAGGTCGCGCCGAAGGCCGCGGCAAGCGCCGCGCTGGTGGCGAGCCGGTCGGCCTGAACCTGTGCGCGGCTAATGTTCAACAAGGCGGCGGCCTCGCCGGGATGCGGTGTTATCACCACCTGCTCGGATTGCAGCGACTGCAGAAACTTCGCCTCGAGCGCGCTCGCATCAACCACCATCGGCTGTGACACACGCCCGAGGATCTGCAGGCAATGCAGCGCGTCCTTGCTG
>JAOTTY010000077.1 GCA_029864185.1 Gammaproteobacteria bacterium
GCGGCGATTCCCCTCGGCCTGTTGATCGGTTATGGCCTGTGCGCCTACCTGGCCTTCGAATTCGACACCGACCTCTACCGCGTGCCGCTGGTGCTCGGAATCAACGTTTACGCCTTCGCGGCGATGGTGGTAATCGTCTCGTCGCTCGTTTCCGCCGTCATGATCTGGCGCAACCTGGCCCATCTCGACATGGTAGCCGTGCTCAAGACCAAGGAGTAATCCGATGCTAGTCCTGTTAAGACAACATCCGGCCATCGCGGTAACCACCGCGGTAATTATCGCTTTACTGGTATGGGGTTTCTGGCCGCGCCCGGTAATGATAGAGGCCGTCGAGGCGGTGCGCGCGCCGCTGGCGGTTACGATCGAGGAAGAAGGGCGCACCCGCGTGATCGATCGTTATGTCGTTTCGGCACCGGTGGACGGCATCGCCTGCCGGGTAACGCTGGAAGTTGGCGATCCGGTGCTGCAGGGGCAGGTACTACTCGGGATCACCCCGCTGGAATCCCAGGTACTGGACCCGCGCAGCCGCGCGCAGGCCAGGGCGCGGGTTTCGGCGGCCGAGGCCGCATTGCAGGCCGCCACCGAACAGGCGTTCGCAGCGGCGGCGGCGGAGAGATTTGCCGCCAACGAGGTCGCGAGAGTGCAACCCCTGGCCGCTCAGGGGTTGATATCGCGCGAAGCCCTCGACAGGGCCGAAACCGGGGCCAAGACCAGCGTAGCGGCCAAGCGCTCGGCCGACTTCAGCGTCGAGGTGGCCCGCTACGAACTCGAAGCCGCGCGCACCACGCTCGAATACTCGGCCGCCACCGCGAGCGGGAAACCGGCCGAGACGGTGCCGGTACGCTCGCCGATAAACGGCCGCATTCTGAAGGTCCACCACGAGTGCGAGGGCGCGGTGCGCACCGGTGAACCGTTACTCGAAGTCGGCGACCCGGGAGCGCTGGAAGTGGAAGTCGATGTCCTTTCGGCCGATGCGGTCAGGATCGAAGCGGGCATGAAGGTCCTGTTCGATCGCTGGGGCGGCGATGAGCCGCTACAGGGCATCGTACGCAATATCGAGCCGGTCGGCTTTACCAAGATATCCGCGCTCGGCGTCGAAGAGCAGCGCGTGCTGGTGATCTCGGATTTTACGTCGCCGGCGGCTCAGTGGCAGCGCCTCGGCGACGGCTACCGGGTCGAGGCACGGTTTGTCATATGGCAGGATGAAGACGTGCTGCAGCTGCCGGCCAGCAGCCTGTTTCGCTACCAGGATGGCTGGGCCGTGTTCGTCATCGAAGGCAACCACGCGCGGCGACGTCAAATCGAAATCGGGCAGCGTAACGGGCTGGCCGCGCAGATCCTGGCCGGGGTCGAGCCCGGCGAAAGTATCATCATTCATCCCAGCGATGCGGTAGAGGACGGGCGCCGAGTCAAGATCAGATGAGGTACGGGAACAGATCCCTACTTAGCCAGACTCGAAGCCACTTCCGAACTGGAGGACCAGGGGGGGAACCGGGATCTCACGCTGGCCACCATCACCGGGATGACGCCTGCGGCGTAACTCTTGCGGGGATAACGATCATTCAGCAGGGTTTATTCTGCTTACCGGGACGCCCTTCAGGTAAACGGGATCAGTCGTTGTCGGTGAGGCCGGCGCCGGCGCCGGCGCGGGATTCCTCGGTGGCGGGGGCGTAGGTTTCGAAGGCGAGCGCGTCGATCTGCCTGAACACGTCCTCGTCGATCTCGTAGGCCAGGGTAGAGGCCTGCAATTCCGCATGCGCCGTGTGGTCCTCGCAACAACAGACGTGATCGACCTCGGCGAGCAGCAGGTCATCGCGCCGGCCGAGAATCTGCAGGCCATGCCCGAAGCAATTGAGCCGGATTCCCGCCCAGCAGGTCGCGAAGGCGGTGTCGTGATGGCGCGCGGCCTGCCCCAGCGTCGCCGCGAGCAGCAGGGGGTAAGCGGTTTTGCCAAGCCGGAATGCGCGCCCGTCGAGCATGTGCGCCGAGCGATCGGCGAGCGCGGCGCCGGTGATGATCGGGCACAACGGGCCGCCGCGGGCTTGCCAGGGTTCGAGACTGCAATCCGGCATGTACTGCCGGTAATCCTGGCCACGCAGGTTCTGCAGGTGAGCGAGCACGGTTTCGGGCCCGGGCAGCTGGAAGGCGGCCAGCCAGCGCGCGGCCTTGCCGGCCTCTTCGGCGATACCCCAGTCGAGACCGCTGGCGCGCGCCGCCTTGCGCAGGTAGGACTCGGCTTCGGCCAGCGTCAGGCGGTAACTCACGTTTCGGCTGCCAGCAGCTCGTGCGGGAACGGCGCGTCCTGATACATGCAGATGCGCACCCAGCGGTCGGAACGCGGATCGAACCGGGTGGCGCCGAAGAACGATAGCTTGCAACGCAGGATATCGATCGGCAGCATGTCGGCGGCGATCAGATTGTCCTGGATTTCGGCATAGGGCCGTCTAGCGAGATTCTGCACGCGGCGGGCGGTGTGCCGGTGCTCGGGATGCGCCAACAGAAACTCGGCCGCGGTCGCACCGCCCCGCCAGTCCTGCAGGGCATCGCACAGGCGCTTGATGTCGCAACCGACCGCGAGCGGCAGCTCGTACTCGGCACCGGGCTCCTCGAAGCGCTCGCCGACGCGCGGTTCGAGTTTTTCGGCCGACGTGTACCAGAAGCGCGCGCGGTTTTCGGGCAGGTCGTAATCGACGCCGAGCGCCCACTGGCACTGGTTTTCTATAATTTCGCGCAGGCTTGCGACCGGCATCGAGCCATCGATGAAAAAGCTTTCATGTTCGTCGGCGTCCATGCACTGGGTCAGGTCATCGACGAGTTCGCCGTAAGGTTCCAGCAGCAGGGACACCAGCTGCTCCTGGCCCTCCAGCGACAGCTGCGCCTCGGCCCAGCGGTAAAACCGGTCCCAGGGATGGTCGTCGCCCAGGGATTCGCGCCCGATGTAGGCGGACATTTGCTCGAGGTCCGCGTTCAACGCTGTCAGCTTTTCGATCTGGATCGGATGCTCGGAGCGCCACTGCGAGACGTTGTAACACGCACGCTGGAAATGGCGCTTGAAGCTTTCGCTGGCCTCCTCGTCCGCCCGCGGCAGCGAACGCACCCGCGCCAGCGCCTCTTCGCGCGCCATCATCCAGTTGTTGAGCAGGGCCGGATGGTTCACCAGGAACGGCGCCATGCCGAGCCCGGTGGAGTTACCGACGCCGATGCGCCGGCGTAGCGCGGGTTCGATTGCAACGGCCTGGTCGCCGCCACGCATTTTCGCGATGTGCTCGACCAGGTCGATCGAAAACGCGCGCGTCAGCCAGACCGACAGCAGTTCGGCCTGGAACGGTCCGCTGAGTTCGGGACGATCGGCGATGCTGAGACGGTCGGCGGCGCCGAACTTGCCCGAGCCGTAAACCGCGGTGGTGCGTACCAGGTAACCGACCGCTTCAAGCTGTTCGCGATCCGGTTGCAGACCGGCGGCGAGGCTATCGATGACGTGCTGCCACAGGCGTACCGAGCGATTGGCACGCGACAGACTGAGCTCGGAATCGGATATACGGCCAGCCTCCTGCTTAGGTACGTTTTGCTGGAGCCGGTTCAGGTCGGCTTCACCGGGCATGCCGTCGAACAGCGTAAAGGTCGCGTCCCACGCGGTGGCGATGACGCGATCAGAGCGCATCTCGTCGGGCAGGTCGTGCGAGAACGCGACCAACGAGTAAACCCGTTCGGGGCCGTAGACGCTGTAGACCGCGCGTCCGAAGCCCTGTTCGTCGATTGCCCACAGGCTGCGCTTGAAACGCCACTGCTCGCGCTCGAGTCGGCGCAGCAGCGCGCGCATGAACGACAGCCGGGTCTGGTGAAAGCTGCCCATGCGCGCGAGCCGCATCACGACTTCGGGCGGCCTACGGTAGGCAATCGCGTCCGGCATCGGGTTATTCGCCGAACAGTCGATAGGATCTTTCATCTAGTCGAGCGGTCCAAAGTTTTCGTCGAAGAAACGCAGCCAGTTATTACCCATGATTTTTGCGGTGTCGGCGGCGTCGAATCCGACCTCGCGCAGGCCTTTTTCGACATTACCGAAATCGCGATTGTCGTTGAACCATTGCGGCATCGGCGGAAATCCCGCGTTGCCGGCCGAGCCCTCGCCGTAATCAATCTTCCGGGTCCACCGCCCGACGCGCATCCACTCGACCACCGAATCGGGCTGATTCTGACACAGGTCTGAACCGAGCCCGACGTGATCGACGCCCATGATTTCGGCACAATCGTAGATCATCCGGCAGAAACTCTGCAGGCTGCAATCGCTGCCGTCTTTCAGGTGGTGCGGGTACATACTGAAGCCGAGCATGCCGCCGCTTTCGCCGAGGCCTTTGAGGATCGCATCCGACTTGTTGCGTAGCGCCGGGTGCCAGAAGGCCGGGTTGGCGTGCGTCACGACGATCGGGCGCGCACTGATCTCGATCGCCTGCAGCGTCGAGCGTTCGGCCGAATGGCTCATATCGATGACGAGGCCGACGCGGTTCATCTCTTCGATCACCTCGCGTCCCATGCGCGTGATGCCCGGATCCTCGGCCTCGTAGCACCCGGTCGCGAGCAGCGACTGGTTGTTGTATGACAGCTGCATGAAGCGTGCGCCGAGCCTGTGCAGGATTGCGACCAGGCGGATATCATCCTCGATCGGCGACGGGTTCTGAAAACCGTAAAAAATCGCGGTGCGGCTGGTGTCGCGCGCGAGGCGCACGTCAGCGCCGGTGAAGCCCTGGAAAATCAGGTGCGGAAAGCGCTCGAAGTAGCTGTTCCAGCGCTCCATGTTGGCCACGGTTTCGCGAAAATTTTCGTGGTAGGCGATGGTGACATGCACTGCGTCGACGCCGCCGGCGCGCATCTGTTCGAATATTTCCTCCGACCAGTTGGCGTACTGCAGCGCGTCGATGCGATAGCCGGCTTCACTCATGCCGGGTTACCACTGGCGATATAGGCGGTCTTGACCGTGGTATAGAATTCCTGCGCGTACTGCCCCTGTTCACGCGGGCCGTAGGACGATTCGCCGCGGCCGCCGAAAGGCACGTGGTAGTCGGTGCCGGCGGTCGGCAGGTTGACCATGACGCAGCCGGTCTTTACGTTGCGGCGAAAATGGGTGGCGCGCGCCAGGCTGCTGGTGCAGATCCCGGCGGTCAGCCCGAAACGCGTATCGTTGACGGTCGCGAGTGCCTCGTCGTAGGAATCGACCCGGATAACGCAGGCAATCGGGGCGAACAGTTCCTCGCGATTGACCTGCCAGTCGTTCCGCGTGCCGGCGAACACCGCCGGGGTCATGAAGTAACCCTCGGTGGCACGCTCCACGTGCTCGCCGCCGTATAACAGCTCGCCGCCCTCTTTTCTGGCGAGTTCGACGTTGGCCAGGTTTTGCTTCAGCTGGGCTTCGCTCGCCACCGGCCCGATCTGGGTGCCCGCTTCGAGCGCGTGACCGACCACCATGTTGCGCGCGCCCTCGACCAGCTTTTCGACAAAGTAATCGTGCACCTTCCGATGCACGACGATGCGCGACGACGCGGTGCACTTCTGCCCGGTGCTACCGAAGGCGCCGCTCAGCGCGCAGGCGAGCGCGGTGTCGAGATCGGCGTCGTCCATAATGGCGAGCGCGTTCTTGGATCCCATCTCCAGCTGGATTTTGGTGAAGTTTCCAACCGCCGCCTGCGCGATACCGCGCCCTACCGGCACCGAGCCGGTGAAACTGATTGCGTTGATTTGCGGGCTTTCGACGAGCTGCTGGCCGACGCCGCCACCCGAGCCCATTACCAGGTTGAACAGGCCGGCCGGGATGTCCTGGCGCGAGACGATTTCCGCAAACGCCACGGCGCTGGCCGGCACCAGGTTGGCGGGCTTCCAGATTACCGCGTTACCGAAGGCGAGCGCAGGCGCGATCTTCCACACCGCGGTTGCCAGCGGAAAATTCCACGGCGAAATCACCGCGACCGTGCCCACCGGTTCGCGGCGTACATCGACCTCGATGCCCGCGCGCACCGAGTCGGCATTGTCGCCGATCTGGCGCAGCGCCTCGGCAGCGTAATAGGTGAAAAACTGGCCCGAACGAAACACCTCGCCCTTGCCCTCGGGCCGGGTCTTGCCTTCCTCGCGCGCCAGTAGCGTGCCGAGTTCGTCGCTACGCGCCATCAGTTCGTTGCCGATCGCCATCAAAATGTTGTAGCGGCTTTCCGGCCCGGACTTCGCCCAGTCGCGCTGGGCGTCCTGCGCCGCGTCGAGCGCGCGCTGCAGTTGCGCTGCATCGGCCTGAGCGTAGTGCCCGATGGTATCGGACAGATCCGACGGGTTGATGTTGGCGATTTCGGTCGCGCCGGCCAGCCATTCGCCGGCGATGAAATTCTGCTTGAGACTGGACATTAGGCCACCCGGGCACGGCTCAAAAAAGACCTACACCTTAAGTCCGCCAAATCCCGCCGTCAATGGCAATTCCGGGGACACAATACCGAATTCGACCGATCGAGCCCATGGGTGCCGTTACTTTGGAGGAATTAAATATTGTGTCCCCGGAATTAGTCGAGGATCAGGGTGTCGCCGATCTTGACGGGGCGGAACTGCTCGGGCGGCAGGCCGCGGCGCTGCATTTCGTCGACGAGCAGTCGCGCGGGTTCGAGTACCGGCTCGATGGTCAGCTGAAAGGTACCCCAGTGGATCGGCAGCGACTGCTGCGCCCCGACCTCGAGATGGACGTCTACCGCCTGCGCCGGATCGATATGCGCGCTAGCCATGAAGTAGCGCGGCGCGTAGCCACCGATCGGGATCATCGCCAGGCGGAACGGCCCGAGACGCTCGCCGATTTCGCGGAAGTAGCGATCGTCGTAGCCGGTGTCGCCCGCGAACCAGCTGTTGAAGCCCGCGATGTCGACCGCCCAGCCGCCCCACAGACTCTTGTTGGTGTCCCAGGGCGTGCGTTTCGACCAGTGCTGCGCCGGGGTGAAGGTTATGCCGACTTCGTCGCTGTAGCGGTGGCTTTCCCACCAGTCGAGTTCGACCACGCGCTCGGCGGATATACCGCGATCGAGGAACCAGCCCTTGAGCCCGAGCGGCACGTACCACAGCACCGCATCGCCGAATCGGTCGACGGTGCGGTGATCGAGCGAGTCGTAATGGTTGTGCGAGATGACGACGAAATCGATGACCGGCATCTGCTCGAAGTCGAGCGCCGGCTGGGTATAGCGAGGCTCGACAAACATCTCGTAGTAAAACGGGTACTGCGTCAGGTGCGGGTCGGTCAGGTAATTGATGCCGCGGTACTGCACCAGCGCGGTGGCGTGTCCGATCCAGGTTACGCGCGGCTGCCGTGCGTACGAGCGGATCAGACCGAGGTCGGCGTTGCCGACGATCGACACGATCTCCGCCGGATCGCGCGGCGGCGGGTCGTCTTCGCGCAGGCGCATCATGAAATGGCCGAAAAAAGAGCCCTGCCTGGCGCTGACGAATTCGCCGTCGCCGTGATGCGCCTTGTTCGGGTCGAACACGACCCCCGTCGACGCGCCGCAGCCGGCCGCGAGGCCGCAAAGCGCAAGCAACGCCAAGACGAAGTTCTGTTTTTGCTGCTTCGATTGTGCCATTTGGTTACCATGC
Organism: Gammaproteobacteria bacterium; assembly: GCA_029864185.1. Classification (GTDB taxonomy): domain Bacteria; phylum Pseudomonadota; class Gammaproteobacteria. The sequence goes on from JAOTTY010000077.1 coordinate 7,609, forward strand.
CCCGATTCAACCGGATTAACAAATGCCGCGACACTTCTGGAACGAAGCCATCGAAACCCTGGGCCGCGAACAGGTTTGCGCCCTCGAGGGCCCGCTCATCGCCGCGCAGATCCAATACGTATACCAGCACAGTTCCTACTACCGGGACAAGTACGACCGCGCCGGAATCGATCCCGACGGCATCGACTCCCATGCCGAGCTGGCGTCGCTGCCGTTTACGGAAAAGACCGATATCGCCGAGGCCCAGCGCCAGGGTGACCTGTTCGGCCCGAATCAGTGCGCGGCTTTCACGGATATCATACGCATGACCTGTACCGGCGGATCTACCGGCGCACCGACACGGCTCGGCTGGAGCCGCAACGATATCGACATCTACAACGAGATGGGAGCGCGTGCGCTATGGACCATGGGCTGCCGCCCGCGCGACCTGGTCATCAGCTGCCTCAATTATTCGATGTATGCCGGCGGCATCATGGATCACGGCGCCTTCGAAACCCTCGGCGCCGGCATCCTGCCTTACGGCATCGGCAACAGCGAGCGCCTGCTGGAAATGCTGGCGCGATTCCCGGCGCGCGACGAGGGCTATTCGATGTTCATGACGCCGTCCTACGCGGTAAGGCTGGCCGACATCGCACAGAACATGAACTTCGACCTGCGCAGCCTGAACGTAACCCGGGGCTATTTTTCCGGCGAGGCGGGGCTGCAGGTACCCGGTTACCGCGACAAGATCGAGCAGGCCTGGGGCATGCGCGCGATGGATATGTACGGTACCGCCGAGCTCGGCGTACAGAGCGGCGAATGCGAACATCGCAATGGTCACCATTACTGCGGCGCCGGGCTGGTCGCGGTGGAGCTAATCGATCCCGCCAGCGGCGAGGTCGAAACCTTCGACAACGAGCGCGAGGGTGAACTGGTATTCACCTCGTTACGACGCGAGGCCTGCCCGCTGATCCGCCTGCGCAGCCACGATATCGTACGCATTTATACCGAGCCCTGCGCCTGCGGCCGCAACAGTTTTCGGCTGCACACGCTGGGACGAAGCGACGACATGTTCATCGTCAAGGGCGTCAATGTATACCCGCTCGGCATCCAGGCGGCGCTGCTCGAGCATCGGCCCGCGACCAGCGCGGAGTTCTTCATCGAACTCGCGGCCCCGCCACCGATCGACTACCGGCCGCGTGTCTGCATCGAGGTGGCCGCATCAACCGACGCGAGCCGCTACGCCGCGCTCGCCGGTGAAATCGGCTCGACGATTAAAAAACGGTGCAATTTCAATGCGGCGGTAGAACTGGTGGCGCAGGGATCGATCGCGTCGGAGCACAAGACGCGGCGACTATACCGCGCTTACCTCGGCAATGCCGCACCCGCGATCGAAGTGCTTTACCGGCAAGGCTGAACCGACGGCGGACCCCCCCAGGTTTCAGATTGCTTGCCTGGCGCCGGCCAGGTAAGCGTCCATATCTTCGAAGGACAACGGCTTGCTGAAATAATAGCCCTGGAAATAGCGACAGCCCAGGCGCCGCAGCATTTCGAATTGCCCGGGCTCCTCGACGCCCTCGGCGACGACCTGCAGGCCCAGATGCCCGGACAGGGCCAGGATCGAAGCGACCATTGCGAGGTCGCCGCCATCGCTGCAGATGTCCTTGACAAAGCTGCGGTCGATCTTGATATGTTTTACCGGCAGGTTTTTCAGATGCGCGAGCGACGAGTAGCCGGTGCCGAAATCGTCTAGCGAAAATCGGATACCGCGGCTGATCAGTTCCTGCATTCGCAGTATCGCGTCGTCGATGTTGTGAATGAGGTTATGCTCGGTGACTTCCATGACAATATTCCGCGTCGGAACATTGATGCGATCGAGCAGGCAGTTGATGTTTTCCGCGAACTGCCGGTCGCGGAACTGACGCGGACTGATATTGATGCAAATAAGGAAATCATCGCCGACCAGGCTGTCGCTGACCCACAGCGTCATTTGCTTGAGCGCGGTTTCGATCACCCAGTTGCCGACCTCGACAATCTGGCCCGAGGTCTCGAGCACGTCGAGAAATTCGCTCGGCGCAATGATACCCAGTTCGGGGTGCTGCCAGCGAATCAGGGCTTCGACGCCGATTACCTGCTGCGTATCGTCGACCAGGGGCTGGTAGAACAGTCGGAACTGGTCTTCACGAAGCGCGCGGCGCAGCTGGTTTTCGAGTTCCAGCTGGCGCGTCACGTCGCTGCCCATGCGTTCACTGAAGAACTCGAGCCGATTGCGCCCCTCACGCTTGGCCTGGTACATCGCCGTATCGGCGAAGCGCAGCAGGTCGTGGCCGCTGGTCTCGTCACGGGTGATCATCGAAATGCCGATGCTCGCGGTCACCTGCAGATCGGTATCGTGAATTCGACATTCCATCGCGATGGTATTGCGGATCTTGTTGGCAATTTCGCGTGCCTGCGATATCGCCTCCATGCCCTCCTTGCTGAGGTCCGCCAGGATCACGATGAACTCGTCGCCGCCGAGCCGCGCGACGGTATCGTCTCCACGCAGGTGCGCCTGCAGCCGCTGTGCCATTTCCTGCAGCACCAGGTCTCCCGCCGGATGCCCCATCGAGTCGTTGATGTACTTGAAGTTATCAAGGTCGATGAACAACAGAGCGCTGTGATTCTGGTTACGCCTGACGCGCACAATTTCGATATCGAGCCGTTTTACGAGTTCGTTGCGATTGGGCAGCCCGGTCAAGGTATCGTAGTAGGCGAGGTACTCGATGCGTTCCTCGGCCGCGCGCAGGTGGCGGATATCACGCGCGATGGTGGAAAAGAACTCGATTTCGCCGTGAACATTACGATGCGAGATCAGCACCTGCGAGGTCAGAATCCTGTCGCCGGTAAGCGACACGAAGGTGGTCTCATCGGTCCACATACCTTCGGCGATCGCATGCGGGATTCCGACGCCGAGTATTTTCTGGCCATCCGCAGGAGAATGGAAATCGGCCAGCCGGATGCGCCTGATATCCTCGTCCTCACCGATGCCGAGCAGCTTGCGGCCAGCCTGGTTAATATAGCTAACAAAGCCATCGAGGTTGGCGATACAGATCAGGTCCGGGGTGGCCTCGAGGATCGCGGTGAGGCGCTGCTGACGCTCGCGCGCGAGTTTCTGGTCGATCACGAGACGCCATTCGCGCATCACCCGGTTCGCGGTACGCGGCAGCGAGGCCATGGTTTCCTGGGTTTTGACGATATAGTCGGCGGCGCCCGATTTCATCGCCCTGACCGCCGAATTCTCGTCCTTGTGGCTGGTCATGACAATCGTCGGGCAATCGGGGACGGGGTCCAGCAACTCGGTGCCTCTGCCGTCCGGCAACCTGACATCGGTGATGATTAGGTCGGGACTCTGGTTGCCGATCAGCGATCTGGCCTGCTCCAGGGTGGCGGTAATCGTCAACCGGCAATTCGCCTCGGTTTCGAAGGCGCGATTGATCAGGGCAGCATGCCTGGGATCATCCTCGACAAGCAAGATATTGTATTCAGGCTGGTTGCGCATACGGCTACGCCGGTTTTTTTCCAATAAAACGGGGTCGTAGCCGCTGTATCGACATGTTGCTGATTATCCTAAGATAATATTTTTAATTTCGGCGCATTGCTGCTCGCTTTGCTCGACGATGAGGGCCAACAGGTCGCTACCGATTGCGAGCTGTTCGATCATCGATGCCGTCATGGGGTCAGAGTCGGCGTTCTCTGCCGGAGCGTCACCGGCCAGGCGGTTGGCGAGCGCCAGCATCAGCGACGCCTCTCGATTTTGCTGCGCGAGCTGGTACTGATGATGGCAGCGCGCCAGTTCCGCGAGTTCCGCCGACAAGCCCCAGCCCTCTATCAGCAACGCGCCGACCTCGGCGTGATCGAAGCCGAGCAGCTCGCGCTCGGCCTGGTCGCGAAACTGGTGTTTCTCATCTACCTGGCGTGCGACCGCGCCTGCCAGGGCGGCATCCTGCTGGTAAATGACGAGAATCCCGATATCGTGCAGAATCCCGGCGAGAAACATGACATCGGGCTTGAATACACCGGTCTTGAGCGCGAGCTGGCGTGCGATCACTCCGCAACGCAGGCTGTGCATCCAGAACGCGCCGATATCGACGCCCTGGCGACTCAATGTGCTCATCGAATCAACGACGGTGGTAGCCAGTACGAGGTTGCGAATATCCAGCTCGCCGACAATGCCGACCGCCTCCGCGACGGTTTCGATCCGGCGCGGGAAACCGTAGTAGCTGCTGTTGGCGATTCTTAGCACGCGTGCGCTCAGGGATGTGTCGTAGGCGATGATTCCGGCAAACTGCTCGCGGCTGTGCAGCGGGTCGTCGATGACCCGCTGCAGCCGCAGGTATATCTCCGGCAGGGAGACCAACTGCATGACGTTCTCGACCAGGGACTGGGCCGTGGGGTTGCGGACGGCGTTCTGCATGGCTGTCTGTATGGTTACAGTACTCACCGACGAGTATAGCCGGGATATTCGAGAAAGCCGGGACGAGAGATTTTAGCGGCGGCAAGGCCGGACCGATCAGCGCCAGGGATTCTGGTTCCAGGCGAGCCAGTAGTAACCCAGGTCTTCCATCAGCGACTCGAACCTGGTGAAATCCATCGGTTTTACGATGTAGCTATTGGCGTGGTATTCGTAGGACCGGGCAATGTCCTTGTCCGCGGATGAAGTCGTCAAAATCACGACCGGGGTTTTACGCGTGTTTGCGTCGTTCTTGATCCGGCGCAGAACCTCGAGTCCGTCGACCTTGGGCAGGCGCAGGTCGAGCAGGATGCAGTGCGGGCTCGGGTACCTGTCGGCGTCGGCGTATTCGCCGCTGCGAAAAACGTAGTCGAGCGCTTTCTGGCCGTCATCGACATGAAAAATGACATTTGGCACCTTGTGCTGTTCGAAGCTGCGTTTCACCATTTCGGCATGCGCATCGTTATCCTCGACCAGCAGCAGTACCAACGTTTCGCTTAAGGCGTCTGCACTCATGAATCAGCTGTCTCCCTGGCGTGGTAGCGTAAAACAAAAACGACATGCCTGTCCATCGCTGCGCGAATCGACCCGGCCCTCGCTCACGGTTTTTCGAAAACAGGAATCGGGGCTCGAGTCGATTGCGGGCCGCGGGGCCTGGCGGCGCCAGCGGCTCACCTGAACTTCGGTTTGAACTTTTCCGGCCTCGGGGAACGGGAGGTAATGTCGAATTTCGTCAAATCCATGTGGCTGCGGGTGTATTCCTGCGACGCATCACGCGGCGGGTTGAAGTCCCAGCCCTGGTAGCGCCCTAGCCGCAGGGCGGCATGCACCGCGCGCCGTCGGTCCTGGTCGCGGATTACCGCCTGCCGCAGCGCGTCGCTGTCCCAGTGGGCCGCGGCCTGGCGGCGAAAGTCCTCGAGCAGCGCGTGATCGGCCAGGTTTTCGAGTTCGTTCGGGTCCTCATCGAGATCGAACAGCTGCTCCGCATCGGTACTGCAGCAGATATACTTGTGACGCCCGCGGCGGATCATCAGCATCGGCGCACCGGTGCCCTCGGCGAGGTACTCGCTGACGCAGGCGCCTGGGTCGTTCGTATCATCGCCCTCGCACAACGGTACCAGCGAACGACCCTGCAGCGGGTCGATCGGCGCGGGGGCCTGCGCGCCGGTCGCCGCGGCGGCGATTTCGACCAGGGTCGGCAGCACGTCGACCTGCGCCACCGGCGCCGCGACGCGGCGCGCCGCAAACCGCGACGGCTGGTGCACGATCATCGGGATACGATTCGACCATTCGCGGAAACTCATCTTGTACCAGAGTCCGAACTCGCCGAGCATGTCGCCATGATCCGAGGTAAACAGGATCGTCGTGTTGTCGGCCATGCCGCATTCGGCCAATGTCGCGCGCAGGCGCCCCAGCCACTCGTCGACATAGCTCACGTTACCGTAGTAAGCACGGCGCGCGTTGATGATGTCCTGCTCGTCGAGGTCCACCGCATCCAGCGCGATGACTTTCTCGAGACGCGCGTTATGCGCATCCTGCACAGCCGGGCGCGGCACCGTCGGCAACGGAATATCGGCGCCTTCGTACAAATCCCAGTACTGCTGGCGCGTCGCGTAGGGATCGTGCGGGTGAATGAAGCTCGCCACCAGGCACAGCGGCCGCTGATCCTCGCTGCGCGCATGATCGTAAATCACGCGCATCGCCTGCGCGCCGACCTCGTCGTCGTAGGCGAGCTGGTTGGTGATCGCCGCGACCCCTGCCTGCTTGACGCTCGACATGTTGTGGTACCACAGATCGATGCGCTCCTCCGGGTGATGCCAGTCCGGCACCCAACCGAAGTCGGCCGGGTAAATATCGGTGGTCACGCGATCCTCGAATCCGTGCAACTGGTCCGGGCCGACAAAATGCATCTTGCCGGACAGGCAGGTGCGATAACCCATCAGGCGCAGATAATGCGCAAATGTCGGCATGGTCGCGGGCAGGTAGGCGGCGTTGTCGTAACCGCCGCAGGCCGAGACATTCTGTCCCGTCATGAAGGCGTAACGCGCCGGGGTACAGAGGGGACTCGAACTATAAGCCGACTCGAACAGCACGCCCTCGTCGGCGAGTCGGTCGATATTGGGGCTTCTGACGACCGGGTTGCGGTAACATCCCAGCGCCAGCGCGCTGAGCTGATCGGCCATTACTACAAGAATATTCTGCATGTCCCTGGCTTCGTCTTCGTAGCGGATTTACAGCAGGTTTTTGCCGTCGAAGACGATGACTTCGAAACCGTCGGTATCGAGATCGTCGATGCAGCCGAGGTTGACGCGGCACTTATCCGGAAAGCGCGCGGTCACATTGTGGGTGTAGATGCCGCAATGCCTGCAGAAATAGTGCTTGGCAATCTTGCTATCGAATTCATACAAGCCGAGGTCAGCGGGGTCGGCTTCGACTTTCAGGGCCGTCAGAGGTATCGCCTCGGGACTCATCAACGCGCCCTTGCGCCGGCATATCGAACAGGTGCAACGCAAGCCCTGGGTAATTTCGTCGCCATCGTAGGAAAATTTGACGGCGCCGCAGTGACAGCTGCCCTCGTAATGATGCGTCATAACTCTCTCCGCTTGTTCAACTTTGACCCTATTTCACCGCCGTGAACAGAAAGCGGTTCACGCAAAAGAAATAGGCATCTTCTTCGATCAGCCGGTTAATTCCGGCCAGCCACTCATCCGCCTCGTCTGCGGTGATTATATTCCTGCGGCGTGCGGTACTCGCATAATTCTGCAGCATGTTCGCCGAGAAACTGTTTTCCGCGTAACTCGCGTTCAGTATCGGGATGGCCTCGACCCGAAGGTTTGCAAAGCCGAGGCCGGTCAGCAGCGGCCGCAGGCGTTTCGGCAGGTTCGGATTGACCAGCGCAACATCCCAGGCGCCGAAAATTCGCTGCGTCAGGGCCTGGTCATGACTGTTCATGATCGCGCCGTTCCAGTCGGTTTCGAGTACCGCAATGCGCCCGCGCGGTTTCAGTACGCGGTAAAACTCGGTCAGCGCGCGGTCGAGGTCATCGACATAAAGCAGGGTCTGGGTGCAGCTCAGCGCGTCGAAACTGGCGTCGTCGAATGGCAGCCTCTCGACGCTGCCCTGCTGCAGTCGAACCTGCTCGAGGCCGGCGCAGCGGGCGCTGGCATAGGTCAGCATGTCTTCGCTGAAGTCGATACCCGCGGCGCGACCCTCGCGCCCGACGGCCAGGGCTTCCTGCTCCAGCAACAGGCCGGTGCCGCAGCCCGCGTCGAGCACGCTCTCGCCTCGCGTCAAGGCCAGCGCGACAAGCGTACGCAGGCGCTGATTTACGATTTCGGGAGTCTGGTAGCTGCGCTCGATCAGTTCAGCCGCTTTCTTGTCATACTTTTCCATCGAGCCAGGGCGGGTTTCAGTTCTTTTTGCCGAGGCTCAGCCTGAGCCCCCGCCGGTAGTATTCCGCGGCTTTATCCGGTTGTTTCAACTGTTGATCGAACAGTTCGGCGAGTGCCATGCAGGCCTCCGGGGTCGGCTTCGCGCCGATACTGGCCTCGAAGAAGCCCTGCGCCTTG
>JAOTTY010000078.1 GCA_029864185.1 Gammaproteobacteria bacterium
AGCACCACCTTGACATGGTGGGGGTCGGTGGTTCGAATCCACTCGCGACTACCAACTTTATCAAGTGGCCTTTGGTAGGGGTCACCACTGGAGAAAAGACATGCCCCAAATTACCCTTCCTGATGGTTCCGCGCGCGATTTCGATAAACCGGTATCGGTCCTGGATATTGCCGGCGATATCGGTCCCGGGCTCGCCAGGGCGACGCTTGCCGGCAAGGTCAACGGAAACCTCGTCGATGCCGCTTACCTGATCGAGGACGATGCCGAGGTCGCGATCATCACCGGCCGTGATCAGGACGCCCTCGAGTTGTTAAGACACGACGCCGCGCATGTCATGGCGCAGGCCGTGCAGGAACTGTATCCCGGCACGCAGGTTACCATCGGCCCGGCAATCGAGGACGGTTTTTACTACGATTTCGCGCGTGCGGAGCCGTTCACGCCCGACGACCTGGTCGAAATCGAGAAGCGCATGCACGAAATCGTCAAGCGCGACCTGCCGATCGTGCGTGAAGTCATGGATCGAGACACCGCTAAAAAGACTTTCGCGGATATCGGCGAAACCTACAAGGTCGAGATCATCGAAGACATCATCCCGGAAGGTGAAGAGGTCTCGATTTACCGGCAGGGCGACTGGTTCGACGTCTGCCGCGGGCCGCACCTGCCGTCTACCGGCAAGCTAGGTAATGGCTTCAAGGTCATGAAGGTCGCCGGCGCCTACTGGCGCGGCGATTCGAAGAACGAAATGCTGCAGCGAATCTACGGCACCGCGTGGCCGGACAAGAAGCAGCTCAAGGCTTATTTACACCGGCTCGAGGAGGCCGAGAAACGCGACCATCGCAAGCTCGGGCGGCAACTCGACCTGTTCCACCTGCACGAGGAGGCGCCGGGTTCGGTGTTCTGGCATCCGAAGGGCTGGATGCTGTTCAACAAGCTGATCGATTACATGCGCAGGCGCCAGGAAGACGCCGGTTACATCGAGGTCAACACGCCGGACGTCATGGACCGCAGCCTGTGGGAAACCTCGGGCCACTGGGAAAATTACCGCGAGCACATGTTTACCACGCAGACCGAGGACGAGCGTGTGTTCGCATTGAAACCGATGAACTGCCCGGGCTCGGTGCTGATGTTCGCGCAGGGGTTGAAGAGTTACCGCGATCTGCCGCTACGCATGGCTGAATTCGGCAAGGTGCATCGTTACGAGCCGTCAGGCGCACTGCATGGCCTGATGCGGGTCAGACATTTCACCCAGGACGACGCGCATATCTACTGCACCGAGGCGCAAATGGAGCAGGAATGCATCGATGTCATCGCGCTGGTGCTGGATATCTACAAGGACTTCGGCTTCGAAGATGTGGTCATCAAGCTTTCGACGCGTCCCGAAAACCGTATCGGCTCGGATGAAATCTGGGACCGGCTCGAGGGCGCCCTGATCAATGCGCTCGACAGTATGAAGCTCGCCTATGACCTGTTCCCGGGCGAGGGCGCATTTTATGGCCCCAAGCTCGAATTCGTGCTGCGTGACGCGATCGGTCGCGACTGGCAGTGCGGTACCCTGCAGGTCGATATGAATCTGCCCGAACGCTTCGATATTTCCTACGTCGCGGAAGACGGCAGCCGCAAACGCCCGGTCATGCTGCACCGCGCACTGTTCGGCTCGCTGGAGCGATTTTTCGGTATTCTGGTCGAGCATTACGAGGGTAAGTTTCCGGTCTGGCTGGCGCCGGTGCAGGCGGTGGTGATGAATATCACCGATAAACAGGCACCGTACGTCGAAAAAGTCGAAAAAATGCTTAAAAATCAGGGAATCAGGACAATTTCCGACTTGAGAAACGAAAAAGTCGGGTTTAAAATTCGCGAGCACACTTTGCAGCGCATTCCCTACATGATCGTCGTTGGCGATCGCGAGGTAGAACAGGAGTGCATCGCGGTGCGTAACCTGGGCGGTGAAGACCTGGGTTCAATGGCGGTCGACCAGTTCGTCGGCCTGATGCATCAGTAATCCGGTTGTCAGACCGGATTAATTTTTGCCGATAACGTAACTTAAAGTTTAGCGGGAGAGTCCCCAATCGCAGACAACAAACAGAGCCGTCTCAACGAGGAAATAACTGCGCCGGAAGTCCGGCTCATCGGTGAAGATGGCGAACAGAAAGGTATCGTGTCCTTGCAGGAGGCCCAGAGCCTCGCGGAAGCGGCCGGCGTGGACCTGGTCGAGCTGGTCCCTGATGCCGAGCCACCCGTCTGTCGTTTGATGGATTACGGCAAGTTCCGCTTCCAGCAAAAGAAAAAATTGCATGACCAGCGCAAGAAACAGCGCCAGGTACATATCAAGGAAATCAAGTTTCGCCCGGGTACCGAGGAAGGAGACTACCAGGTCAAGCTGAGAAAGCTGACCGAGTTCATCGAGGTCGGTGACCGGGTCAAGGTAACCTGCCGCTTCCGCGGCCGCGAAATGGCCCATATGGAACTGGGTACGCAATTGCTCAAACGAGTGGAGGAAGACACCAAGGAATTTACGACCGTGGATCAGTACCCACAGTCGGAAGGGCGCCAGATGACGATGTTGCTGGTGCCGAAAAAACGCTAGCCCTGAGCTGGCCTTAACCCGAAGACGCGTCTCCGGCGTCCAGGGATTTTTTGATTGAACGTTAGATACTTAAACTGGAGTTTAATATGCCAAAGATGAAATCAGTCAGTGGCGCCGCCAAGCGTTTCAAACGCAATTCGGCGGGCGGCTACAAACGCAAGCAATCGCACTTGCGTCATATCCTTACCAAGAAATCGAGCAAGCGTAAGCGCCAGCTTGGCGACAAGCTCGAAGTCCACGCAAACGACGTGCAGCTGGTGCGTCGAATGCTGCCTTATTCTTAGGGGGATAATGTCATGCCAAGAGTAAAAAGAGGCGTTGCTGCACATGCACGCCACAAGAAGGTTCTGGACAAGGCCAAGGGTTACCGGGGTGCGCGCAGCAAGGTATTCCGGGTCGCCAAGCAGGCGGTCACCAAGGCGGGGCAGTATGCTTACCGCGATCGGCGCCAACGCAAGCGCCAGTTCCGCGCTCTGTGGATTGCCCGCATCAACGCCGGCGCTCGCGAAAACGGAATGTCCTACAGCGTTTTCATGAACGGTTTGAAGAAGGCCTCGATCGAAATCGACCGCAAGGTCCTTTCCGATATCGCGGTGTTCGACAAACCCGCATTTGCCGCGCTGGTAGAAAAGGCCAGGGCCGGCCTGGAAACCGCGTAAGGCTGTTATTTTGATACGGCGGGGAGCTTTCCCTCCCTGCCGTTGAAACCAGGTCATCGTAAGTGTCGCAGGATCTCGAAAATCTGCTGGAGCAAGCCTCCCTTTCCATCAGCCAGTCATCCGATATGACGGCGCTCGACGCCGTGCGCGTTGCCTATCTCGGCAAGAAAGGCGAAATTACTGCGCAGCTGAAAAACCTGGGCCAGTTGCCGGCAGAACAGCGGCCGGCAGCGGGTCAGGCGATCAATCGTGTCAAGGGCAGGATCCAGGAACTGCTGGAGGCGCGGAGATCCGACCTCAGCGATGCATCGATTAGCTCGAGGTTACAGGGCGAGACGGTCGATATTTCGCTGCCGGGCAGGCGTAGCGGTGCAGGTGGGTTGCACCCGGTGACGCTGACCATGAATCGCATCGACAAGATGTTCGGCAAGCTGGGATTCGATATCGCCGAAGGTCCCGAGGTCGAGGACGATTTCCACAATTTCGAAGCGCTGAATATCCCCGAGGAACACCCGGCCAGGGCGATGCACGACACCTTTTATTTCGATGACGGAACCCTGTTGCGCACACACACGTCGCCGGTGCAGATTCGCGTCATGGAAAACCAGCAGCCTCCCTACCGGGTTATTGCCCCCGGGCGCGTGTACCGTTGCGATTCCGACCTCACCCATACTCCGATGTTTCACCAGGTGGAAGGCCTGCTGGTCGACGAGGACGTATCCTTCTCGGTGCTGAAGGGTACGCTCGAGGAGTTCCTCAAGATGTTCTTCGAACAGGACGATCTGAAAACCCGGTTCAGACCGTCCTACTTCCCGTTCACCGAGCCGTCGATGGAAGTCGATATCAGTTGCGTGATGTGCGCAGGCCAGGGTTGCCGGGTATGCAGCCATACCGGCTGGCTGGAGATTCTCGGTTGCGGCATGGTGCACCCCGAAGTTTTTCTTCATGCCGGCGTCGATAGTGAAAAGTATACCGGCTATGCCTTCGGCCTCGGCGTCGAGCGCATGGCCATGCTGCGCTATGGCGTCAACGACCTGCGCCTCTTTTTCGAAAATGACCTGCGCTTCCTGCAGCAATTCACCTGAGCGGGCGCGTCGATGGAAATAAGCGAAAACTGGTTGCGAGAATGGGTCGCTCCCGCGGTCGACAGCGATACGCTTGCGAGCCAGCTGACGATGGCCGGGCTCGAGGTCGGCGGTATCCGCAGCGCGGCGCCGGATCTCGATAATGTCGTCGTCGCACTCGTAGCCGCCGTCGACAGGCACCCAGACGCCGACAAGCTGAAGGTTTGCAGGGTCGAGGACGGCACGGCCGTGCACCAGGTCGTCTGCGGGGCCGCCAACGTGCGCGCCGGTTTGAAGGTCGCATTTGCCCGAGTCGGCGCGGTGCTGCCGGGCATCAGGATCAAGAAGGCCAGGCTGCGTGGGATCGAATCCGACGGCATGATTTGTTCCGCGGCCGAGTTGCAGCTGGCGGAAACCTCGGAAGGCATTTTGGAGCTACCCGGGGATGCCCCGATCGGAATACCGATCGTCGAGTACCTGTCGCTGGCCGATAATATTATCGAAATCGACCTGACACCGAATCGGGGTGATTGCCTCAGTATCGCCGGCGTCGCGCGCGAAGTGTCAGCCATCAACCGGGTGGCATTGACACAAAGCGCCGGAACCGTTGTGGAGAATGCTATCGACGACGTGTTCCCGATCGAGCTCGAAGCGCCACGGCATTGCCCGAGGTACGTCGGCCGCATTATCAGGGGTATCGACCCGAACGCGCAAACGCCGGTATGGATGCAGGAAAAGTTACGCCGCTGTGGCTTGCGGCCGATTAGTCCGGTGGTCGACGTCACCAATTACGTGATGATGGAACTCGGACAGCCGATGCACGGATTCGATTTCGACAAGCTGAGCGGCGGCATCAGGGTGCGCCTGGCGGCAGCGGGCGAAAAGCTCGCACTGCTCGATCAGAGCGAGGTCGAGTGCCGTAAAGATACCCTGCTGATCGCGGATCATGCCGGCGGCGTCGCGCTCGCGGGCATCATGGGCGGGCTGGACAGCTCGGTGCAGGCGAATACGCGAAATATCTTTCTCGAAGCGGCGCATTTCAGCGCGATCGAGCTTGCCGGCAAGGCGCGAGAATTCGGCATGCACACCGACGCATCGCATCGCTTCGAGCGTGGTGTCGATGCGCAACTGCCGCCGGTTGCGATGCAGCGCGCCACGGAGTTGTTGCTGGCTGTGGCCGGAGGCGAGGCGGGGCCGATGATCGACGCCGTATCGGAGACGCATATGCCGCAGATACCGCAGGTCGAGTTGCGTTACGAACGCGTCAACCGGTTGCTCGGAATCGACGTCGCGCGCGACGTCGTCAGCGATATCCTGCAACGGCTCAACATGCGGGTGGAAGAGCAGGCTGACGGATGGCGGGTCGTGCCGCCGAGCTATCGTTTCGATATCAACATCGAGGCGGACCTGATCGAGGAAATCGGACGGCTTATCGGCTACAACAATATCCCCGGTTCCCGCGAGGCGTCGCATATCCGCATGGACAGCTTCTCGGAGCGACAGGTCAGCATAAATCGTATCCGTGGCGTCATGGTCGAGCGAGGTTATTACGAAGCCGTGACTTATTCATTTGTATCCCCGGAATTGCAGTCGATACTGGATCCCGAACAGGCGACCCTGGCGCTGTCCAACCCGATTTCGACAGACATGTCGGTAATGCGCAGCCGCCTGCTGCCGGGCCTGGTACAGGCGCTGAAACATAACCTGAACCGGCAGCAGTCCAGGGTGAGGCTGTTCGAAACCGGCTTGTGTTTCCTGCCGGGGGCAGAGGGTCTCGAACAGGCTCGGCACATTGCCGGCGTGATTACCGGCAGTCGGATCGAGGAGGGGCTTTATGACGGCGCCGAAAAGACCGACTTCTTCGATATCAAGGGTGATCTCGAGTCAATATTGCGGCTTGCCGTCCCGTCCCGTTTCGGTTTTGTGCGTTCGGCGAATCCGATCCTGCACCCCGGACAGGGCGCCGATCTGACTTTCGATGGCGAGACTATCGGATTCGTGGGTAGCCTGCATCCTGCCGTGTTGAAAAAACTCGATGTAAATCAACCGGTTTTCGTGTTCGAAAACCGACTTTCGCCTATTTTAGAATCAAATTTGCCTAATTTCAGCGAAATGTCGCGATTTCCTTCGATACGTCGCGATCTTTCGCTAATGGTGGACCCTGAAGTTCCAGTTCAGGCACTGATTGATTGCATATTTTCGATAAAAAATGAAATTTTGCAGGAAGTATTTGTATTTGACGTCTATACTGGAAAAGATGTGAGAAATAATCGAAAAAGTGTCGCTTTGGGCTTGATTTTACAGGACTTTTCACGCACTCTTGTTGACGAGGATGTAGAAAATCTGGTCAAGAAAGTCCTCGCAGAATTAAAAGAACACTATAACGCTGTTTTGAGGGAGAGCTAATGTCATTGACCAAGGCTGATATGGCCGAAATGCTATTTGAAGAACTTGGTCTCAACAAGAGAGAAGCTAAGGAAATCGTTGAGCAATTTTTCGAGGAAGTCAAAGTAGCCCTTGAAACCGGCCACCAGGTGAAGTTATCTGGCTTTGGCAATTTCTTGACACGCTCAAAAGCCGAAAGACCCGGCCGAAACCCGAAAACTGGTGAGGAAATTCCGATTTCAGCCAGGAAGGTCGTTACTTTCAGACCCGGGCAAAAACTAAAAATAAGAGTAGAAGCGTATGCTGGAAGCGAGCAACAATAACGAATTACCGGTTATTCCCGGTAAACGTTACTTCACCATCGGTGAAGTCGCTGAACTCTGCGATGTCAAACCCCATGTACTACGTTATTGGGAACAGGAGTTCCCCCAGCTAAAACCGGTAAAACGCCGTGGCAACCGCAGGTACTACCAGCGTCACGACGTACTGCTTATACGCCAGATTCGCAGCCTGCTCTACGACGAGGGTTTTACCATTGGCGGCGCGCGTCAACGCCTCGAAGGCGAGGGCAATAAAGGCGACGTCAGCCAGAGCCAACAGATCATTCGCCAGACGCTCATCGAACTCGAAGAGCTTCTAGCCTTGCTAAAACGCTAAATCTAGCGTCAAATACCACTTTCTCAACGGGGCGTGGCGCAGCCTGGTAGCGTACCTGCATGGGGTGCAGGTGGTCGGAGGTTCAAATCCTCTCGCCCCGACCAATTTTCACAAAAAATCTAGCCTCTTACCTACGGGTTCGAGGCTAGATTTTTTGTGAAAATTGGCCGGAAAAATGGAATCGAACTCGAGGTTAACGAAACGGCAGGGGCTGCCGTTTTGCACGGCACGCAGGGCCGCTCTGCTCATTCCTGCGCTACGCGGCACCCGCACCTCCCCGTAAAATGGGTGTCCGCCAGGACTGTGCGAGTTAAATCTACTTTCAGATCCAGGCTTGTTGAGTGTCGAATGCTGGATCCCGTTTGCAAACCGGTCTTTTCCGCTGGTCGTAACCCTTTGGTCATCACATTATTAATAACCGAAGTTAATGGCAGGGTTCGGTGAATACCAGACCCTGCCATTATAGGACACTTTGACTAAGGGCTTCGATTCAGTTGTTGCTTATTACTCGCTTCAACCATTCGGCGCCCGCCCCCTGGCTGGGTTGCACGATGCCGGGGCCGCCAAACTCGGACACAGGCACCGGATCGATCGCGGTGACACGGCCGAGACCATGGTCTGTAACATTGACCGTAACGCTGCCAATCGTCGGGGACAGGTAGCGACGCAGAGCATCAACCGGATGAACGAAATTATCCGGCGCTACCTTCAGGAATAACGGACCGGTCTGACCGGGAGGACCACTACCGTTGTTGAAGCGGATTGGATCAAATATGTTCTCGGTGTTGACCGGTGGGGTGACGCTAAATGAACCGGTCATGTCGAGCTGGCGATTACCGAAGATATCTGTGGGGCCCCCGGTTTCCTGTTGCGCCGTGATGAAGCGCAGGTTGGTGGCGCCAGGTGTACGACAGACCTCGTCGGTCGGATTGCCATGCGGGTAACAGGATGCCAGAGTGTAGATCTTGCCGTCATCTATTCGCCTGGGCCCGCCGCCATCGTCGATCGTCACTTTGGCGATGCGCTTGCCGTAACTGATGCTGAGCGGAAAATCATCGCTGAGTCGGATATCGAAGTGCATGTTACCCGGGAAACCCAGGAACCAGCCACCCCTCTGACGATAGGGATTCGGATCAAATACGTTGTTCAGAATACCCTCCCAGTGCAACTTCAGGCGTCCGCCGGTGTACTCGGCCAGTGCCGTGGCAGCGCCGATCGGATAATAGTCGTACAGATCGCCGATGGTGATGTCTCCTGAAAAGCCGTCGTCCGATCCGAAAATGACGACGTCGAATCGGAAACCGTTGGTACTGGACAGCGTATTGCCAAGGGTCAGAGGATTATTCCGGGAATCAAACTCGCCCAACGATACTCCCAGATCAACGAACGCATCCACCATGACATTGTTGGAGATATCTTCGAGCACATTGCGGCGCTGGATGGTCGGATTGGTGTGGCCAATCACCATATCGATCGGATCACACAAAGTGTGGCCTCTTCCAAACGGAAATGCGTTGACACCATAGGTGTGGCATTGGTGATCCGGTCCATCGACGAAGGTCGATTGCGCGGCCGTCACCATGGCCGCTACATCCGGGTCTTCCGTAACGGTTGAGTCGGCTTCCAGGAGGGCCCATTCATACTTGTTGATCTTGCCGTTTCCGGTCAGTTGCAGATCGAGGCGACCGAGAAAGCCGTCCTCGCCGGCTTCTGTGACGAGACTGAAGGTGTTGTCGGCGTGTTCGATGACAATGGCCTCCGGGGTGCGCTCATGTGTGTGACCGCTGAACATGACATCGATTTCGGGGAATTCCTTGACAAACTGGATGTTCTTGGCCAGACCGAGTTCGGACAAGACGACGATTAATTCAGCGCCGTCCGCCTTGGCGGCTGCTATCTGCGCGGGCATCTCCTTGAAACCCATGGTGAATCGAAAACCGGTGTTGAAGGCTTGCGCCTGTTGCGGAACGACGTCGGTGGTCAAGCCCAAAATACCGACCTTGACGCCGCCTGCTTCCTTGATAATGTAGGGCGGATGAACCAGAGTTCCGAGCGGTTGCGCCGGATTGTTGATTCCACCTATCTCGTCGTAGTTATAGACGTTCATGGCCACGGTCGGGAACGTGGCCCTGGTGACGTGGCAGGTATCGTAAGTGGTCGCGTACAGGACACCGGGGACGTTGCATTGGTTGCCGAGCTGTTCATCCATCCAGGCGATGGTAGTACGGTTGTTCGGCGCCAGCGGAGGTCTGGCCTGGGTAAAGCGCTGCCGATAGACTCGCGGACCCCAGCCAAAGTCCCAGTTTCCAGGAGTAAATGCGTCGATATCGAGCGAATTCATCCAGGGTACGATCAGGTCGCCCAGCGAGAACAGCATTTCCGCGCTGCCGTGTGTGCTATCGCCGACGGCAAGCAGGAGGCTATCCGGCGCACTGGCGCGGACTTCCTTGATAAGAGTGGTAAGTTTGGCGATGCCACCACTATCCTCATCCATACGCCCATCGGGAAATATTTCAGCATGGGGATGCAAATGGCCATGCACGTCGGATAGTTGAATCAAGGTTACTCTCTTGGCTGCCAGGGCCTGTGTGCTGAAAGCTGATAAAGCTATCGTCGCCAGCAGTGCTGTAATTATGGGTCCCGGTATACTTTTCATGATGTTCTCCTCCACAGGTTATTTATATTTGCATCGCAAGATATCACTTTCCTCTGCCTGCTCATACTGCTTAAACAGGCTAATCACCGATCTATTGGGGATAGGTTTGGGCAAGCGCGGAATGACTGACTAAGTACAGCCATCCATCACTTGATAGCCAGACAAATGTTGCGGGAGCCACCATCAAGCCCAAATCGGTTCATGAAGACCAGGCCCAGCACGGGCAACACTAATTTGAGTCGGATCGGATCTATCTGAAAGCTGGTTGGCCGATTTGGGTGCATTGCCAGCTCTCAATATTCAATTTTTGGGGTGTCTGATTTTCGAATAGAATCGGGAGTCTGAAACGTCTATGAGAAAAGAACAATTTGAGTACTTTTTTGCCCGTTTTGCTGCGAAATATTGGGCGGCTTTATTCGGTAAAAACTGCTTAAAATCAAATTAATACTGGATTAGGCTAACGATGCTTCGGGTGCGGGTGGTCTGCGGTTCAAATCCTCCCGATCAAGTCATATCCGAATCCTGGAGCCCACGATCAGGTCGCGGGGCGACCGGTGACGCTATGTACGGCGCGACTGAGTCCGAGAGGCAATTCTGATAACAGACCCATCGAGGATACCGGCTCGAGGGACGACATGACAACGGTTTACACCTATGGATGGATGAAGTTTATAGTTAATCTGCGGATTAATGGCAGCTGACTATGCGAATCCCGGTGGATTCCACTGGTCCATCATATTCTGACGGGCGGCGTCGAGCCGTTCGGACATCAGCGCGGCAAAGCGTTTCAGCAATTCGTAGCCGAATCCGGGGTCTTCCTCGCAATGCGCCAGTATCGCGCTGCCGTCGAATTCCAGCAGGCTCGAATCTTCCATGGCCCGGGCCTGAAAGTGCCACCGATAGGGCGCGATGAGCCAGGACCAGCCAAGTATCTGGTCCTGGCCAAGGGTTTGGATTTCAAGCGTTGGGCCCATTAACGCGGGTACCTGGATAGAGATTTTTCCATCGCGCAAAAGATAAAACTTTTCGGCTGGTTTGCCCTGTTGAAACAGGACCTCGCCGTCGTTTACCTGCAATTCCGTTACGGAATTCAACAAGAATTTTCTGTATTCGTCATCCAGGCCAGAGAAGAATTTGTGGGAGGAAAGATAACCCTCGACTGCCTCTTTGCTCACTGCCTATCCTCCATTTTTGTTAGATTCGCCTTACCGCTTCGAACCACCAGAATAGAGGCCATTTTGCGGAAAGTCCACCCCAATTCCGATCCCTGCCTGAGGCCTGGAGTCCCGGGATCGAAGGTAGCGGATTGAGTCAGGGGTCGTGGACGAGGACAGACCCACCATGAGTCGTACCGGCCTGGAGTGCTTTGTTCGGAGGATTCAAACCGACAGGCTGAGCGCGATCCACATAATGACGAACAGGAGTAAAAATGTATTCGGTTGCATAAACGCCTACACTTTAATAAAAAGAAGCCAGGACTTGAAAATGATAGATTTTATCTTCCAGGACAAGTCATTAAATTAATTGATTCCTTACCCGGTTGGAAGTTCAGATGTCAGGCAGGCAGATCCCAGATACCCGTAGCGAATACCGGCATTTCATGACCATAACGACGCGCTGGATGGATAACGACGTATACGGCCATATCAACAACGTTCAGTATTACAGCTATTTCGACACGGCCGTCAACCGATACCTGATCGATAACGGGGTGCTCGACATCCACCATGGCGAAATCATTGGTCTCGTGGTCGAAACACATTGCAATTACTTCAGCAGCACCGCATTCCCCGAGGATATCGAGGCCGGCATTCGTGTCGCCCGTCTCGGGCGCAGCTCGGTTCGTTACGAGATCGGTCTGTTCGTCAATAGCCGTGAGGCGGCGATCGCCCAGGGACATTTTATACATGTCTACGTCGGTCGCGGAAGTCAGCAGCCGGTCGATATTCCCGAAAACCTGCGCGCTGCTTTGTCGGCACTCAGCTAAACGGTGCGATATTCGATACAGGACTGCTTCGAGTCGAGCCGGGGCTGACGGGATGCTGCGTGATCGAACGACGAGCGGCCATCCGTGGCCGCTATACAGACGCCGAGCTTTACTATTGGTCGACGATCAGGTTGCCGTTGCTGAGCAGGTTATCGAGGATTTGCTGGTCGGTCAGCGTTCCACTGGCGGTTAGATCGACGCCAGTCAGCACGATCTGCTGCATGGTCTCGAAGGTTCCCGAATTTCCGTCGGTGTCGATACTAATCGTGGTGTTGCCGCTGATGCTGTCATAGCTGAAGTTCAGGAAACCATCGAGCGTTACCAGGTCTTCGGTTTGCAGCATGTCAGACAGGTCGAGAACGTCGCCGCCGACACCCACCGTGAAGTCGGAAATGGTATCGATAGCGGGGCTGCCGACCGATCCTTCGTCGCCAGACTCGAGCGCAAAAATATCGATGCCCGCCCCGCCGATAAGGCTGTCATCGCCGCTGCCGCCGTTGATGCGATCGTCACCGTCACCGCCGAAAATGATATCATTGCCAGAGCCGCCCACGAGCGAGTCGTTGCCTTGCCCGCCTTCGAGCCGGTCGGCGCCAGCGCCGCCGAATACCAGATCGTCTCCAGCACCGCCCAGTACGACGTCGTCGCCGGAACCGCCATCGACCAGATCATCTCCCGCGCCACCGGTCAGGGTATCGTTTCCAGCGCCGCCGCTCAGGTTATCGGCTCCGGTTCCACCGGCAAGATAGTCGCTGCCGGCACCGCCAGACAGGCTGTCGTTACCCGAGCCGCCCGACAGCGAATCATTTCCGGCATTACCCGACAGAATGTCGTCGCCGCCGTCGCCGATGATGGCATCGTTGAGGCTGCCGCCTGCAATATTGTCGATGCCCGCGGTGCCCTGGATGGTTTGATCGATCGTGTAAATTGCCAGTTGCGCGGAATCGGACTGACCGTCGGTATCGGTCAGCACATAGTCGACCAGCACCGGATCCAGGTTGGTGGGAGGCGCACTGGTGATTTCATCGTAGGAAATATTCGAGATTCGCACATAGGTCGCGTCATCGGCGACAAAGTCGATCTTCCCGATCAGGGGATAGTCCGCCGCGGAAATGGTAAACGGCGAATCCGAGGAGTTTTCCGTGCCCAGTATCGTGGTACCGTCGAGCCCATATATTACGTAGGTGATGGTTTCGGCGGCGCTTGCACTGGTCAGCGTAAACGTCACGTTTTGCACACCGTTGGGATTGCCGCCCTTGCCGATAAAGTCAATGCTGACCGATTCGCCCAGGTCAATTCTGTCGCTCGACCAGCCGCCTTCGACGGTAACCCCGTTAGCGCTGTAAATCAGGTTCGCCGGTGTCCCGGTATCGTCGTAACCGGTCAGGGTCAGATCGCTGGCCGCCACGTTGGCAGCGCTGGTCGTCGCCACCGATTCGGGCGTCAATACCAGCCCGCTGGTGTCGGGCGAGTATTCATAGAAACCGTTGCTGCGCATAATGAAGACGGAGCCGTCGCTGGAATCGGTGACGGTCGCCTGGAATACGTCGTTGCCGTCGAGATCGGTTTCATGGCTGTAAATCCAGCTCAGGTTGCCGCCGTTATTGCCGCCCGTCTGATCCAGCACGTCGGTTGCCGGTGCCGGGTCGTAGGATATGTTCTGCACCTGGATATCGGTTCCGGGGCCGGTTTCGGAGATTTCTATCGATCCGATATTCGAATAAGCCGACAGATCGACCGTTTCAGAGCCACCGTTGGTGGCACTTTGCACCACCGTGGCGATCGCGAGACCCGAGGTGTTGTATACGGTAACTGTGACCTGGTCGCTGTTTCCGCTCTGGTAGTCGGAAATCGTCAATACCAGGTTGTCGACGCCGTAGGGGAGTAAAACCGGATCGAAGTCGAAGCTCAGCAGCTCACCGGTGTTCAGGTTGGCGTTGGCGCCACCCGAAACCCCGATGCCATCGGCGTCGAAGAACAGTCCGGCGGATCCGGTGACGGTAAACTGGGATCCGTCGATTACCGCCTGTGACGTTAGCGACAGGTTCTCCGAGGTGCCCGTGGGGGGTGTCCCGGTAGATGTCGTCAGGTTGAGATCGATGACCGTATCCTTGTAGGTAAACTCGCTGACCACGGCGTTGTCGACGACCTTGTCGACGCCGCCGCCCTGGGCCGAGAAGGGTGAAATACTGGTGCTGAATTTCGGACCGCCATCGGTGCCGAGCGCGTTGACTACGTTGCCTGACGCGGTCTCGTAGGCATTCACGCTGTGCAGGTCGTCCCTGGCGTCCGGCGCGTCATCGATGATATTGATGGTCGCGGTTGCCGATGCGGTATCGCCATCGTTATCGACAATGGTGTAGTCGAAGTCGAAAACCGACGGGGCCAGGCCATTCGGCGCACTCAGCGTGTACGAGCCATCGGCGAAATTGAAGGTGAAGGTGCCGTAGGCGAAACCGTCGTCGGCGCCGAGCTCGATAGTGCTGCCGGTGACCACGACGGTGGCGGCCAGCGCAGCGGGCACGCTGACGCTGCTGCCGTTGTAGCTGAAGGTATAGTCGGTGCCACCGATATCGGTGGTCAATGACTGCACATAGCCGCCGTCGCCGCCGAACAGAACATTGGAGATCGATCCGTTGGCGGTGATGTTGCCGCCGAATGCGGTCGGCACCGTCGAAAGTAACTCGGATTCGAGCTCAGATACGTCTGTCACGATCAGCGCTTCGTCGACCGTTCCTTCACCGCGGCCCAGCGAATCGATATTGTGGATATAGTTCAGGTCCGACAGGTCAGACGGCAGGCTCGAGCCGATGCCGACCGAGTAGGAGTCGACCGAATTGTTATTGACGAACTCGATATAGCCGCTGCCGATCGGCGAGGTTCCGGCGTTGGCTTCGCCGTCCGATATGAAGTAAGAGATATTCTGCACATCGTCCGCAGGATTCTGCGCGGCAAGGTCAGCCGTCAACTGGGTCCGGATCTCGTCGGTCGCGTCGACATAGTTGGTGCCACCGCCCGGCGTTACGCCATTTAAAGCGGCTTCGAAGCTGGCAAAGTCGCTGTAGGTGCCGACAAAGCTCGCGCTCGAGTTGAAGGTGATCAGGGTAATCTCGACCTGCGTGGATTGATTGAAATACTCCGCGCCCAGGGCAGACAGCGCCTCCTTGGCGACTTCCATGCGCGTGGGTTCGGTTGCCGGCGGATTGGTGTTGCCCGTAACCGATCCCCAGGCCATGCTGCCCGAGTCGTCCAGCGTGAAGATGATATTGAATACCTTTTCTTCGGATTCCGGAACATCCTGTACCAGGTCGTTCGCCACCGGCGCGTCATCGATAATCGAAATGGTCAGGCTATCGCTATAACCAATTCCGTTGGTGAAGTTATAGGTGAAAACCTCGTCGACATCCGCGCTGCTGTTATCGGCCGAGTTCAGCGTGTAGACATAGTCGCCCGCGCTGAATCCGGGCGTCGTGTTGTCCGCGTACACGGTTAGCGTTCCGAGGGCCGTGGTCGCCGTAATAACGCCTCCGACAGGGGTGAAGTTGGAGGCGCCGAAGTCGATACTGTCGATGCTGTTGCCCGCGTTGCCGTCGTTGGCGAACAGGTTTCCGCTCACCTGCGCAGGTCCGGTTCCCGTACCGCCGGCGAGT
>JAOTTY010000335.1 GCA_029864185.1 Gammaproteobacteria bacterium
GTAAGGGCTCCGACGGACCGGCAGGAAATACGGATTTGCCTGAAATTCCGCCGGCGGTTTCGGACCAGGAGAAAATCGCATGAAACGACCCTCGCGACACGCGCGCCTGAAGCGTTTCGCCGTGGATATCTATACGCACACGCCGTTCATCGGAATGGTGCTCCTGCTGGTGGTCGGATGGCTCGTATTTTCCGGTGGACTTTACCTCGCGGAACGCGGTTCGGCGGGAACACCGATCGATTCCTACGGCAAGGCCCTGTACTGGGGTATCGCGGCATTTTCCACCGCCGGCATTGCCGATACGCCGGTCAGCGGCGGCGCCAGGTTCATCGGCGGCATCTGGATCGTGCTCGGCTCGGTGCTTTTCTTTGGCGCAATCGTCGCGACCGTGACTTCTTATTTCATGCGGCCGATGCAGCGCCCGCACCGCAAGATCATCGAAACCGTCGAGTACAATCTCGAGCAGCTCGATGATTTGACGATCGAGGAACTCGATCTGCTCAGGGAGACGATCGATACGCTGATCGTTCACGTCGAAAAGCTCAAGAAAAAGCGGGACCGTAACAAGCGGGCCACGTGATTTTCGCCAGCCGCGGCATTCGAGGCAATTCTATAACGACGCAATCGCGCCTATAATGCGCAGGATAATTCGATTGCGGGTCTTCATCATCCATGACGTTCCAGTATTCCGTTAAATCCGGCCGCCTGCTGCGCAAACTGCAGGCCTTCATGGACGCGCACGTCTATGTAAACGAGGCGGAGTATGCCGCGCAGCTGGACAGCGCCGACAATCGCTTTGCGTCGCTGCCGTTGATCGAAGAGCTCAAGCTCAAGGCGCGGTCCGAGGGGTTGTGGAATCTTTTCATCCCCGAGTCAGAGGCCGCGTTCAGCGAGCACGGCGGACTCTGCAACCTCGATTACTACCCGCTAGCGGAAACCATGGGCCGGGTGCTGTGGTCGGCCGAGGTATTCAACTGTAACGCGCCGGACACCGGCAACATGGAAGTGCTGATGAAGTACGCGACCCCGGCGCAGCAGGAGCGCTGGTTGTGGCCGCTGCTCGCCGGCGAGATTCGCTCCTGTTACGCGATGACGGAGCCCCAGGTCGCCTCCAGCGACGCCACCAATATCGAGCTCAGCATGACGCTCGACGGCGAAGAATGGCTGCTCGATGGGCGCAAGTGGTTCATCACCGGGGCAATGAACGAGCGTACCCGGATCATCATTGTCATGGGTAAGTCGGATCCCGATAACCCGGATCGGCATAAACAGCAGACCCAGGTGCTGGTGCCCAGGGACAGCCCGGGAGTCGAGATCCTGCGCGCGCTGACCACGCTTGGCTACGACGACGCGCCGATCGGCCACGCCGAAATCCGCTTCAACCAGGTCAGGGTGCCGGCTGAAAACGTGCTGCTCGGGCCAGGGCGCGGTTTCGAGATCGCGCAGGGCAGGCTTGGCCCCGGTCGCATGCACCACTGCATGCGCCTGGTCGGCGCGGCGCAGCGGGCGCTGGAAATTACCTGTCAGCGCGTGCAGCGGCGCAGTACTTTCGGGCGCAAGCTCGGCCAGCACCAGTCGGTGCGCGAGGATATCGCGAAGAGTTTTGCGGAGATCGAGATGGCGCGCCTGCTGGTACAGAAAACCTGTCATCGCATGGACCAGGTCGGCGCGCAGCAGGCACGCGACCTGATCGCGGCCTGCAAGACCAGCGTGCCGCTGATGGTGCAGACCATCCTCGACCGCTGCATGCAGATGCACGGCGCCGGCGGCCTGTCCCGCGATTATTTCCTCGCCGAGGCGTTCAACTATGCGCGCTGGTGTCGCCAGGCGGACGGCCCGGACCAGGTGCACCAGATGGCGCTCGGCAAGCAGATCATCGAACGTTACGGCGGATGAGGCGCGATGCCTGACGACCAGTTCGACCTGGATATCCTGCAGCGCTACCTTGCCCGGCAGGTCCCGCAAACCGGGCAACTGCAGAGCGTCGAGAAGTTCAGCGACGGCCAGTCCAACCCGACTTTTTTGCTGAACTGCTCGAGCGGCCGATTCGTGCTGCGCCGCCAGCCCCCCGGCGAGCTGTTGCAGTCCGCCCACGCGGTAGACCGGGAGTTTCGCGTGATCGAGGCGCTGCAGCACAGCGAGGTGCCGGTCGCGCGTGCGATACACCTGTGCGAGGATCGCGACGTCATTGGCAGCCTGTTCTACATCATGAGTTACGAACCGGGGCGAATTTTCTGGGATCCGACCCTGCCGAAACTGGACAAGGCACAGCGCCATGCAATTTACGGCGAAATGAACCGCGTGCTCGCGGCGCTGCACGATATCGACGTCGACGCGGTCGGGCTCGCCGATTTCGGCAGGCCCGGCAATTATTTCGAGCGCCAGGTGAGTCGCTGGAGCCGCCAGTACCGCGCCTCCGAAATCGACCCGATCCCGGCGATGGATCGGTTGATCGAATGGCTACCGCAGAACCTGCCGCCGGACGACGGTAAGGTCAGCCTGATCCACGGCGACTATCGCATCGACAACATCATTTTCGATGACGCCAGGGCCCGCGCGAAAGCCGTGCTCGACTGGGAACTGTCGACGCTGGGCCATCCCTACGCCGATCTCGCCTACCAGTGCATGCAGTGGCGCATGGACAGGGACTGCGTGATACCGGGACTCGGCGCTATCGATCGCGGCGCCCTCGGCATCCCGAACGAACGCGATTATGTCGCGCAATACTGCGAACGCCGCGGTCTCGACGCTATCCCCGACTGGGATTTTTACCTGGTGTTCGGCTTTTTTCGCTTCGCCGCGATATTGCAGGGCGTGCTGAAGCGCGCGCTCGACGGCAACGCGTCGAGCGAGAAAGCCTTCGCCTACGGTGCGCTGGCGCCGGTGCTGGCGCGTATGGCCGTCGAACTGATCGATTGAGGCCGGTCGTCAGCCGAAGAAATCCGTCATCGCGGTAAGCGCCTGCCGCGGTTCTTCCTCGACGATGAAATGTCCGCAATCGAGCGCGACCTCGCGCACGTCGTCGGCCCAGCGGCGCCAGGTTGCGAGCGGCGATTTCGCCTTCCTGCCCAGATAACCCTTGCCCCACAGCAGCAGCACCGGGCAGTCCAGCTTGCGGCCTGCCTCCCGGTCGACGCGGTCGTTTTGCAGGTCGACCGTCGCGCCGGCGCGGTAATCCTCGCATTGCGCGTGTATCTTGCGCGGGTCCCGGTACTGTTGCAGGTAGGCCTGCACCGCCGCGGGATCCAGCTTGCCGATGTCCGAGGCCCAGCGTTCGAGCAGGTGGCGGTAAAACAGCGCTGGATTCTGCCCGATGACTTCCTCGGGAAGCGGCGACCCGGCGGCGAGAAAGGACCAGTGAAACTGCGAAACGGCGGCTGCGGTGTCCATCTGTTCCCAGACGTCGAAGGTCGGGATCACGTCGATCGCGCAAAATCGGGTGATTCTCCCCGGATTGTCGAGCACCAGGCGGTAGCCGACGCGCGCGCCGCGATCGTGCCCGGAGATGGCGAAGCGCCCGATTTCGAAATGTTCGGCCAGGGCGAGGATGTCCTTCGCCATTTCGCGCTTCGAGTAGGACTGATGACCGGCGTCGCCGGTCGGCGCGTCGCTGCCGCCGTAACCCCTCAGGTCCGGTATGACGAGCGCATGACGCTCGGCCAGGGCTGGCGCAACACGATGCCAGATCAGCTGCGTTTGCGGGAATCCATGCAGCAGGAATAACGGCGGCCCCGCGCCACCGGTGACGACGTTGAGGTTGACGCCATTTACCGCAACCATTTGCTGGACGAAACCGTCAGGAAACATAATGACACCCGCGTATGAAATACTCGGCTTCCGATAATGCCATGTTTGAATG
>JAOTTY010000336.1 GCA_029864185.1 Gammaproteobacteria bacterium
AAGCCACTCGAAACACTCTACGACGCGCCGATCTGCGTCGGCCTGTTCGCTTTCGGCGTCCCCGGGATTTCCGACCTGCACCACGTCATCGCTTGCGCGGCGCCCGGGGGTTTGTGCGTGATCACGGTCAACGGTGCCGCGTGGCGGCAGCTAAAACTGGAACCCGAGGTTTATCGTGCCGCCGAACGACACGGGTTTCGCATCGAGCAGATCATCGAGGCCGAGTATATCCGCAGGCAGGATATCGACGCGCGCGTGCTGTTGATTCGCCGCTAGCTCGTCGCCTCGGCATAGCGCTGCTGCCACTGCTTTACGAAGTCGTCGATGCCGCTGCTGTCTTCGCGCATGTAAGCGATTGGATCGGGCAAGCCCGGCGCACGCTTCAATACGCCGTCGAGGGTCGCATGCAGGCAGTAGGCGGCGTAGCTGACCTGGTAGCCGCCTTCCTGCACCAACACCATCCTGCCGCCGCAGCATTCGTCCGCGAGCGCGCGGGCACGCAGCCCGAGCCGGTAGAATCCGTTCATGTCGAGCAATTGCCTGCCGTTGGGATCGAACTGGTTGGCGTCCTGCCCGGCGGCAATGAACAGAATTTCCGGGCGGTGTTCGCGCACCGCTGGCGCGACCACGGCGTCGAAAACCCGCAGGTAGGCCTCGTCCCCCGAACCCCAGGGCATCGGGATATTCAGGTTCTTGCCGAGCCCCGCCCCGCTTCCGGCCTCGTCGACGTCGCCGCTCTGCGGATGCGTCGGGCCCCAGGCGCCGTGGTTCATGTGCAGCGAAATGGTCAGCACATCGGGGTCGTCGTAGTATCCTTCCTGGGTACCGTTGCCGTGATGCACGTCCCAGTCGATGACGGCGGCCGTCTTCAGGCCGCGTGCGCGCAGGCTCTCGATGGCGACGCCGATGTTGTTGAAAAAGCAGTAACCGTCCGCCATCTGCGGCTGCGCATGATGCCCGGGTGGTCGCACCAGGGCATAGGCGAGCATACCCCTGCCGTCGAAGACATGGCTGGCCGCGGCGACCGTCAATCCCGCCGCCCGGCACAGGATAGCGAAACTGCCGGGACCGAATATCGTCGTGCTCGAGTACGCGCGCGTCTCCTCGGCCGGGATCGCCTCCAGTTCGTCGATATAGGCCGGCGCGTGAAAACGCTCGAGATCAGATCTGGTCGCCGCCTCCGCCCCGAACCAGTCCAGCGCCTCGGCTATCGGCCCATCGCGCAGCACGCCATGCATGTTTCTGACACGCTCGGCGTTCTCGGGGTGCGTCTCGATGACGGGCAGGCAGGGCGAGGCCGGGGCCTCGAAAAAACCCTGGCCCGTGTCGTGATCGAATATCGAGGGATCGAAAAATACCGCCAGCCGGTCCGCCATGATTCCAGTTCTCCGTTTGGGTAATCCATCTGACACGAGGATTCGAGCCTGATATTCTAATCGCAATTTCCGGATATCGATATTCTTCGTCAACCCCGTGGAGCAATCATTATGGGACAGAATCGCGACCTGGTGCTGGAACAGTGCAACCCGGCCATGGAACTCGGCTTTGCGCTGACGGAATATAAAACCCGGCTGCAGGCGATCCGCGCGCGCATGGCGCGTGACCGGATCGATCTGCTGTGGCTGATGGCGCCCGAAAGCCTGTACTACGTCAGCGGCTATTCCTGCGAGTGGTACCAGGCGCAAAGCCCGAAACAGTGGCCCGCCACCAGCGGCATAGCGGTGCATGTCGACCACGACCGCTTCATCATGTTCGACACGCCGAGCGAGAAAGTCATGTGCCGTTTCGTGACCTGTGCCGACGATATCCGGACCTTCCCGATCGACAATCGTCGCGACGGCATCGGCTTCATCATGGACGAACTCGAAGCGCAGGGCTGGCTCGGCGGCAGGGTCGGCATGGAGCTATACAGCTACCGCCCGAACCCGGCGATCAGCGCGCGCTTTCGCGCCGCTTTCGAGGCGTCGGGCTCGAGCGTAATCGACGGCAGCGACGTGTTACGCGAAGTCCGCTGGATCAAGTCGCCGCAGGAGATCGCCTACCTCGAACACGCGGCGCGCATTACCGACATCGGCCTCGAGGCCGCGCGCAACGCGATCCGCCCCGGCGTCACCGAGCTCGACGTCTACGGGGAAATGATTCACGCGATGGCCAGGGCGGGCGGCGAGAACCCGGCGATTACGCTGCCGGTACTGTCCGGCGCGAAGGCCAACACCGGTCATGCGCTGGCGAGCCGCAAGGTTATCATGGCCGGCGAACAGGTCAACGTCGACGTCTGCGGCGTTTACTGGCGCTACCACGCCAACGCGGCGCGTTCCTTCTACGTCGGCGAACCGCCTCGCGACGTAATGGAATACCACGTCAAATCGTCGGGCGTGTTCGACGTCATTGCAAATATCCTGAAGCCGGGTCTGACCGTCGGCGAACTGGTGAGCGCGGCGCGGAACTATTACGACGAAGTCGGCATCTGGTCCGACGCCGGCTGGGTCGGCGGCTACGAGCTGGGGATCGGTTTCCCGCCTGACTGGGTCGGGAATTTCGTCTACGAAATGTCGCACGACGAATCGGAAAAGGTGTTCGAACCGAGAACCTGCGTCAACTTCGAAAGCCAGTTCTTCAGCCCGCGCATGTCGGGCATCACCTACTACATCTGCACGCTGCTGTTCAAGGAAAACAGCGCCGAGCTGCCGGTGCAGGCGCCGCGTCGGCTCGTCGTCATCGAATAGCGGGCGGATAGACCGGGGTGCCATGGTTTGGTCCGGAAGGAGCCGCGCGAACCTGAATCCAGCGCGAAATGGAGCCACTTTTTTGCTACCCGGGCGCCCGCAGAGAAACCCTGTTTTATTGATAGACAAACGAATCTATTGAGAGCAAAATCCGCGCCAAACACCGGTTACGGCCGGTGCAGCGACGGGTATACCCGCTCGTTATATCGCTAACTACGAGCTCGACAAGGATTGCCGCTCTTCCGGGCACGCGATCTGTCAGAACGGACGTTAGACACTTTACTGAATGTCAGCACAGGGTGTTTAAGTCTATGAAAAAACCGGCTAGCAACGCTGCGGCCCAAAAGAGCAGCAACCAGCGCCTGATCGACGTCCTCGGTCCGATCGAAAACCTCGAAAGCTACGTCAAGGCCGACTGGTGGCGGCATATCTTCAATGCCAACTACCTGCGCACCGACGGCGACGTCGTCAACGACGAAAACATTACCCGTCACGAAGTCGAGGTTTTCCTCGGCCTGCTGGGCCTGCGCTCCGACGCCGCCATCCTCGATCTTTGCTGCGGGCAGGGTCGTCACGTCCTCGAGATGGCGCGACAGGGTTATACCAACGTGCACGGACTGGATCGTTCGCATTACCTGATTACCCGCGCCAGGAACATCGCCAGGAAGGACGGACTCCCCGTGACGTTCAAGGAAGGCGATGCGCGCAAGCTGCCCTTCCCCGACGACCATTTCGACGTCGTCACGATACTCGGTAACAGCTTCGGCTACTTCGAAACCCGACAGGACGATATCCAGGTGCTGGAAGAAATCCGACGCATCATGAAGCCAGGCGGCAAGTTGCTGGTGGACATCACCGACGGCGATTACATGCGCGACAGCTTCGAACCGAGGAGCTGGGAGTGGATCGACAAGAACTATTTCGTCTGCCGCGAGCGCTCGCTGTCCGCCGACCGGGAACGACTCATTTCCCGCGAGGTGATTACCCACGTAAAAAAAGGTGTCATCGCCGACCAGTTCTACGCGGAACGGCTCTACAACCAGGAGACCCTCAATTCCCTGCTCGGGCAGGCCGGGTTCATCGACGTCGAGCTCAAGGATTCGCTGCAGACGCAGTCGGACCGCAACCAGGA
>JAOTTY010000337.1 GCA_029864185.1 Gammaproteobacteria bacterium
AAATAGCGCGAAGCTACGCAGTATTCTGCTGCAAAGTGCAGTGCTAACCGGAATGAGCATTTCGCAGGTGGCTTTTTCGGCGCAGTTCCAGCAGGTTGCCTCGGTGATGGGTCTGCGCAAAAACTGCGGGACTTTTTGCAGAGCGTGGGCACCGAGGTCGGGATAGCTCTCGCGGTGGCGTTCATGATGCTCATGATCCTGATGGTGGGCGCAATCACCGAGTCCATCGTGGTGGTACGGTTCTTCAACAGGCGCTTTTCCCCGCCAACTTCTGCAGGCTACCGAAAGACAATCAGGATAAGCTTCAGTCTGAACGCGTCGCCTGACGCGTCGGGGCTGGCTGGGCGACGAGCCCGATGCAGTCTGCCGAACAAGGTTCCGCAGCCAAAACCGCTGACGAATATTCAGACTAAATTTTCAACGCGCAGCCGGTCACGATGGCAATGCGATAGTCGTCGGACCATAAAAGCTACAGGAGGCGCGGCGGGAAAAAACCACTACCGCATAAAGCCGTTTTTTCCCGGAGGAGATGGGACGGTCTCGCCGACATGCGGCTCGATCCGTCCCATCGTACCTTTAGCGCTTGCGCTTAAGGCTGCGCCCTAGAAGTCGTCCATGTCATGTGAGTGAGCGGCATGGTCGTGTTTCTCTTTGGGCTTGTCGGTAATCATGACCTCGGTAGTGATCATTAACCCGGCAATCGAGCCCGCATTCTGCAACGCAAATCGTGTGACCTTGGTCGGGTCGATGATGCCCATTTCAAGCATGTCGCCGTAGTCTTCGGTCTGGGCGTTGTAGCCATAACTGCCCTTGCCCTGCCGGACCCTATCCAGCACCACGCTGGGATCGACACCGGCGTTGGCAACGATCTGCCGGAGTGGCTCCTCCATTGCGCGCAGCGCAATGTTGACGCCGATGCCCTGGTCTTCGTTGGCTATGGTTACTTTGTCTCGGATGGCATCCGCGGCGCGGATCAGGCTGACGCCACCACCGGGAATGATGCCTTCCTCGACCGCAGCCCGGGTAGCGTGCAGTGCGTCATCCACCAGATCTTTCTTCTCTTTCATTTCAACTTCGGTGGCAGCGCCCACCTTGATCACGGCTACGCCGCCGGCCAGCTTGGCCATGCGTTCCTGCAGTTTCTCGCGGTCGTAGTCGGAAGTGCTGTTTTCGATCTCGGTGCGAATCTGGGTCACCCGCGCGGAGATGTCGGTTTTCTTACCGGCGCCATCCACCACGGTGGTGTCGTCCTTGGTTATGACTATGCGCTTGGCGCTACCGAGATCGTCGAGAGTGACGTGTTCCAGGCTGAGGCCTACTTCCTCTGAGATCACCTTGCCGCCGGTCAACACCGCGATGTCCTGCAGCATGGCCTTGCGTCGATCGCCGAAGCCAGGCGCCTTGACCGCGCTTACCTTGAGCACGCCGCGCAGGTTATTCACCACCAGGGTGGCCAGTGCTTCGCCTTCGATGTCTTCTGCGACGATCAACAGCGAACGGCTGGCCTTGGCGACGGACTCCAGCAGGGAGACGATGTCGCGAACGTTGCTGATCTTCTTGTCGTATAGCAGCAGGTAAGGTTCATCCAGCTCCACCTGCATTTTGTCCTTGTTAGTCACAAAGTAGGGCGACAGGTAGCCGCGGTCGAACTGCATGCCTTCCACTACCTCCAGCTCATTCTGCAGGGACTTGCCTTCCTCCACAGAAATTACGCCATCGCGGCCAACCTTTTCCATAGCTTCGACAAGAATGCTGCCGATGTCTTCGCTCCAGTTTGCGGAAACCGTGGCAACCTGGCCGATCGCCTTGTTGTCGTCACAGGGCCTGGACTGATCATGCAGCTGCGCGGTGGCGGCCAATACGGCGGCGTCTATGCCGCGTTTGAGGTCCATCGGATTAAAGCCGGCGGCGATCGCCTTACGACCTTCTCGAATCATGGCCTGGGCTAACACCGTAGCCGTGGTGGTGCCATCGCCTGCCTCGTCGGCTGTCTTGGCGGCAACTTCTTTCACCATCTGTGCACCCATGTTCTCGAACTTGTCTGCCAATTGAATTTCCTTGGCTACGGTCACGCCGTCCTTGGTTATTTTCGGGGCGCCGAAGCTTTTGTCGAGAATGACGTTGCGGCCCTTCGGCCCCAGAGTAGCCTTGACCGCGTCTGCCAGTATATTCACGCCGTCAAGCATGCGCTCGCGGGCCTGATCTGAAAATTTGATTGCTTTTGCGCTCATGCTGCTACCTCCGCCGCCAGATCCTGCTCGATGACAGCCAGGATGTCGGATTCCTTGATGACCAGTACTTCCTCGCCATCGATTTTTAGCTCCGACGTAGCGTATTTGCCGAACAACACGCGGTCACCTACGCTTACCGCCAGCGGAACGGTTTCACCGTTTTCCAGAAGGGCGCCGGGTCCGACGGCGAGCACTTCACCCTGGTTGGGTTTCTCGGTGGCGGAATCGGGAATGACGATGCCGCCTTTGGTCGTGGTCTCGGATTCTGTACGACGCACCACAACCCGATCATAGAGGGGTCGAATATTCACGGAAATAAACCTCCTACAAACGAATAGTCCTGAATGTTGTATGTGCCGGGGAGAAAAATCACCCGCGGCATGGGATTTAGGTTCGGCGAAAGGATTTTCAAGGGGATTTTGGCGATTTTTTTGGCCGAATCCGCGTCGGTACCGGGAAAATTAGCGCCGCGCCGCTTTTCCGGGGTTCAGCTGTGTACACGGTTGCCGATAATATGTTTAGGAACCGGCTTTAATTCCGTTGATAGAGGGGAAAATACTGGTCTATAGTTTAAGGGTTCTTTATTCATTGATTTGATAGAAGTCCCGTGGTACGAAGTTCGGAGGTATCCATGCATTACGAAGCGCAGCAGCTGTCCATCACGGAAACGTCGCTTTCCAGTTATTTCAACAAGCGTCTGACCCGCTACGCCAGGCGATTTCGTCCGCCACCCCATGAAGATACCTGCTGGTATCTGGGCAGTCTGTTGGAACGCTTTGGCCGCAGCGAACAATTATTTTCCTACCAGGATGATAAGATGATGCTCAGGCCGCTGGCGCTGTTGTACAGCGACGCTATCGAGGCGAGTAACGATCGGGAGCGTTGCCTGATCCTGCAGCAGCTGGGAGACATGGCGCTATTTCTGGGTGCCCTGTTCCCGGAGCGATTCACCCGTCACGGGCTCCAGCAGGACTATTTCAT
Source organism: Gammaproteobacteria bacterium (assembly GCA_029864185.1). Taxonomy (GTDB): domain Bacteria; phylum Pseudomonadota; class Gammaproteobacteria. The sequence goes on from JAOTTY010000337.1 coordinate 3,213, forward strand.
CGGCATGGGCGGCAGCGCCTACGACTATCTCGCCGACAACGCCCGTTCCAACCGTCACATTTTCGCCGAAATGGCCCAGACCTTCACCCGTATGCTGGAAATGGTGGCGAACGCCTGTACGCGCACCCAGCGCATGACCACCGAGGGGGTGCTGGCTCTATACCAGCGCTGGCTGGCCTCCCGGGATCCGGCTATCGCCAGCCAGTTGCAGGCATTGGGAATCAATCTGGAGGGGAGCGAGAATCTGCAGTGAACCTCGACGCGTTGGGTTGCAGGGAGTAATTCCCCTGAACTTGCCCGGTTAGTGATTTGACGCCAGCGCGCGGGTCTCGGTTGAACCGGTCTTTGCCGCGCGCCAACTTTTTCAGGGCGCCCGGTCTCCCTGTAAATCCTCCTGTCGGCGCTGCTGGAGGTCCCCACGACTCCGGGCCGGCCCGATTCCGTACCCGGCGCCAATAATTTATAGAAAACAGGTATCGCTCCATAAAAATCGACTTGCGCCGGTAACTGGTGTGGCGCGTTTCGAGCACCAGACCAGAACTAACGCATGCAAATACCGTCACAAACTACTACACTGCGCCACCCCTTGCCCCGGAAGCACGCCATGCCTGCCGAAACCACTACTGAATTTGCCGATATG
>JAOTTY010000079.1 GCA_029864185.1 Gammaproteobacteria bacterium
GCCCGACTTCCATATGTTTCGTGTCGAGGCGGCGACCGGCAGCTTCGTGCGCGGTTTCGGCCAGGCCTACCAGTTGACCGGCGACATGCTGGACCAACTGGCGCATATCGATCCCACCAAGTAGGGCGCTATTTTTTTCGCGGTGGTTTTCGCGTTGCTCCCGGGCCGCTACCTGCGGGCACTGGCTGGTGAAAGCCCTCGCTTGACGAGAATCAGGACGCGACGTTCCCTGAGCGATAGCGCGCTGGATCTTGTCTCGATTTCGGTTAGCCCCTCAGGCTTTTTAAAACTGACTGCGCTCGCTTCCCTGGGTTGTTGAGGATGATGCCGTGCAAATGATATCGACCGACCGGGTAATCAGAATACCGAGGCGCACAGCTCGTTGACCGCCGCAATCACCTCGCGATCATCGCTAAGCGCCTGCGACACCGCGCTCGCGCAGGCGTCGACCGGGTCGACTCCGCTGACCATGAGCTTACCGGCATGCACCAGCAGGCGCGTGCTCGCGCCCTCGTCGAGTCCGGCGCCCTTGAGGTTGCGCGTAAGCTGCGCAAAGCGTACCAATTGGCGTGCGCTAATGGCATCCAGCCCCGCCTCGTTTTGCACGATCTTTTGTTCCAGCTCCGCTTTCGGGTAGTCAAAATCGAGCGCAACGAAACGCTGACGCGTGCTTTGCTTGATATCCTTGAGAACGCTCTGGTAGCCGGGGTTGTACGAAATGGTCATGCAAAACGATTCGTGGGCGACCAGCAGTGCGCCCAGTTTTTCGATCGGCAGCACGCGACGGTCATCGGCGAGGGGGTGGATTACGACTGTCGTGTCGGCACGCGCCTCGACGATTTCGTCGAGATAGCAAATCGCCCCGGCGCGTACCGCCGCGGTCAACGGGCCGTCGATCCAGACCGTCTGGTTATCGGTAATAAGGTAACGGCCGATCAGGTCGGATGCGGTCAGATCGTCATGACAGGACACGGTGATCAGGGGCAGTTTCAGCCGCCAGGCCATGTACTCCATGAATCGGGTCTTGCCACAACCGGTTGGGCCGCGCAGGGCAAGCGCGAGCTGATTCTGATAGGCCGATTCGAAAATCTCGATTTCGTTGCCGACTGGCTCGTAATAAGGCTCTTCTACGATGCGGTATTCTTCGGGTTTAAGGGTTTGAGCTGACATTGGGTCGGGTACCGGGGTAAGTGGCGATAATATACATGCAGGCAGGTTAATCGTGTCGTTAACTAGTTTTTATAAATGGAATAAATTCTGTCACAGTCTGTCCAACCGGCAAGCCATTGCCGGTCCCGCAATGAAATATTTGCAAAATTTGGTGGCAACTTCGAGGTGCCTGTGTTTTACTACCACCATCTTAAAAGTCAATTGCCTGGGGCCTCAGGGCCCGAGATTAAACGCTAGCTGAGCGTTTAATAAAGGCCAGGAAACTGGAGGAGATAGCTGCTAAATAAAATAATAACGGCAGCGAGGACGAGGAAGGCGCCGCTTTAGGCGCCTTTTTTTGTCCCCGATCTGGCCGCATGTTGGGCCTGCAGAAACTCTTCATCGTCGCATGATTCCGTGTCTTGCCCCTCCCCGGTATCGGGATTTTCGAATCCTCGGCGACGCTTGCGTCCCAGGATCTGCTGCTATAATACCGGGGTATGAAATATCGTTTTTGCATACTCGCTATGATCGGCGCGCTGGCGATGCCGGCTCTGGCGGTGGAACAGCAGGCAATCGTCGTGCGCCAGGCGACGGTATATGCCAATGCGAGCAGCACCGCGCAAAAGGTGGGCCAGGTCGGCGCCGGTACCCGGGTCAGCATTTTTTCGCGTAAAGGTGGCTGGAAAGAAATTTTCTCCGAGGAACAGGCGGTCATCGGGTGGGTACGCAGTTACCAGGTGCGCGAGGGTAATTTTGCACCGGCGGCCGAGATCCAGACCGCTTCGGACTCGCGCGGATTTTTGTCGGGCCTCGCGTTGTTCTCGCGCAAGGCCAGCAGCTTTTTCAAATCGGATAGCGGCAGCACCAGCTCGGGCACGGCAACCATAGGGGTCAGGGGCCTGAGCGAGGATGAAATCAGGTCCGCGGTGGCAGACCCGGCCGAGCTCGAAAAAATGAAACAGTTTGCCAGTAATCAACAACGCATCGATGGATTTGTCAGGCAGGGCAAATTAAGCCCGGTCACCATCCCGCATATCGAGAACTAGGCGAACGACATGAAATCCCTGCTCCAGTTGGTGTTGCTGCTAAGCCTGGCATTGGCGCCAGTCGTGTCATCGACCGTGTTCGCGCTGGATCTCGGCGATCTCAAGAAGCAGCTCGAAAAAACCAGGCAAAAAATCGACGAAAACAGGCAAAAATTAGACCAGGTGCGCGGCAAAGTCTCGATCAGCGAGGAGATCGAGATCGGAGGTAACCTGGTTTCAGGACTGCTCGGCGCTGCCCCGCTGGTCGATGATGCGAGCCTGCAACGTTATGTGAACGATGTCGGTTTCTGGGTTGCCGCGCAATCGAGTCGCAGCGAGCTGCCCTGGCGTTTCGGTGTCATCGACTCCCAGGGAATCAATGCATTCGCCGCACCCGGGGGGTACGTCGTCGTGACCCTCGGTTTGTTCAACCTGCTCGATAGCGAAGCCCAGCTAGCGGGGGTACTGGCCCACGAAATCGCCCACGTGGTGCGCAAACACCATCTCAAGGCGCTGCAAAAAACCATGAAGCGAGATTTCTGGACCAGCCTGACGGTGAAGGCGGTCAGCGACGGCGAGGATCGGCAAAAACTGAACCAACTGGTCAATGCCGGGGTGCAACTTTACGCCAGCGGGCTGGATCGAGAGTATGAGTACGACGCCGACCTCCACGGTGTCGTACTGGCGGCAAGAGCCGGTTATGATCCATATGCCCTGCTCGACGTATTAACCACCATAGATAGTATCAACCCGGAGTCCGAGGACCTGACCGTATTGATGAAAACCCATCCTCCCACCGCCGAACGCTTGGGTAACCTGGCGCGAAAAATGGATGGTAAGATGGACGCCTATGCTTCCGGTCGAGTCAATGCAGGGAGATTCCGACAGCTGGCAAAGAATCCCTAACAGTATTATTGTATTCGGCAGTTTTTTCGGAGTTCCGGGCAATCATGCATGCAGTCAGTGATAACGACCGCGCAATCCTGCGCTGGTTACAGGTTTGCCTGGTGCTGGTGTTTTCGATGGTTATTCTCGGAGGCGTGACGCGGCTCACCGAGTCCGGACTGTCCATGGTGACCTGGCACCCCACCGGGATGCTGCCGCCGCTCAGTTCCGAGGAGTGGCTTGCCGAGTTCGAGCGTTACCAGCAGTTTCCCGAGTTCCAGAAGCTCAATCGCGACATGGAACTCGACGCTTTCAAGAAGATATTCTGGTTCGAATACTCGCATCGCATGCTGGGACGATTCATCGGTCTCGTCTTCCTGTTGCCTTTCCTTTATTTTCTGCTGCGCAAAATGATAAAGCCTGGATTGACTCCGAGGCTGGTGGTGATGTTTATTCTGGGCGGAATGCAGGGCCTGCTTGGCTGGTACATGGTACAGAGCGGACTGGTCAGCAATCCCCAGGTCAGCCAGTATCGCCTGACCGCTCATTTGATGAGCGCGATCCTGATCTACGGCTTTATTCTATGGACGATATTCGGTCTCGCTTTTCCCGACAGCTATCGCCAGCTCGCGCAATCGAGCGTGGCCGGCTGGCGCAAGGCATCGCTGGCGTTGCTGGCGCTGCTGTTGATTACCATCGCCTCCGGTGGATTCGTCGCCGGGCTCGATGCGGGGCTTATCTTCAACAGCTTTCCGCTAATGGGAGGCAAGCTGATCCCGGACGGAATCGGGGCATTGACCCCCTGGTATCTGAATCCCTTCGAAAACATGGTTACCGTGCAGTTCGACCACCGCTGGCTCGCGGTATCGACCGGCATACTGCTGCTGCTGTGGTATATCAGAGGGCGTTCGGATTTCGGCGAACCCAGGCTGCAGCGCAGTTTCAAACTGGTCGGCATGGCCGTCATCATCCAGCTTGCGCTCGGCATCGCGACCCTGTTGTGGCAGGTCCCGGTATTGCTTGGCGCCCTGCATCAGGCAGGCGCCCTGATCCTGTTCAGCGCCCTGCTATTCAACCTGTATCTGCTGAGTCGCGTGTAGTTGCGCCGGCAGGCGGTTATAATCAGCCGTTTCTGAACAAAGAGACTAGCACTCGATGGCTACCGTCAGAATTGGACATGGTTACGATGTGCACGCATTCGCGCCGGGTAACGGTTTCGTGCTGGGCGGGGTTGCGATCGAATGCGGCCGCTCTATCGTCGCGCATTCGGATGGCGATGTGCTGGTGCACGCGCTTTGCGACGCGTTGCTCGGCGCGCTGGGACGCGGCGATATCGGGCGGCTATTTCCGGACAGCGATGATCGGAACCGGCAACGCGATAGCCGCGAATTCCTGCGCGAAGTGAAGAAAATGGTCGATGGCGATGGTTACCGCCTGGGTAATGCCGACATCACGGTGATATTGCAGGCACCGAGGATGGCGCCCTACGTCGATGCGATGAAGAAGCTGCTGGCACAGGATCTCGGGTGTACGGCGGCGGCGATAAATATCAAGGCGACTACAACCGAAAAACTCGGCTTCATCGGTCGTGAAGAGGGCATCGCCGTCGATGCGGTGGTGCTGCTGGAGGCTGCTGCATGACGCTCGGGCCGGTTATGCTCGACATCTCCGGTGAAGAGCTCACCGCCAGCGATCGCGAGCGCCTGTGCCATCCCCAGGTCGGCGGCGTCGTTCTATTCAGCCGTAACTATCGCAACCCGCAACAGCTGTCGCGGCTTTGCCAGGCCATTCACGGTCTGCGGGATCCGCGCCTGGTTATCGCGGTAGATCACGAGGGCGGTCGGGTACAGCGGTTTCGCGATGGTTTTCAGGCGATACCGGCGATGGGTCACCTGGGCGATCTGTACGACGATGAACCAGAGCAGGCGATTCACCTGGCACAGAGTTTTGCCTGGGTAATGGCGTCGGAGTTGCTCCACTACGGGGTGGATCTGAGTTTCGCCCCGGTGCTGGATATCGCCAACCCGATCAGCAGTGTCATCGGCGATCGCGCGTTTCATCGGGATCCCGAAACGGTTTGCCACCTGGCGAACGCCTGGGTCAGGGGAATGCGCCACGCCGGCATGGAAGCGGTCGGCAAGCATTTTCCGGGTCATGGTTCGGTCGAGGGCGATTCGCATCACGTGATGCCTTTCGATCGCCGCGGTTTCGATGAAATCGAGGCGCTCGATCTGATACCATTCAGGCGGGTTATCGCGACACATCTGACCGGGATCATGATGGCTCATGTGATCTACGACAGGGTCGATCCGCATGCCGCCGGCTACTCACGCTTCTGGATCGAATCGGTATTGCGCGGCCAGCTCGAATTCGACGGCATCGTCTTCAGCGACGACCTCAACATGAGCGGCGCAGAATCCGTCGGAGGATATCCCGAGAGGGCAGGCGCCGCTCTCGAGGCGGGCTGCGATATTTTGCTGATATGCAATAATCTTGCGGGTGCGGATGAAGTGCTGGAATCGCTGGCTGGCTATTCCAACCCGACTTCGCAGCTGCGTATGGTGCGCATGCACGGGCAGCCGCGGGTGGCCGATTTATTTAATATAGAAGCCTGGCAACGCGCCTGTGCTGAACTTCGCGAGTTCAGTCACCGGCTTGGCCTGGCAGAAAGTGGAGATTTATTCGAGTGATGTCTGAACTGCAAAAGTGGATTCCCGGGGTCGAGCCGGAGTGGCTCTGGATCGTACAGGTATTCATCGTTGTGCTAATCACGTCGTTTGCGAGCTACTTCGGCAAGCGCCTGATCAACCGGATGATAACGAGACTGGGGCGTACACGCACCCGCTGGGACGATATCCTGCTGCACGCGATGGCGCGTCCGTTTACCTGGGCGGTATGGCTGGTCGGACTCGATATCGCGGCCGATATCATTTATGCAGAAACGCAAAACACGCTTTTTTCCTATTCCGATCCGGCGCGCGACGTTGGCGTGCTGGTCTGCCTGACCTGGTTTGTGCTCGGCATCATCCGTGGCGCGGAGCAGGAATTTACCCGGGATTCCGATCAGATCGACAAGCACACCGCCGAGGCGATCGGCAAACTGGTGCGATTGGCGGTACTCATCACGGCGGCGCTGGTCATCCTGCAAACGCTGGGATTCAGTGTTTCCGGGGTGCTGGCAATGGGCGGCATCGGCGGTATCGCGGTAGGCTTCGCGGCGAAGGACATGCTCGCCAACTTTTTCGGCGCCTTGATCGTTTATCTCGATCGGCCATTCCTGGTCGGCGACTGGATACGCTCCCCCGATCGCAGCATCGAGGGCACCGTCGAGAAAATCGGCTGGCGGGTGACGATGATTCGTGATTTCCAGTCGCGTCCGCTATACGTCCCCAACTCTATTTTCACGAGCATTATCGTCGAGAACCCGTCGCGCATGAACAACCGTCGCATCAACGAAACCATCGGGATGCGCTATTCCGACCTGACCAGCATGGACAAGGTGGTCAGCGAAGTGCGGGAAATGCTCAGGAACCATGACGAAATCGATCCGGAAAAGACGTTGATGGTCAATTTCAACGAATTTGCCGATTCGTCGGTCGACTTTTTTATTTACTGCTTTACCAGGACCACGAAGTGGGCGGAATACCACCAGGTCAAGCAGGACGTGCTGCTTCGCATCGCGCATATAATCGAGGCAAACCAGGCTGAGATCGCCTTCCCCACGTCGACGATCCATCTCGCCGATCCGGTAGCCCTGGAAAAATCCTGATATGAATGCAGACAGAGCCCAGCAAGTACACCAGACCGCCGAGCTGTTGTTCGACGAAAATTCGGTAGAGCAGGCGATTATCGCCCTCGCACTCAGCGTCGAAGCGGACAATAGCGCAGATTTCCCGCTGGTGCTCTGCGTTATGAACGGGGGGCTTTACCTTACCGGGCAACTGCTGCGCCACTGGAATTTTCCGCTGACGCTGGACTATGTGCACGCCACGCGCTATCGCCTCGCAACGCTCGGCAAGGACGTGTTGTGGAAGGCTTACCCGCAGAACGAGATCAGGGATCGCAACGTGATTATCGTCGACGATATTTTCGATCAGGGGTATACCCTCGAGGAAGTCAAGTCCTACTGCATCAAGCACGGCGCGAAAAAATGCACCAGCGTATTCCTGATTCGCAAATCCCATGATCGCAAAAAGGCTGAGATAGAGCCGGATTATGTGGGGCTCGAATGCGGCGATTGCTATGTTTACGGTGTCGGAATGGACCTGAACGGGCATTTCCGCAACCTTTCCAGTATCTACGCGCTACCCGAAAAGGTTGTCTGATGCTGGCTATCATCGGGGGCAGCGGCCTTTACTCGCTGGGCGAAGATTTCGAGCTGCAGGAACAGCTGTCCCGCGAAACGCCTTATGGCGACACCTCGGCCGATATCCTGCAGGGACGGTGGCACGGAATCGAGCTGGTCTTCCTGCCGCGTCACGGCCCGGGACACAAGGTTCCCCCGCACCGGATAAATTATCGCGCAAATCTCTGGGCACTCGGGCACGCGGGCGTAACACGGATCATTGCGGTCAACGCGGTTGGCGGGATTAGTGCCGATATGCCGCCTCTGACACTGGCGCTGCCTGACCAGATAATCGACTATAGCTCGGGGCGCGAGCAAACCTACTTTGATGGCGACGATGCGCCGGTCACGCATATCGATTTCAGCTGGCCCTACAGCGCGAAGCTTCGCGCCATCATCCTCGAGGCCGGGTTGCAGCAGGGGCAGTCGCTGGTCGATTCCGGCACCTATGGCAACAGCAACGGACCGCGACTCGAGACGGCTGCCGAAATTGCGCGAATGCGACGTGACGGCTGCACCATGGTGGGCATGACCGGGATGCCCGAAGCGGCGCTGGCGCGCGAGCTCGATATCGAATACGCCTGCCTTGCCCTGGTCGTCAACTGGGCTGCCGGTATCGAAAACCGCACCATCAGCATGCAGGATATCATCGCCAACATGGAGCAGGGAATGCTGCGCATCACGGCGGTACTGCTTGCCGCCGCCAGGAAAATCGTGCAATGAACTATTGCAGCCAGTGCGGGCAACCCGTGACGCTGAAGATCCCCGTCGACGACAATCGCGAACGGTTCGTCTGCGATCATTGTGGATACGTGCATTATCAAAACCCGAACAACGTCTGCGGAGCTATCCTGACGCGCGGCGACGAGGTGCTGCTGTGCAAACGCGCAATCGAACCCCGCTACGGACGCTGGACCCTGCCCGCCGGCTTCATGGAGAACAATGAAACCGTCGCCGAGGCAGCTGCCCGCGAAGCCATGGAGGAAGCCAACGCAAAAGCAGGTCCGCTAACCCTGTTCGGCATATTCAGCATGCCGTATATATCCCAGGTTTACCTGATGTTCCACGGACAACTCACCAGCGACATCTCGCCGGGCCCCGAGAGCCTCGAGGTCGGCATGTTCAAGCGGGAACAGATTCCCTGGGACGAAATTGCCTTTCCGGTAGTGACCCACAGCCTGGAACTCTATTATCGACATGGCACCGAGCGCGTGCACCACGCCTGGTTCAGCCGGGATGCCGATCGCAACGTCGAGCTGCATTTCATCGACTAGATCGGGCCGCGGGAACTCGACCATGTAGAGGACGAGGCCGAACAGTCCGAATATCGCCAGGGCCATGACCCGGTGCAGCGCGACGGGTTGGCGTCGTCAAGTTCGAGCTCAACATCGATGGCGTCAGGATCCAGCCTGTAGATTGCGCCAGTAACTCGAAGGTTGACGCAGGACACAGCATAGGACGCCGGGCCGAATATTGAAAGGCTCAGCCATGGCTATGGATATCAGGAAGGCCAGGGCCGACTGGATGTGGGAAAGTAGGGCCCGGGTCCGACAGGTGCAGTTTCCAGACTAGCCCAGGTCGGTTTGCGGTAGCGAAAGGTCGGTGAACTCCGAGACGATGGTCTGGTTGCGGCCGTTGTTCTTGGCCTCGTAGAGGGCGATATCAGCGCGCTTGATCAGCTCGCCAATGGTCTCGCCCTTGACGATCGCCGCGCAGCCGAGGCTTGCGGTTATCTGACCCACGGTTTCGAAGCGGGTATTGCCGACCAGCTGCCGGATGGTCTCGGCGATCGGGAAAAGGTCGTTTTCTTCGATCGTCGTGCAGCAGATCAGGAATTCCTCACCGCCCCAGCGCGCCACGAAGTCGCTGGTGCGAATGGCGCTCTCGAATATGAAGGCCAGCTTTTTCAGCACGCTGTCGCCAGTATCGTGGCCGAAATTATCGTTGACGCTCTTGAAGTGATCGATATCGACCATGATGATGCCGAAACGCTGGTTATGGCGCTCGAAGCGCGAAAATTCCTTGTAGAGAATCTGGTTCATGTGGGTTCTGTTCGACAGGCCCGTCAGGCTGTCGGTTAACGCCATCCGCGTGAGTTCATTGTTGTCTTCGAGCAACTCCTTTTGCGTATCGAGCAGCGATTCGGTGCGTTCGTATATTTTCTGTTCCAGGTAGGTGTTCATATCCTGCAGTTGACCCGATAATTTGCGGCCGTACCAGATCGCAACGCAGGTCACCGTCAGGCTGACCAGTACCGCCACGATCGAGAAAATCGCGATATGGGTGCGGCTGTTCTCTGCCTCGCTGCTGGCCAGCAACAGCGCCTTTTGCACATCCATGCGCTGCGCCTGGGTCAGTTCGCTGAGATGCGACAGCAGCGGCGCCGTCTTCGGCAGAATTTCCTGCAGCAGGATCTTGCTCGCCTCGTCGCGGCTGCCGTTCAGGAAAAGCACGGAAACCTGCCGGTTCAAATCGTTGATATCCCGATCCAGGCGATCGATCGCCTCCATGATTTCCCGCTCCCGCGGGGCTAGCATCGGCATCAACCGTTCCCGGGTTTCGGTATAGGCACCGCTCAACCGGTTAAAACTCGGCCAGGCTTCGTCCTCGATGAATTCGTCGTCGTGCAGCAGCATGGATTGCATGAAGCGAGTACGGCTCTGAATGATCGTCGACAGCTCGTTGATCAGGCTGATCTTTTCGAGCTGCCGCGTAACCTTGAGGTTGACGTCGCTATTTCCAACGCTGGATGAATTAAATGCGATAAAAGCCAGCGTTATCATCATCAGGATAACAATGGCGAAACCGTAGATTAAAAGGCGCGTGGGGTGGTGCATTAACCTGATTGTAGCCTTGAATCGGATGCCTTCCTGATTATGCGGAACAACATTAAACTGATTATAGGAGAGAAGCGCAAATTTTCCGCTGAACGTCGTCGATATCACGATAAACCACGCCGTGCATGTCGCTGTCGAGCATGGTCACGGTCTTGTGCCTGGCGATGATCAGTTTTTGCAGGGTCCTGACGCTCTGCGGATCGACGACGGGATCTCGATCTCCCTGGAAAAGGTAGACATCTGCATTGATCTTGATCTTATCTTTGGTTAACAGGTCGATAAATTGCTGAAGCTGGTATAGCGCCCGAACCGGTATGTGCTGGTAATTGATGTCCGGGTTTTCGGGCCGGTTCGGGGTGAACGGGACCAGTCCCTCGTCGGTTACCCAGCTCACCAGCCGGTTGGCATGGTGAACCAGCGGGACGAATACCATGTTCCTGTTCTTGAATCGCACCGGGGCGTTGATGCTGGTGACCGACTTGATTCGTATGTTCGGATTGTTGGCGGCGTGATTCAAAGCCAGCAGGCCTCCGGTAGAAAAACCGACGATATGTACCGAGCGGCTGAACGCCTTGAGAATATCGTAACCGCGTTCGACCGAAGCCGTCCATTCGTGCCAGTTGCGGCTGCGCAGGTCCCAGGGCGAAGTGCCGTGACCCTTCAGCCGCACCCCCAGCACGTGATGGCCGTCGGCGTGCAGGCGCTCGCCCAGGCTGCGCAACTCGGCCGGGCCGGAAAGGAACCCGTGGATCAGCAGTACCGCGCTTGCAGACTTGCGTTTCGACTTGAGAAAGTACCAGTTGGCGTCGGCGGCCTGCGTCTGCTGCGAGTTGATTTCCTGGTAGCGAGGTTTTTGAAATTCTTTGAAGTCCCACTGGTAGGCGATGATTTCGTCATCGAAGCGCAGCTCGGCCAGGGCGCGCGCGTCCAGCTTGTCGGTTCGCGCCATCGCGTTTTCGATCATCCGCGTAACCTTCGACAGCGGGCTGATTTCGTTGGCGTATACGCTGATCAGATTTTCGGTGCGAACCTCGTCGATTTCGAAGTCCTCGATGATTTTCTGGTCGAGTACGTAATCGCCTTTTTCGATATGCAACAGCCGCATGCTTTGCGCCGTTCTCAAGAGCTGATCCAGCCGGCTGCTGCCCCGGTGGACGATGGCATAGTATTCCTCGGGATTACATAGGCTGCGGTGCAGGTCGTATTCTGATTTCTGCAGCAGTTTGATGCCGACATAGAGCATCTTGTGAAAACGGCCGCAGTCGATCCGCCGCAGGCCCCGTTGAAATAGCCTTAGGACGATAAGCGAGGCTATGTGACTCAGGTTTATCGTGACCGCCTCGTACATGGAGCGCATGTAATCGTCGCGCAGCTTGTTGGACTTCGCGCGCATGCCGATCGCATGAATGCGCGCGCCCCAGTGTCCCGGTTTCGGTTTCAGCGCGAACAGGTCGTCCAGGGATTCGAAACGATGCACCAGGTTCGGCAGCAGCCGTTTTTCCCACCAGCGCCAGTAATCGCCCGCGACGATCGGCTGCGAAAAACGGATATCCATGTCGGTGTGCTTGAATAACAGGTTGCCCTCGATAATCAATTCCTCCGCAAAGCGTTTATTGATGCTCTTGTTAAACAGGCGGGCGGCCTGGTGCAGGATGTTGTCGCTGACGCGAATCGGGTAAAAGGTGATGTTACTCGGTACGATGACGGTGGGCTTGACCGCCTTGATCATCAAATCTTCGATATTGTCGAACTGTAGCTGCTCGGCCCAGCGTTCCACCCGCCGGTAGTTGCCGGTCGAGTAGTCGTGCAGCAGCGCCGTCTTGAAGGCATCAAGCGCCAGCGCGATCACGGCCGATCCCCGATGATGCTTGCGGCGCTCGTTGGCCGAGCGCGAAAAAATACTGTATTGCCCCCTTTGGTCGACCACGCGCTTGTCCTTGACCATTCCTCCCTCGGGAAAAACCACGAGCTTGCGGTCGTGCAGGATTTCGCGGGCCAGGAACGGAAACAGGTTCGGCAGATTGTTCGGCACCACACCGATGGAATAAAGGAACTGGTTAAAGCGCTCGTCGCCCGCGAAAAATTCGGCCGCCGCCACCGATCGGCAATAGACGCCGGTCGCCTCGTGGAGCAGGTATTGCGGAATAAAGGTTTCGAAACGCGCGAAATGGTTGAAAAGAAAAATATCTCCCTGTTGTACCGGGTCTTCGTCGGCGGTCTCGTCCCGGTGCAACTTGATGTTGAGCTTGAGCAGTTTTTTCGTGCTGCGAAAAGCCCTGACGCAGAACTTGTAAACTCTGGTGTTGATTTCAGGGTTTTCCCGATCGACCGACATTTAGCGGCTTCCTGTAGATGCCATTGCTTGTTGTGATTGTAAGCCTATATGCGTTAAGGCTCTAAATTATGTTCAGAAGTTCCGGTCGCGGCCGATACAGACTGCGTTATTTAATGGATTAGAATTTCAATGCGCCAGCGTATCTGTACCTACCTGCTAATAATCCTCGCGGTTACACATGCCTCGGCGCGGGGCGAAGAAGCGGGTTACGATTTTCGCATCGTCATCGACGTTACCGACAGCATGAAGCAGAACGATCCGCAGGATCGACGGGTGGCGGCGTTAAAGCTGTTGAACGGCCTGATACCATCCGGATCGCAGGCCGGGGTCTGGACCTTCGGCCGTTATGTCGATATGGCCGTGAAATGGGGCAGGGTAGATGATGGCTGGCGCAAGCAGGCCGATCTCGGGGCCGCCAGGATCAATTCCAGTGCGGAATTGACCAATATCGAAAACGCGCTGGCGCGCGCCAGCGTCGGCTGGGAGCGGGCCGCCGGCAAAAGCAGGCGGATACTGCTGCTGCTGACCGATGGCAAGGTCGATATTTCCGTCGATCCCGACAAGAACGAAAAATCGCGTGCGCGGGTGCTGAGCGAAAATCTCGCAGCGCTCAAGAAGGCGGCAGTTCAGGTGCACAGTATCGCCCTGTCAAACGCCACCGATGAAGTACTGCTTAAACGCCTGGCGGTCGAGACCGGCGGATCTTTCACGCTGGCGCAAAGCGCCGACGAGTTGCACAAACTGTTTTACCGTGTGTTCGAGCGCGCCGTCCATCCGGATATGATTGCGCTGCAGGACAAGCAGTTTCAGGTGGATCCCGGCATTAGCGAAATGACCCTGCTGATTTTTCGCGGTGACGCGAACCCGCCGACGATTCTGATCCCGCCAGACAGCCCCGCGATCAGCGAGATCAAACCAAGAGGGGCGCGCTGGCGTAGCGGCGCCGGATTCGACCTGGTCACGGTCGCCAGGCCGGAACCCGGCAGCTGGCGTATCGACGCCGAGATGGATGCGGATAGCCGCATACTGGTGGTATCGGATTTGCGGCTTGCGGTAGACGGAATACCCGCCTTTGGCGAGCCGGAGGACGTCCTTTCGGTGGCCGCCGAGTTATTCGACCGCGACGGCAAAATTCGTAAGAATAGTTACCTGCGGTTTGTCGATTTCTCGCTCACCCACATCGATGTCGATGGCAGCGCAACAAATCACGCGCTGACTCACACCAGCCTGCGCGAAGACAAGGGCCGTTTCCTGCATGAACTTGCCGCAGAGCTTTCCGAGGGAACCCATGGTTTCGTCGTGTCCGCTACCGGCCGATCTTTCAATCGCAGCAAGCGGTTCGAGATGCAGGTGCAGCGACCGATCGAAATCGTTGTAGATACTCTGAAAAAACCGGGCGTTTACGAACTCAGGTTGCGCGCGCGCGCGGAATACCTGAAACCGCATGGACTCGTTGCCGAGGTGGAAATCGAGGCCCCGGACGGGCTGCGAGAAAGTTTACGGCTCGAGCCGTCGCTGGACTGGCTGCGCGCCCGGGTCGAGACCAGCCAGGACGGAATCTACCGCGCGCATGTCAGGGTTTCGGCGCAAAACCATGCGCGAGAAATCCACGATATCGACCTTGGAAGTTTTCCGATGCAGGGCGTGCGCCGTGAAATACCGGCTGCACAGCAGGTCGACATCGTGCCGGGAACGACATCGGCTGCGGCATCTCAATCGCCAACCGGGGATGGGGTCGACTGGCGTCGCATCGGCATCGTGGTCGTCGGGATCAACGTAACGCTGATCCTGCTCGGCCTCACTGTATGGCTCGTGTTCCGGCGTAATCGGGCCGACGACGAGTTCGCCATCGAAGACGAGGAATTCGGCATCTGAAGCCCGCACCCCGCGGAGCGAAGCCGGAATTCAGCAGTAATCGGGCTCGTTGCCCGCGCGCCACTTGATGTTACAACCCACGCTGGGAATTTGTTCGGCGCCGATATCACCGCCCGCGAGCAGTGCCTCGACCGCGGCCTTGAGGTCGCTGCCGTCCACGGCAATCTTGTTTCCCGGCCGCGAACCGTCGTACTGGCCGCGGTAAACCAGCCGATGCGCGCCGTCGAACAAAAAGAAATCCGGGGTGCAGGCGGCACGATAGGACATCGCGACCTGTTGCGATTCATCGTAAAGATAGGGAAACCCGAAACCGAGGCGTTTGGCCATCGCAACCATCCTGTCGGGGCTGTCGTCGGGATAGCCGGCGACATCGTTGGCGTTGATCATGACCACCGCGAGCCCCCGGTTTTGTGCCTCGTTCGCAAACGCGGCAAAGGATTCGATGATATGTAGCACGTAGGGGCAATGGTTGCAGGAAAAAACGACCAGCAGTGGTTTTTCCGCATAATCCGCAAGATTTACCGTTTTGCCGCTGGCCGGTTCCGGTAGCGAGAAATCGGGTGCCTGCGTTCCGATATCCAGCATGGTCGAGGGAGTTTGCACCATGATCGTCGCCTCTTTATCTGTCAGGATAGAATTATAACGTCAAAGTGTATCAAAACTCCTGTTAATCGCTTCCTCGAAAAGCGGCATGTCTTCCATTAGCATGCGCAGCGGCGGGCGAATGTCGAGCAGGTTTTGGTCGGTCCCTGATTTGCTCGCCTCTGATATGCTAACCGGAGGTCAGCGTATCGTTTGCGGCTGGAAGCCGTTCTGATGCATGTGGCTGACGCGGTAACATTGCCTGGAGAATTAACCAGCGACAGACTGCCATCGGTGAATAGCTGTTTGCCTCGCTCTCTTCGGCAGTGAACGGCTGGAATCGTTGCAAACGAGGCTCGGGGTTCAATCGATTCCGGTGAGAATTCCACCGAAATCCCACCTATACTCAAGGCCGTGAAATCCGATACTTCAATGCTTTGACGGCAAAAGCACAAAAGCAATCCGAAACGCTTTCGATCGAGCAGGAACTGCGCGACGAAATCGCGGAGTTGCGCGCGCAGC
>JAOTTY010000338.1 GCA_029864185.1 Gammaproteobacteria bacterium
CCTGCCGGTTTGGATCGGCGTCACCGAGACGTAATCAAGATCCGGGAATACCCGCGCGCTGACGCCGATCCAAACCGGCAGGCCGCTGCCCAGTGCCGCCTCTACCACCGCGACCGTATATTCCAGCCGCTCGCACATCTCCAGCGCGATCAGGTCGACCCCTGCCTCGGCCAGCAGCTGCGCCTGCTCGCGCGCCGATTCGCCGACCACCCGCGGCGAATTCCAGTCTGAATCACCGTCCGTGGTCCATTCGCAGATAGACCCGGCTATCGCTACCGGTCCGGTGGCGGCGCTATCGCGCGCGAGGCACGCGGCGCGCACCGCGTTCAGATTGATTTGGTGAACCCGGTCGCCGAATCCTGCCGGTTCGAGCATGTGGCGCCCGGCCGAAAAAGTGTTGGTGATGATGACCTCGGCACCCGCCCTGATGAAGGCCTCGTGCGCCGCGCGCACCGCGTCGGGATGAGTCAGGTTAGCGGTCGCGCTCCACACCCTGCGGTCCATCGGCACGCCCTGTTTCTGCAGTTCGGTGCCCATGCCACCATCGATGACAAGCGGCGGGCCCATGCCCGCGAGTCGCTGTTCGAGCCATGCTGCGTTTCCGGGCACAGCTACCTCCCGATCGTCGTCGCGGCTAAACCGCTTCCCTGGCAAGCTCCTGCTTGAGCAATTCGATGCGCGGGCGTGCGTCCTGCGAATTCGGCTTGATTTCGAGCAACTTTTCGAAGGCGATGATCGCCCGCTGATAATCCCGCTGCTGGCCCAGAATCATGCCCAGCCCCCAGATCGCACCGAAATGCCGCGGCTCGAGCCTCAGGGTTTCTTCGATATCGGCAAGCGAGCCCTCGAAATCACGCTGGTAATAGCGCACCGTGGCGCGACGGTTCCAGCCCTCGGAAAATGCCGGTAGGGCCTCGATGACTTCGCTATAAATCTCTTCGGCAGCAGCCAGATTACCCGAGCTCACCAGCACCGCGGCCGCGAGCATCTTTTCGTCGACCTCCGCTACGCCACTCTGGTGCCAGATATCCCAGATTTCGGCCTCTGTTTCCAGCAGAACTTCTTCGTTCTGGCTGGTTCGCAGGGTTTCGAACAATGTATCGAGACGCTCGTTGGTCTGGTCGCCGTTGCCGATCGCCGGGAAACTTATTGCAAGGGCCAGCATCATCCGTGGCAATAGTCTGATCGTTCTCATGGTTATCCCCATTGCTGGTATTAGCAGGCAATGCTATCAGCGTTTGGCGCCGCGAGCTAATCGCAGCGCGGTGCTTTGACGGCAGCACGGCAGGAGTCGCGGCCAAAATACGCGGCGACTGGAGTGTCGAGATTCCGGACTACCGACCTGATTATCCCGAAAGCCTCGATTCGGGCGATCCCTTTGCGCATATCGATTGTGTGGGCTGGGATCGGCCACGTCGATGCCCGGGGTCGAGAGGGCGGCGATTAGTTCCTGAATGAAGGGTCCTGCCGCTCCAGTAGCCTCAGGACTGCGTTCCATGCGAGATCGACATGTTGCCGGGATTCGGTTGCGCGCGCCATGCCGTCGGCCGCGAGCTCGTCGACGATCGCGGGCGCCGGCGTCACGATATCCCTGCCCGAGGCGAGCACGTCGACCTGCACCTTGCAGGCATTCTCGACCGTGTACAGGTAATAAAATGCCTCGGCCACGCTGCGTCCTACGGTCAACAGGCCGTGGTTGTGCATGACCATGATCCACTTGTCGGCCATATCGGCGCCGAGCCTATCGCATTCGTCGCTGCCCGGGTGCGCGATGCCGTATTCGTGGTAGCAGAGCATGTCGCGAATCTCGTTTGCCTGCTGCGTCAACGGCAGCAGACCGCACTCCATGCACGAAACCGCCATGCCCGCGCGGGTATGGCTGTGCAGCGCGACGTTGACTTCGGGGCGCGCCTTCAGCATCGCGGTGTGGATCGCGTGACCGGCCTCGTTGTAGGGGTAATCCCCGTCGATGACCTTGCCGTCGAAATCAACCTTGATCAGGTTACTCGCGCAAATCTCGTGAAACAGCAAGCCGTAGGGATTGATCAGGTACTGACGCTCGTGACCCGGCACGCGTGCGCTCAGGTGGGTGAAGATCGAATCGGTCCAGCCATAATGGACAAAGGCGCGGTAACAGGCCGCGAGCTGAACTCTGACCTGCCATTCGTCCTCGCTGCAGCGCCCCGCTACGAGTTGCGGATCGGGTTTACTCATGATTACTCCGCCTCGATATTCAATTTTTTACCGTCTTTTGTCGCGGGCCCAGCTTGCGGCTCAGGTACTGGTAGAAATCCCAGATGGTGCCTTCCAGGTCGGGCCCGGCCAATGGTCCCGGTCTATGGAAGCGCGACCCGAGTCCCTGCTGCAGCCTGACCAGCACCTGTTTGTCCTCGTCCATGGTGTGCTGGAACAGTTCGATCGCGTTATCGATATCCTGCTGCGACCAGTGATCGCCGTGAAAAATCAGGCCCATCTTGACGTTGACCTGCGACGTGCTCACCGGGCGCAGGCACAAAAACGAACTGTAGTCGCTGCCGATGCCCACGGTCAGACCCGGTGGCAGCGCGAACATGATGCAGGTATCCATTTCCTCGTCGGACAGGTCAGGATGGCCGATGCGGTCGTCGGGCAGGCGCGAGGTAAAACCGACGCTGTAACCAAAATGGCGCTTACCCGGCTGCAGATGGGTACACAGTCGACTCGGGTTGACCTTGTGCAGGGTTTCACGGTGCAACGGTGTCAGGTGATAACCTTCCATGAAATTTTCCAGCAGGCACTTCCAGTTGGTGTCCCAGACCTCGTCGGCGAGGTAGCGCAGCGACATTTGTTCGAGGTGATAGTTTTTAATGACCTTTTCCAGCGGGGCGAGTTCGCGCGCGAGCCCGGGCGCCCCGGGATTCAGATTTACGAATATGAATCCCTGCCAGAATTCGCACTTCAGTTCGGGCAGCCGGCACTGTTTCAGGTCGAAAGTCCGGTGGGTTTCCATATGCGGGGCATTGAGCAATTGACCGGTCGTGTCATACGCCCAGTGATGATAGGGGCACAGGAATTTCTTCGTGTTTCCGCTGCCGCTGGCCACCACCGTGCCGCGATGCTGGCACAGGTTCGACAGCGCGCGGATCATCCCGTCCCTGCCGTGAACGACCAGTATGGGTTCGCCGATATGATCGAAGCTGAAATAGTCTCCGACCTTCGAGACTTCCTCGACACGGCCGACGCAGAACCAGTCTTTCAGAAACAGTTCGCGACACTCGGTCTGCAACCACAAGGGGTCGGTATAGAAGGATCCGGGTAACGAAATTCCCCGGTCGTAACGCTTGCCCCTGATCGATTGCAGCGTCTTGCGAAACGTCGGGCTTAACGCGCCGTTCGGTTGCCGGGACATGGTTTGATCCTCTCTCCTGAATTAACTGGCCAACGCTGTCCGCGGCCGGGCGAACAGGCCGCATTCTATTCGATTTCGCGCTATCTCTCACGTCAAATGTCGCAGCCCGAATCTATACCCGACGGGCCGGTCGCCGCAACAGAACCAAAAGCTGCCGGCTCCACGCAGCGCGCATAAACCGGCAAATTGAATATCCTGTGCTATGCTTTTTTGCTGATATGAACGAATTCCGATGAGGAATAATTATGAGCCAGGCAATCAGCGAAGCAAATCCGTATTCCGCTCCCGACGCGGCACTGGATACCGGCCACGACGCGTTGTATCAGCCGAAGATTTTTTCCTTCAGCGGCCGCATCGGCCGTATGCGATACCTGGCCTACGGCTTCGGTATCAGCTTTCTGCTCATGACGCTGATTTCCTTCCTGACGACCATGG
>JAOTTY010000080.1 GCA_029864185.1 Gammaproteobacteria bacterium
GGCACTATTGGCGGCGTCCGCTATGGAGAACACTGGCTCAAAAAATGCCTGCATCGACCACAGGTGCTGGCTTCATATAAGAAAGTTTGCTTAGTCTCGTACATTTAGGGTATTAAACGTGAACTGAGGTTTTGCATTCTGGGTTGCCCGCCAGATTTAAACGGCGATGGATCCGTCCGCGTGGATAAATCGCCGGCATTAGCGCCGCCCCCTTTTCTCTCGCCTAAACCCGCCTGTTTCGACCCAGTGCCCCTATTACCTGCTCCCATCAAGGTGTTGGAGCGCAATTTTCGCCAGTATTAGTATTGATTGCTTCATGACTCGTATACTTCCAGTATGAGTCGGGATATAACGCCCCGGGAATCGACGGTTGCGTGATCGGGGGCGAACAGGATAATAAACTGGCCCTGTGGCGATAGATGATCGACAATAGCGCCGTCGACGTTTATCAGCCCGACATTTGTTACCTGGGTGGAATCGAGCGCACTTTACGCATCGTCAGAATGGCCGCCGAGTCCGGGAAAATGATCACCCCGCACACGACAATCCTGTCGCTGGTGAAGATTTTTTCCCTGCATTTGACGGGGGGTGGTTGAAAACGCCGGGACTTACGCCGAGTTTGCCGTCGGGGAAGCCGATGCATTATCCTGTCGATTGCCGAAGTTACGACCCATGCCCGACCGCCTCGCGCTTCGGGGGTGAGACTGCGTGAAAACAAGACCGAGAACCATTAACGAACAATTCAAAATGAAAACGAAAGGAGGACTAACCATGTCACAATCAGTAAAAACGACCAGCCGTATCCATTCCGCGTTAGCCATCGCCGGCCTTGCCGCGACGCTGACGTTCGTCACGGCGGCATCCGCCGCCGATCCCGTAACCGTTGTCTCCTGGGGCGGGAGTTACGGGGCCGCGCAGGATGCGGCGCTGTTCAACGACGCATCGAAGAATTCCGGTATCGCCATCAACCGGGAGTCGGGCGCGAGCATGTCCAAGGCCTGCCTGCAGGTCGAGTCCGGCGCGGTCTCCTGGGACCTGGTCGTCACCGGTTCGGGCGGTTCGGCTTCCGCGGCAGCCAAGGGCTGTCTCGAAAAGATCGACTACGGCGTCGTCGACGTATCCGATTTCATCCCGGGTATGTACACCGATTACTGCGTCGGAACCGACGTTTTCGCGACCGTAATGGCCTGGAACACCGATAAATACGGCGCGCCCGGCAGTCCCGGCGCACCCCAATCATGGGCCGATTTCTGGGACGTGAAAAAATTCCCGGGCACCCGCGCCTATCGAGCCAACAACGTCGACGGCGCGCTCGAGCCGGCGCTGATGGCGGACGGCGTTCCGCCGGAGAAAGTGTACGAAGTGCTTTCCACCAGGGCCGGCATGCAGCGCGCCATCGACAAGATTCGCGAGCTGAAACCGCATATTGCCGTGTTCTGGGGCTCGGGTGCGCAACAGGCCCAGCTGATGAAAGATGCCGAGGTGGACATGACCACCGGCTGGAACGGCCGTTTCGACAATGCCAGGAAAGACGGTGCGAAAGTAGGTTATACCTTCAACCAGGCGCTGTACGATTTCGACTGCATGGCAATGGTAAAAGGCGCTCCCAACAAGGACCGGGCGATGAAATTCCTGGCCGAAATATCCAAGCCCCAGTACCAGGCCAACCTGCCTTTTCATATCACCTACGGCCCGACCAACAAGAAGGCTTACGAGATGACCACGGCACCGAAGGAACTGATCGAAGCGCTGCCTTCCCATCCGAAGAACGTCCCGATGATGCTTCCCATAAACCTGGACTTTTATGCGAAACATCGCACCGAAGCGCTTGAAATGTACATGGAATTGATGAGCGAATAACAGGCGATATTGTCAACACGCCGGGTGGCTCGCAAGCCACCCGGCATTACCGACGGTTTATTACATTGTCCAGTCAGCCGGAAAACCAGTCGTCCGCGGCTTCGACCGCCTTACCCATTCACATCCAGGGCCTGACCAAGCGGTACGGCAATCTCTACGCGCTGGATTCGGTCGATCTCGAGGTCAGGAGCGGCGAGTTCCTCACGCTGCTGGGTCCCTCGGGTTCGGGAAAGACGACCCTGCTGATGGCGATCGCCGGGTTCAACCGGCCGGACGCCGGCAGCATCCGCTTCGGCGACACCGAGGTCATAACGACGCCGCCGCACAAGCGCAATGTCGGCATGGTGTTTCAAAGTTACGCGCTGTTTCCGCACATGAGCGTCGCCGAAAATATTGCCTTTCCGTTGAAGCTTCGCGGCGTGAGCGCGGCGGAAATCGCCGAACGGGTGGAAACCGCGCTTGCGACCGTGCAGCTCGACGGGCTCGGCGACCGCGGCATCGAACAGCTCTCCGGCGGTCAGCGTCAACGCGTCGCGCTGGCGCGCGCCTTCGTGTTTCGCCCCCGCATCCTGTTGATGGACGAACCGCTGTCGGCGCTCGACAAGAAACTGCGCGAACAGATGCAGATCGAGCTCAAGCACCTGCACGAACAGCTCGGCGTCACCACGGTTTACGTGACCCACGATCAGCGCGAAGCCCTGACCATGTCCGATCGCATCGTGGTAATCAATGAAGGCAAGCTGGCCCAGATCGACACGCCGCATGCCATCTACAATCACCCGGCCAACGCGTTCGTCGCCGATTTCATCGGCGAATCGACCATGCTGCCGTTGACCCGCGATAGCGCCGGCAAACTGTTTTTCGCGGATCACCTCGTCGAAAGCGGCCCGGAGACCGAGCCGGGTAGCGAATGGTCGCTGGTTATTCGCCCCGAACGGCTTTTCGTAATCAAAGACGGAGCCGAAGTCGACCCGGACCAGGCCATCGCGTTTACCGGCGAGATTCGGGATTTCGTGTTTCAGGGCGAGACGGCGTTTGCACTGATGTCGTTGAGCGACGGGCATGTTCTTTCGTTCCGCTTCGGCACCGACTCGTTGTCGCAGAACAGCCTGCGGCCGGGAGACCGGATTACGCTCGGTCTGAAACGACACGACCTGATCATTATCCCGCGGGGCAGGGCGCAATGAACGTTTCGGCCGACCCCGGTTTCCGCAACGAAGGACTGAACGAGAAAACGCTCAGAGTGCAGGGGGTCCGGGAACAGCGTATGCTGCTCAGCCTCGCGCTGCCGGCCTTGCTGGCAGTCGTGGCGATCATCGTAATCCCGGTCGGCTGGCTGTTTTACCTGTCGTTCGTCGACGCAAACGGGCACTTCTCGCTCGCGAATTACCAGAAGATGATCGAGTACAAATCATACGCGCGCGTGTTCCTGACGACCTTCCAGGTCAGCATCCTGACCACGGTAATCTGTATCCTGATCGGCTACCCGCTCGCCTACTTCCTGGCGATGCTGCCGCAAAGACTGGCCGGCATATTCATGCTGGCGGTGTTGCTGCCTTTCTGGACGTCGTTGCTGGTGCGTACCTACGCCTGGCTCGTGCTGCTGCAGCGAAACGGCATATTGAACGATTTCGCGATATCCGCGGGCATCTGGGAAACACCCGTCAAGCTGGTGCACAATATGACCGGCACACTGATCGGCATGGCGCACATCATGCTGCCGTTCCTGGTACTGCCGCTCTACGGTTCCATGAAGAAAATCGAACGCGACATGATGCACGCAGCCGCCAACCTGGGCGCGTCGCCGGCGCAGTCTTTCTGGCGGGTTTACTTTCCATTATCGCTGTCCGGCATGGTGGCCGGGTCCCTGATCGTGTTCGTGCTCTGCCTCGGGTTTTACGTCACGCCCGCGGTGCTCGGTGGTGGCCGCGTGGTGATGGTCGCCACGCAGATCACCGCGATACTGGAGAACCAGTACGACTGGGGCGCGGCCAGCGCGCTCGGCGTGGTGCTGCTGGTTGCCACGCTGCTGGTTTTGTTCGCGGCGACGCGGCTGCTGAAACTCGACGCGGCGCTGTTCGGTAAACACTGATATGAACTGGTTAAAAAAACCGGCTTCCGATACCCAGCTGACCCATGGCGACCGCTTATGGCTGTATATCGTCGCGGCGATCATCATGCTGCTGCTGGTCATTCCGACTTTCATCGTCATCCCGATGTCGTTTTCAGATTCGCAGTACCTCGAGTTCCCGCCGGAGGTCTGGTCCACGCGCTGGTATGCGGTGTATTTCGAATCGTCGAAATGGATGCGGGCTACCGTGACCTCGTTGCAGGTGGGCGTACTCACGATGCTGCTGGCGACGCCGCTCGGCACCATGGCGGCCTACGCCCTGTTCGTGTCCGGCCACCAGGCTGCCCGGGCCATTTTCTCTTTCCTGATTACGCCGATGATCGTGCCGGTCATCCTGATCGCCATAGGCGCGTTCTACGCTTACGGCCGCGTCGGCCTGAACAACACCATTACCGGGATAGTCCTCGCGCACACCGTGCTGGCCTCTCCGCTGGTGATGATCGTGATTACCGCGGCCCTGCGTAACTATGACCTGAACCAGGAGCGTGTCGCCAGGAGCCTGGGCGCAACCCGGCTCAAGGCGTTTTTTGTCATCACCCTGCCGCAGATCAAGTTTTCGATCGTGACCGCCGCCCTGCTGTCGTTCCTGACGTCGTTCGACGAGGTCATCATCGCGATATTCGTATCGGGCGGATTGAACGCCACGCTGACGAAACACATGTTCGCCGCGTTACGCGATTTCATCGATCCGACGATTGCGGCGATCTCCACCATCATGATCCTGGTCTCATCGACGCTGTTGCTGGCCACCCAGTTTTTCGGAAATAAGGGTAAGTAGACTTTTGCGTTGTTCGGCAATTCACCGTCCACGGAATCTCAGATTGGATTTCGGTTCGATTTTACGAATTATTATTTCTAATTAATCGAATTTTATAATCTTCTGGTACCGGCTAACATTGCGCCTGTTAAACGATTTCAAGGCGCTGGAAAATTTTGTGCAGTCGCAGAGCGCGCGCAGAAATTTCTTCGGAAGTGCTCTGGCGCAGCGATGCGAATCGGCAATCGTGTTTTGGTCCGAACTGTCGCGAAAGGCACGAGCAGCGCTTGCAGATCGCAACGAGACCGGCTGATTCGAATTCGGATTAATCAAGTTATACAGGAGCGTTGATGCACCATGAAAATTTAAGCCGGCTTTGCCGCTCTTCCTCGCTGGCCTCATGCTCGTCGGCCTCACGGGTTGCGAACAAGCGGAACAGACCGCAATCGAAGCCCTCGAACAGGCCAGGCAGCCCGCGGTTCAGGCGCTCGACGAGGTTCGCCGGGCCGGCGCCATCGATGAAGCCAGACAGCGGGCTAACGACGCCATGCTCCAGGCCAGGCAAAAGGTCGCGGGCCTGCTGGACCAGGCCAGTGGATACCTTTCCGCGGACCCGCAGGGTGGGGCAGTCGAACCTTCACCCGCAGTGGAGGCCTCGCCTGCCGCGCTGTAGGAGCCGGGGTACAGACCATGGAACGTAAACCACGACCGCTGATCGACCTGCTGCTGAGCATTGTCATTCCGTCGATCATCCTGATGAAATTCAGCGACGCCGACGAACTGGGCGCCAGCGGCGCCCTGGTCGTTGCCCTGGCTTTTCCTGTCGGCCTCGGCCTGTACGAGTTAATGCGCTTCAGAAACACCAACTACATCGCCCTGCTGGGCTTGATCAGCGTGTTGCTCACCGGCGGCATCGGCCTGTTGCAACTGGATGCGCAATGGCTGGCGGTCAAGGAGGCGGCGATTCCCGCGCTGCTGGGTGTCGCGGTGCTGATCTCTGCCCGCCTCGGTTACCCGGTGATCCGTCTGTTGCTGTATAACCCAAAGATCCTGGATACCGAAAGGATTTCGACCATTCTCCGGGCCCGGGGGCAGGAGGCGGTGTTCGAAAACCGTCTGCTGAGCGCCACTTACCTGCTCGGCGCAACATTTTTCTTTTCCGCGGTGATGAATTACCTGCTGGCCAGCTGGATTGTCGTCAGCCCGGCAGGCAGCGCAGCTTTCAACGAGGAACTGGGGCGGCTGACCCTGATCAGCTATCCGGTAATCGCGATTCCCTCCATGCTCATGATGCTGGGTATTTTCTATATCCTGTGGCGTAACCTTCACCGCCTGACCGGCCTGGCGCTGGAAGAAATCATGGCGCCGTTACTGGTAGACAACCAGAAATAACAGAACGTCTGCGATCGGCAACGGAAATGAACACCCGCTGCAAGCCGCAGCAGCCCGCCGCGAGCCGAACGTTCCGCCTTTCCGATCCGAGCAGAAGCGGTGCTCGTCGGATTGGTAACCGGGGACCAGCGCAGCGAGGTCGGGGCGAGCGGGATCGATAAATCAAACGATGGGCGAAAAGGCGGCGGCGTAGCGCCGCGCATCCTTCGTGCCGGAGGCGTACTCGGCATGCGGACCGGTGCGATTTGGGGCGAACCTTTTTGCCGGTTTGTTGCAACAGTAATTTGATGAGTTCCGTGCTGCGGGACGGCCCCTGCTTCGATAGTGTCGGCGCATCGGTTCTGCCGTGTCGCCCTGGGTGGCGCTGGACAGGCGGATTTTCCGGTCGGGTACTGGATTTAAGTACACTGTCCCCGGAATTGCTGTTCCACAGGATCCAGTCTTTCTCAGGGATACACGGTCCGGGTATTCTCCGATATAATGCAAGCCCCGTAATCTTTCGTTAATAATAATTCCCGCGCAACGGGGATAAAATATGATACGGGCAAATGGACCCTGGCCCGCGCACGCAGGCCAATCACGCATAACCGGAGGAAATAACAATGTTCAAAAAAGCTCTATTCAGCACCATGCTTGCCGGCGCCTTGCTGGCATCCCCGGTCGCCTCGTTCGCGGCCACGGAAATTCAATTCTGGCATGCCTTTACCGGCCGCCTTGGTGAACTGGTGGCCGAGCAGGTAAAAACGTTCAATGCGAGCCAGAGCGATTACACAGTGGCTGCCTCGCACAAGGGGAACTACTCGGAGACCCTGAATGCCGGCATTGCCGCATTTAGAGCCAGGGAGCAACCCCATATCCTCATGGTGTTCGAGGTTGGCACCGCAACCATGATGGCTGCCAAGGGCGCGGTCAATCCAGTATACGAGGTAATGGCAAACGCCGGCGCCAGATTCGATCCCGACGCCTATATCGGTACGGTCAAAGGTTACTACACCACCACCGATGGCAAGATGCTGTCCCTGCCTTTCAACTCCTCGACTCCCGTGCTCTGGGTGAACCGGGATGCGTTGAAGGCTGCCGGCATAGATCCGGACTCGGACCTGTCGACCTGGCAAAAAGTGGGTGCTGTGCTCGACAAGCTCAAGGCCTCGGGCAGTAAATGCCCGCTGACCACTGCCTGGCAAAGCTGGATTCATCTGGAAAACTTTTCCGCCTATCACAACATTCCCTTTGCCACCAAAGACAATGGATTCAAGGGTGTCGATACCGAACTGGCATTCAATGGTCCGGTCCAGGTAAAGCATATTCAAACCATGGGCGACTGGGCGAAGCAGGGCAAATTCTTCTACGCCGGGCGCCGCAACGAGGGTGGTGCCAATTTCCGAAGCGGCGAATGTGCCCTTTTTACCGAGAGTTCGGCGGGCTATGCCGGCATCAAGGCTGAGGCCAAGTTCGACTTCGGTGTCCGACCTTTGCCGTACTGGGACGGGGTTCAGGGTGCGCCGCAAAACACCATCATCGGCGGTGCATCGCTGTGGGTAATGAGCGGTCACAAGCCGGATGAATACAAGGCCGTTGCCGCATTCCTGAATTTCCTGTCGTCGACCGATATCCAGGCCAAGTGGCATCAGGATACGGGCTATCTGCCGATTACCGTTGCGGCCGGAGAGAAGACCAGGGCCGACGGGTTTTACCAGAAGAACCCGGGAACCGACATCGCGGTCATCCAGATGACGACCAGGCAACCGACGGCGAATTCGAAAGGTCTGCGCCTCGGTTCCTTCGACCAGATTCGCGGCATCATCGACGAAGAACTGGAAGCCGTGTGGTCGGGCGACAAGGATGCGCAAACCGCGCTGAACAGTGCGGCCGAGCGCGGTAACAAACTGCTGCGCCGTTTCGAACAGGCTAACCGTTAATCGACGCGGGTCGTTGCGGGTCAATGGTGGCAAACCGACGCCATTGACCCCACGCTCCCGCGGGCCGGGTCGATGGAAAAACTGGTTACATTCAAAGGCTGGCTGTTGCCACTGGCGCTCGTTTTTCCGCAGATTGTCATATCCGCGGTTTTTTTCTTTTATCCGGCCGGACAGGCGGTCTGGCAATCCCTGTTCATCCCCGATCCGTTTGGCCTGTCGACAAAATTTGTCGGCCTTGGCAACTTCGAGTTTCTGCTGACCGACGAATTCTATCGGGCCTCGTTTCTGACCAGTGCCGTATTTTCCCTGCTGGTAACCCTGGTATCGATGGTTCCTGCCCTGTTCCTGGCGGTCATGGCCGACCGCCTGATCAAGGGCGCGGGCGTCTATCGCACGCTATTGATCTGGCCCTATGCCGTGGCGCCCGCGGTTGCCGGCGTATTATGGCTTTTCATGTTCAACACCCGGGTCGGTGTGGTTTCCTGGTATCTCGGTCAATTGGGCTACGACTGGAATCACGTATTAAACGAAGCCGAGGCCATGGGGCTCGTCGTCGTCGCATCCGGCTGGGGGCGCGTCAGCTATAATTTTCTGTTCTTCTTCGCCGCGTTGCAGGCCGTCCCGCGGTCGGTAATCGAGGCCGCCGCGATTGACGGGGCAAGCTTCTGGCGTCGATTCTTTACCATTGTTCTGCCGCTGCTTTCCCCCACCACTTTTTTCCTGCTGGTGGTCAATATCGTCTACGCATTTTTCGAAACTTTCGGCGTGATCCACACGATTACGGGTGGGGGTCCGCAGCAGGCCACGACTATTCTGGTGTACAAGGTTTTTGCGGACGGATTCGTCGGCCAGGATCTCGGCTCGTCAGCCGCCCAATCCGTGATTCTGCTGCTGCTGGTCGGTGCCCTGACCGTGGTGCAGTTCAAGTTCGTCGAGAAGCGGGTGCATTACTGATGGCTGAATCGAGTCACGAGCCCGTGCCGGGAATGGTCGAGAAACGCGGACGCGCGCTGTGGTTGACGCATGCGTTGATGATCGGTGGTGTCCTGATCGTGTTTTTCCCGATCTGGCTGGCCTTCGTCGCGTCGACCGTGACTCAACCGGAGATCGTCAGCCCGCCGATGCCGTTATTGCCGGGCGGGCATTTTATCGAGAATTACACGAAAGCGCTGTTATCCGGTGTCAACGTCCCGGTGTATACGATGCTGTTCAATTCGCTGATCATGGCACTGGGAATCGCCATCGGTAAAATCATCATCTCGTTGCTGTCGGCTTTCGCCATCGTGTATTTCCGCTTTCCCGGCCGCATCGCCTTCTTCTGGCTGATATTCATCACCCTGATGTTACCCGTCGAGGTGCGCATCGTTCCGACCTACGAGGTGATCGCGGGCTTCGGCATGCTCAACAGCTATGGCGGACTGATCTTCCCACTGATCGCCTCGGCAACAGCAACCTTTCTGTTCCGCCAGTTTTTCATGACGATTCCGGACGAACTCGCCGAGGCAGCCCGTGTCGATGGCGCCGGGCCCATGCGTTTCTTTATCGATATCATCCTGCCGATGAGCCGCACCAATATCGCCGCGCTTTTCGTCATTCTATTCATCTATGGCTGGAACCAGTATTTGTGGCCGCTGCTGATTACCACCGACGTGGAGATGAATACGATTGTCATGGGTATCAAACAGATGTTTCCGTCGGGCGACGATACCGCGGACTGGCCGGTCATCATGGCTACCTCGATCCTGGCCATGATCCCTCCGGTCATCATCGTCATTTCGATGCAGAAACTGTTCATTCGCGGACTGGTCGATAGCGAGAAATAGTATGGCGACAGTAGTACTGAATAACGTCAACAAGCGCTTTGGCAAGAGCCAGGTCATCCATGGGGTCAGTATCGATATTGCCGATGGCGAGTTTATCGTCATCGTCGGCCCGAGCGGCTGCGGCAAATCGACACTGCTGCGCATGGTGGCCGGGCTCGAGTCGGTCAGCGAGGGCGAAATTTTGATCGACGGCGAGCGGGTCAACGAGAAGGAACCGATGGAGCGCAACATCGCCATGGTTTTTCAGAACTATGCGCTTTATCCGCATATGTCGGTGCGACAAAACATGGCCTATGGGCTTAAGATCGCCAGGCTGCCGAAACCGGAAATCGCAAAAAAAGTGGCCGAGGCCGCTAAATTGCTGCAGCTGGAGCCTTATCTGGATCGCAAGCCGAGACAATTGTCGGGCGGCCAGCGTCAACGGGTCGCTATGGGACGCGCTATCGTACGCGAACCTGCCGTATTCCTTTTCGACGAACCCCTGTCGAACCTGGATGCCAAGCTCAGGGTGCAGATGCGCCTGGAAATCAAGGAGCTCCAATCGAAGCTCGGAGTCACCGCGCTCTACGTGACGCATGACCAGGTGGAAGCCATGACCATGGCGGATCGGATGATCGTCATGAATAGCGGGGTCGCCGAACAGATCGGCAGCCCGCTCGAGGTGTATCGGTACCCGCGAACCCTGTTCGCTGCGCAATTCATCGGCAGCCCGGCGATGAACGTGCTGGGTGGGAAGATCGAAACCGGCGAGTTGCGGCTTGATAATCAGGCCGTGATTCCATACCACGGCGATTATCAAGGCGAGGTAATCGTGGGTATCAGACCGGAGCACCTGCATCCCGACGACAACGGGCCAATCGAATTGCTGGCCGGGCTCGCCGAGCCCCTGGGCGCCAATACCCTGCTGCACGGTAGCTTGAACGGAAGCAGGGAGGCGCTCACGGCCAGCCTGCCTGGTATTCATTACCTGCCACGGTCCGCACAAACGGTGAAACTCTCCGTCGCCGCGGAAAATATTCACCTCTTCGAAAAAGCGACAGAACAGCGGATCGATGAAGGATAAATAACCCGGCCCCGGAAATTCCCGGGCCGATGCTAATATATTTCGAAATGCGCGTTGCGCGGTTTGTTACCACAAATCGAGGTAATATCCTGCGGGCAGGCCGACAGGCATATCACCAGATCCATTTCCGCGCGCATTTCGATGTAATCCCCTTTTTTGGTCACCGGGGGATTGGGCTTGATCGTACCGTCCGGCTCTACCGGCGTGTTTTGCCACAGGTTAAACGGTGACGGCAATTCCACGGGTTTGCAGCCGACCTCGACCATTGCCTCCCAGAAATTATCCGTACAATTCCGGTGATATTCCTTACACCCCAGCAATTCATAGCGATAGCGGTCGCATGCGGCCAGTAGCGTGTCATGGGTGCCGCCTGCTGAATCTTCGACGATTTTCAGAATCGGTCGACGTCTATTGGTCACCATCGTATCGCCTTTTCGCGGGATGACGCTTTCCAGCGAAACCCGGCAATGTTCCATAGACATGAATTCGGTCATATTGTCGGCATTCAATGCCCAGCAATCGACGACCTGGGTGCCATGCGTATTGATGATCCTGATGTGTTGGCGCTTGCTTACAAATGCCGCCCTGGCATGCCTGGCGGGAATGGTTGTTTTACTGACAACCTTGCTGGTTTTAACGCAGGGCATGTTTGCGATCCCCCTGTTTGAATTCCGCGGACAGTATACCTTTTAAATCCAGGGTGACCGTTCAAATTAGGGATTAGCACGCGAAATTAACCATGTGACCCAGGCCTGGAAAAGGCAAGTTTGCGCTCCGGGGGCCTGTTTTTGTCCTATATAAGTCTGGGGTCTGCGACTCCCCGATAACGTAATTCCGGTGTTTCCTCGTTAAACAATAGAACGATCTGTCTGGAGGATTTCATTGTTCGGCAAAAAGAAAGCGGTCAGGGAACAGCAAGCCCAGCGCATGCCCGCGCGGGAATACGACCGGTTTATGGGCAGGGTTTACCGGATGGTAGGGTGTCATCGAGACAGCGACGCGATCTACATGCTGATGGATCGGTATGATTACCTGCAAACCCGGGCGCAGGAACTCGAAGCGCTGTATCGACACGTCGAGCAGTGGGGGCCCTCCAGAACCCTGCTTTGTCTCGGGCGATTGATCATATACAGGCTCGATCGGGAAAAACGCCATGATCGGGCGCTCGCCTACATCGAGAAGTGCCAGAAAATCAACCCCCGGTTCCTCCTGCCGGAACTTTCCCGGGTTACGTTTTACGCGCGCCAGGCGATCGAGGCCGGCAGGCTCGAACTGGCGAAAAATCTCGTTACGGAACACGAGACACGATACGGCGATCTCGTGGGTAGCGGCGAGTGTGGCCGGCTGCTCAGCCTGATCGAGCCGGATATCGACGTTACCGCGATTACGCCGGGGGTAACAGGGGACGGACCACGATTAAAACCGGAGTAAAGGTTATGCATCCCTCGCATGAAGCGCGGTCCGTCTCCTGCCATACGGCAATACCCAACTGGTAGAAAACTAAGATACAATTTCGCCATGGTTAAATCGCTGTCGATTCTCGTGTCCTGCGCTTTGATGCTGAGCGCGTGCACCACGCGACCGCCCGGCATAGGCGACCCGGTCGAATGGTCGAGTCTGCAGAACTGGGCAGCGGATAATCAGGGCGACGTCTGGGACGGTTTTCTGAAGAGTTGTCAGAAACTCGGTCACCAGCAATGGCGGGAAGTCTGCCATCTCGCGGAGAATAGCGGAGACCTGAGCGATGCCGAGGCCAGGGAATTCTTCGAATCGAATTTCGAGGCGCGGCCGGTATACGCGGAGGATGGCGAAACCCGGGGTTTGATCACCGGCTACTACGAGCCCCTGCTGGCAGGCAGCTGGGAACGGTCCGAGGAATTCCGCTACCCGCTCTACGGTGTGCCAAAGGACTTACTGATCGTCGATCTTGGCCGTGTTTATCCGCAGCTGAAGAACCTGCGTTTGCGGGGAAAGCTGGTCGGAAACCGGGTCGTGCCCTACTACGACCGCGCGCAACTGGATGACGATCAGGACCTGCTGCAGGGCACGGAGATCTTGTGGGTGAACAGTCTGGTCGACGTGTTCTTCCTGCATGTTCAGGGTTCGGGCCGCATTCGGCTCACGGATGGTTCCACGGTAGCGGTGGGCTATGCCGGGCAAAATGGTCATCCCTACCAATCCATCGGCAAAGTTCTGGCTGAAATGGGGGAACTGGAAAAAGAAGAGGTCACGCTGTTTACCATCAAGGACTGGCTGAAGTCGAACCCGAACCGGCTGAACGAGGTTCTCGCGAAGAACCCGAGTTATATATTTTTCGAACTGAGAAACGCCGAGGCAGACGGGCCCGTAGGCGCGCTCAACGTGGCGCTGACACCCCGTCGCAGTATCGCGGTAGACCGCAACGTAATTCCTTTGGGCGCGCCGGTATGGTTGCAGACCACGCTGCCGAACGAACAACAGTCGCCGCTCAACCAGCTCATGCTGGCGCAGGATACGGGTGGCGCCATCAAGGGTCATGTTCGCGCCGACGTGTTCTGGGGCCGGGGCGACGAGGCCGAAAAAATGGCGGGCCTGATGAAGCAGCAGGGACGGCTTTTCGTATTGTTGCCGAAGGGATATTCGATCGACAAAAAGCAGCCCCAGTAACAATCCCGCGGTGTGATTTTTCCGGGACCGGTGTTCCGCTTTCGAGCGTTCGCTCTAATGTTTGTCTCTTGAATTCTCCACTCTAATTGCCGGCGGCATCTCCGGACGTCTGGTCTGTACCCTCTGTCCGAGGCAGTTCTTCAACCGGTTTGGCGGCCAGCGCATCCCGCACCATCTTGAATTCCTCGCGTTGCTCGGGTGTCATGCGCCCAAGGTCGGCTTTCTGTTTACCTGCCAGCACACTGGAAACATACGACTCCATATTATCGATGTATATATAATCCACCGGCTGTGCCTGGGCAGACTGCTGGGTGTCGACATGTTCGGTTTCCTTGCCAACCGGTAAAACGATCAGGTGGGTCAGAACCGGTGTCGCGCAGTCGGCGACATGCTTGTGTTTCAAAACGGTATTCATATCCCTGGTGAGGTGCTTGACGAGCTGCTGGAGCGTCATGCTTTTTTTAAAACCGACGGGGTGATCCAGCGACTCGGGCAACGACAGTTTGAATTCATATTCTTCTGCGATACGAGACAAGGTTCGTGCCAGGGTAGTATCGGTGGCGACCGGGTCGACGACGGGGTTACACACAGTTCCGGCCTGCCCCGGTGAGGCAATGACGGCGAGAACGGCAAACAGGCACAAAGTTAAAATACGATTTATATTTGCCATGATAAGGCGCTAGCAGAATTTGATATCTTCATATAAATGCATTTGCCAATCAGCAGCATGGCGTCGAACCCGCAGGACCGAATTCTTCGATTATTCGCGCATTGTCCGGAGTCGTCAATCAGCTTCTTCGTTCATTTCGATGACATAAACGGGTGGGCCCGGAGATCTTCGAAGATCGAATAAACCCCTGATATCAAGAGAATAAATTAAAGATTAATTTATTTTATAGCCCGTGATGTTTATTAATTATCTTTTGCCCGGAATTTTAGCTAAATATTGCATCTGGCATTTATGAGAATAAAAGATATGTCAAAAATAAATATCAACGATGTCGATTTTTACCTCGAAGACGAGGATAAAATCGAAGATGCAGACCATGAAGATCGCGCCGCCCGAAGGCAAAAAACTCGAACCAGAAGGAAGATCGAATATCTCAACGAACGTAAAAAATTGAAAGAAATGCTGTATACCGAAGACAGTTACTGGGGAGACTAGCCAATTTCGGGGACAGTTTACAATTTCGGGGACAGTTTACTTAATTGGTTGAGGAAGGTCCGGGTCCGGGGCATTCCGAGGTGGGGAAATTGCTGGTTTGTTGCTCCGGTATCTCGATGAATCCCGGGCGGCCGCGAGGGCGATCGCCGCGATCGAGCCGGCGATTCCCGCGCAGGGTGACGTAACGCGGATAACCGGGTACGACAAACCCCGGCATCCTGGCCATGACCTGCCTCCCTGTAAGTCAAATAATCGAAGCCATGAAACCACGAGATACCGGACGGAAAAGCGGCAACGAGACGACCTGTCTCTAACCCGCGCCAGATCGTGTTTCTGGAGTCAGGTATGCTGTCGGCAGAATTACCCGAATGACCAGAGGAGTATCAGATGGCATTAGCCGTTCCAGTCGAAGGCCCCTGCGTCTGGCTCGGCAAGGACATGGCGAATTCCGAACGCTGGATTTGCGACCTTCAGCCTGAACACATCGGCGAGATCGAGGCCGCGCTTGCGATGGTCGAGAACCGCGGCATCGACTGGCACGAAATCACGGCGGCCGAATTCCCGTTACCCGGTTTGGCGGACCTCGTCGACCAGATCCGCAACGAGCTCGAGAACGGATGTGGCCTGATGAAATTGAGAGGTCTGCCGGTTCGGCGCTACAGCGAGGCCCAGCTCCGCACCCTGTATTTCGGGCTTGGTGGCAATATTGG
>JAOTTY010000081.1 GCA_029864185.1 Gammaproteobacteria bacterium
ACGCCCGGCATGGTCCTCGGGAATTGCATCGCCGTACTTGCGGACCCGCTGTTGTATCATCGATTGATCCCAACGCTCCGAGTATAAATCGAGATACCGATCGACGAGTTCATCGGCTATTCCTCTCTGGCGCAATTCGAATCGAATTTTTCTCGGGCCGATGCCGGCATTAAAACGGCTGTTGATATAGGATTCGGCGAATCGTTCATCCGATTGCAGCCCATCGTCCCGGAGTCCCCGCATGGCCTCTTCGATCGCATCGTTATCAAATTCCCGCGCCGTCAACTTCTGGCGCAACTCCTGCGCGGAGTGTTCGCGTCGCGCGAGTAAATCCATTGCCTTCTTGCGAATTTCGACCTTGCTGTCGGACCTATTCATTCTTAACCACTCGTTACCAGTATTCCCATCGCAATATGTTGTTACGCGCAGAGGCGCGGAGCCTGTAGAGGGTAATGCTAGCTATATTCCCCTGCCCGATTTCATCGCCTGAACAAATCAAGCCGCCATCCCTTTGCGTTTTCCCGTCTTTGTACTTTTTTGCGGGAGTATTTGCGGTCGTCTCTTTGCTTACCGGTAAAAAAAAGCCCCTGAGGTATATTTCCCAGGGGCACTGTCAGCTCTGCAACATCAGGTGGAGTGGGGTAGGTAGGCTAGGGAATTTCCACCAGTTCGGGTTCGACTTCTGGGTTCAAGTCTGCTGCTTCGCTGTCAATAGGGTTTTTGGCTTTTGGCTTGGGTAATAACTCGGCGCGCAAACGCTGATCGATTTCATCGGCCATTTCCGGATGTTCCTTCAGGAAGCCGCGCACATTGTCCTTGCCCTGGCCGATACGCTCCTCCTTGTAGCTGTACCAGGCGCCGGATTTCTCGATCAGGCCATGCTTGACGCCGAGATCGATGAGTTCTCCTTCGCGTGACGAGCCTTCGCCGTAAAGAATCTCGAATTCACACTGCTTGAAAGGAGGGGCTACCTTGTTCTTGACGACCTTGACGCGGGTTTCGTTACCGATCACTTCATCGCCTCGCTTGATCGCCCCAATGCGCCGGATGTCGAGGCGCACGGAGGCATAGAACTTTAGCGCGTTGCCCCCCGTCGTGGTTTCAGGGTTGCCGAACATCACACCAATCTTCATGCGGATCTGGTTGATGAAAATCACCATCGTGTTGGATCGCTTGATATTACCGGTAAGCTTGCGCAGCGCCTGCGACATCAAACGCGCCTGCAGGCCCATGTGCGAATCGCCCATGTCGCCCTCGATTTCCGCCTTCGGCGTCAGCGCCGCAACCGAATCGACGACGACGACATCGACGGCGCCGGAGCGCACCAGCATATCGGTTATCTCGAGCGCCTGTTCCCCGGTATCGGGCTGTGAAACCAGCAGGTCATCGATGTTGACGCCCAGCTTGTCCGCGTAGGTCGGATCCAGCGCATGCTCGGCGTCGACGAACGCGGCCGCGCCGCCGGCTTTCTGGCATTCGGCAATCACCTGCAGCGCCAGCGTGGTTTTACCGGAAGATTCGGGGCCATAAACCTCGATAACGCGGCCACGCGGCAAACCACCGATACCGAGCGCTATATCCAGCGACAGCGAACCGGTAGAGATAGTGCCTATGGTCGTATCGACCCCGCTATCGCCAAGCCGCATGACCGATCCCTTGCCAAACTGTTTTTCGATTTGCCCCAGTGCGGCTGCGAGCGCTTTTTGTTTGTTGTCGTCCATTTGCTACCTACCTTTGCGTTTGAGTTGACGGATTATCACATAGCCGAGCGAGAACATAAAGAGAACTTCCCGATTTATCCCGAATTTCCGCCCGCCCGGCATTCGAATCTGACGCTCATTATCGATGGTCAATGGCTCATAGCGTGAGCCAGGCAAAAAAAATGGGGCTGAACCCCGTTTTTCGTCGCCGCCGGTTGAACCATCCCGCCGGCGGCGCTAGGCTTCGGGGATACATACTTGGCGGCCTCGTGAACAATAAAACTCGCCCCGATCTATCGGAACGCAATATCCTGCTGCTAGCAGCGACGATGGCCGCGGCCGCGCTCCTGATACTGTTAACGCCCGCCTGGCCGTCTCCGGGTTCGACCAGCGGACAGCTCAGCGCGGCGGCCGGGGCCCTGCTGTTGCTGGCGCCGCTAGGTTTCGTGGTGATGAAACGTTCCGGGCTAAGTGCAAGCCCGCCGACCTGGTTCGTCGTGCACGTGCTGGCCACGTCGCTCGGCGGCTGCCTGATATTCGTTCATGCCGCCTCCGGCGACTGGCTATCGCCGCCCGGGATCGTTCTGCTGCTACTGGTATTATTAATCGTCCAGGGGAGCATTCTACGCGCGGTATTTTCCCGGGGATTCAGCCTGCTGTTCGCGCGTAGCAGCCTGCCGACCGGATTCAGCGCGCCGCAGAAACTCGATAAACCAGCGCTGCAGGCCGTCATCGACAACAAAATAATTTTATTGAAAACGCTCGATGCGGAGGCCGACGAAGCGCAGTTTTCACCGGCGCTGAAGCACTGGCTACGCCGTCCGCTGCAAAGCTTTCGCTACCAGGCGCTGGCCGCGCGCGAGGCCCGCATGATCGGGGCTCGCGCGGGCGTGCCGGTAGCACTCGGCTGGTCGCGGCGCATCCATATGTTCGCCGCACTGGCCTTCTATCTGGGTCTGTTGGCGCACGTCGTCGTGGTGCTGTTCTTCGCCGGGTACGCCGCGGCAGGCGGCCCGATAGACTGGTGGCACATCACCGCCTGGGGCGGCTCGCCATGACCGATTCGGCCACCCAGCTGGCATTGATGATCGACCTGGAGCGCTGCACCGGATGCAAGAGCTGCGAGGCCGCCTGCAAGCAAACCAACGCGCTCGGCCCCGGCAGCTACCGTAACCGCGTGATGTGGTTCGATCAGCAACAGCTGGACGGCGACGGAAACTCGCTACCCAGACTCGATTTTCTGACCGTTACCTGCCAGCAATGCGAGCGCCCGGCCTGCCTGCGCGCCTGCCCGGTTTACCCGAAGGCGATCTCGAAAAATCCGCTTACCGGGGTTGTCGCCATCGATGAAAATCGCTGTACCGGCTGTGGCGAATGCGCGCTGTCCTGTCCCTACGGCGCGATCGGCTACAACGCCGACCGGCATCACGCGGTCAAGTGCGACCTTTGCGCCGAACGCAGGGCCAGGGATCTCGGCCCGGCCTGTGCGTCCGTCTGTCCCGCCCGCGCGATCAGTTTCGACAACCGCAGGGCGCTGCTCGAACAGGCGCGCCTGGACGGGCGCGAAATTCTCGATACCGATCACTTTCTGCAGCAGCCGGCGACGATTTACCTGCGCAGGCCTCGCGACATCGACAAAGAGCCGGCCGATCAGCCGGCGCGCAGTATCCCGGCGCTGATGCGAGACCATATGAGTCGGGCATCGCTGAAAACCGACCTTGCACGCGGTACCTACCGAAAAACCGAGAAGATAGAATTACTGGAGCAGGAGGAGCGCATCGTACCGGGCGGCTGCAACATCTGCTTCAACGGCTGCCCGATCAAATACCACCTGCGCGGCGACAGGGTCATCAATATCTACGGCAATGACGAAGACCCGGTGTTCCAGGGGCGTATCTGTCCCAAGTCGCAAATGACATTGCAGATGTATGACAATCCACACCGTCTGCTAACGCCGCTGAAACGTGTCGGCAAGCGCGGCAGCGACCATTTCGAGGAAATCAGCTGGGAGCAGGCATTGCGCGAGATCGCGCAGAAACTGTCGAAGATACGCGACGAGCACGGCAGCGAGGCGCTGGCGATACAGTCTGGCTCGCGCACCGGGGTACTGAACATCATCGGCGCGATTCCGCTGTTTGCCGGTCTCTGGGGCACCGCCAACGTCGCCACCACCGAACCCTACTGCAGTCTGGGCAGGGGTGTCGCGCTGGACCTGACGCAAGGTACGGGCCTTATGGCTAACGTCTACACCGAGGCAGACATCGGCAGCGCCGAGGCCTATGTCTACATCGGCGACAACCAGGCCGAAACTCGCCCGGTCAATTTCGGCATGGTCAACGACTGGCGCCTGAAAAACGGGGCGCGCATGATCGCCGTCGACCCGCGCCTGACCGTGACCGCGAGCAAGGCCGACGCGTGGCTGCCGATTCGTTCGGGCACCGACATGGCGCTCGGCCTCGGCATCATCCACTACCTGTTTACGCATGACCTCTACGACCGCGAATTCTGCGAGCGCTGGCTCCTGGGCTGGATCGAGTGGCGCGATTTCGTCATCGATCAGGGATACGATCTCGACTGGACCGCCGCGGTCACCGATCTCGAAGCAGCGCAGATCGAAGCGCTGGCGCGAACCATCGCGACGGCTAACGGCTGCATGATCTTCGTGAGCCGCGGCATCAACCAGCATACCAACTCGGCGCAGACCAACCGCGTTTTCATGTTCGTCGCGGCGATGACCGGTAACTGGGGGCGCCGCGGTGGCGGTTATTTCAATGTCTCGTCGGAGATAAACTGGCAACCGCCGCGCATACCGGAAGGTCGCAAACCCCCGACCCGCCCGGCGATCGGCAAGAATCCCTCCGACTGGATGGCGGCGATGCTCGACGGCAAGCCCTACCCGATCAGGGCGCTGATCACCGGCAACAACCCGCTGGCGCAATGGCCCGACCAGAACCGGGTGCGCAAGGCGGTACAGGCGCTGGATCTCGTGGTGCACATGGAGCTGTTCAAAAACGCGACGTCGCGCTACGCCGACTATGTGCTGCCGATGGCGAGCGGCATCGAAAAAGGCGGTACGACGCGCTTTGCCGAGGACCGCCGCATCGTGTGGAACGATAAATTCATCGACCCTCCGGGGGATGCCAAATCCGACCACTGGTTCTGGATCGAGCTGGGTAAAAAATTCGGCTTCGGCGACGTGCTCAGGGATGATTACAAGGAACCGCGCAGGTTGTGGGACGAGGTGCTGGTTGCCGCGACACCGGACCTTGCCGACGCCACCACGGCAGACCTGCTAAGCAAGCCCAATCGCAGCCTGCGCCTGCCCCGCTTCGACCCGATCGGCGACGAAATCGATCCCGTCTACGTCACCGAAAAGATGCGTCACCAGCCGCAGGCCGGGTTGAGCTACCCGACCCCCAGCGGCAAGCTCGAGTTCTGGACGCCCGAGCAGGACCGAAAATTCAACGGCATGGGATTGTCCGCGCTACCCGAATTCTATACCGAGGCCGAGCAACTGGTCAGCCTGCCGCACATCAAGTACCGCGAAACGAGGGTCGCTTCTGCTTTTTTCGGCCCGGAAACGCCGGTATATCCCGGGCAGATCGTCAACGAACACGTCACCCGCGACGCGGCCTTCGACACCGAATTGGTGACCGGCCGGCCGCCGGCGCCACACTTCCACTCATGGACGCATTATTTCTGGCAGGCACAGGAAATGTGGCCCGAGCTTTACTGCCAGATACACCCACAAAAGGCCGCCAGTATCGGGATAGCCGACGGCGACCAGGTCGCCATCGAAACCCCCCGCGGCAGCATCGTCGCGCGCGCCTGGATTCATCGCGGTATCCGGCCCAGCAGCATCTTCGTTCCGATCGGATGGGACGAGCAGCAACCCTACCACCCGGGCTCGAGCGTCAATCATCTGACCGGGATACGCCTGGATCCGGTTTCACAGCAGGCCAACCTGAAAACCCACCTGTGCCGGATAACGAAGGTGACTCACTAACCGATGGAGCTTGAATCCACCGACCTGTCGTCACAGTTTCTGCTGACTATCGGCGGCATCCTGCTGGTAGGCCTGTTATTGTCGACCGTTACGCAGCGCAGTTTTCTCCCACGTGCGACGCTGTTGCTGATATTCGGCGCATTTATCGGCGAAGGCTTTGTGGGCCTGATTCCTGAACTGTTTACCGATCGTTTCGAAATGATCGCTGATATGACCCTGCTCATGGTCGGCTTCCTGCTGGGAGGTAAACTGACTGCGAATACGTTACGCGATCACAGCGCCAGATCATTTTCGATTTCCATATGCGCTGCCCTGTTACCGGCCGTTTTGGTGTGCCTCGGCATGCTTGCGATGGGTGTTAAGATCGAAATTGCCGTGTTACTGGGGTGCTTCGCCGCCGCCACTGCGCCGGCGGCAATCTTCGACGTGGTCGAAGAAACCGGCGTCAGAAACCGCTTCGCTGAACTCCTGCTGCTGATCGTCGTACTGGACGATATCTGGGCGTTGCTGCTGTTCGGTATCGGCATGGCGGTAGCGACTTCCCTGAACGGAATGGCGGGCGATAACAGCATTTTGATGCTGGTATTCCACGAGCTTGGCGGCGCGGTAATGCTGGGACTTGCAATTGGCCTGCCCGCTGCTTTTCTGACGGGACGCATCAAACCGGGACAACCCATGCTGTCCGAGGCGCTCGGTATCGTGTTTCTGTGTGGCGGGCTTGCGCTCTGGCTGAATGTATCCTACCTGGTTGCCGCGATCGTCATGGGCGCGGTGATCGCGAACCTGGCGCGGCATCATGAATACCCGTTTCATGCGATCGAGGGTATCGAGTCCCTGTTCATGGTGGTGTTTTTCGTTCTGGCTGGTGCTTCGCTGGAATTCGACGCGCTTGCCGCTGTCGGCGCGATAGGTGTCGTCTACATACTTTGTCGCACTGCCGGAAAATACCTGGGCGCGTGGCTCGGAGCGCTGCTGAGCCAGGCGGAAAAGGCCAGTCGACACTGGATGGGGGTCGCATTGCTGCCACAGGCTGGCGTCGCGATCGGCATGGCGCTGGTCGCGTCGAATCGGTTTCCGGAATATCGACAGGTCATGCTGCCAATCGTAATCGCGTCAACGGTAATTTTCGAAATCTTCGGCCCGGTATTCACTCGATTGGCGCTCCAGCGCACACCGGGTAGTCTTGAATAAGTTGCATCTAGCTCGATTCTATCAAGTCGAGCAGCATTGCGATCGCGGCCTGCAGCGTTGCATCGCGCACCGCCGCGCGGTCGCCGTCGAACCGGAACAGCCTCGCGTCCACCTGGTCGGACGAGGCCACCGCAATCCAGACCGTGCCGACCGGTTTTTCCGCGCTGCCGCCGCCGGGGCCCGCGACGCCGGTTACCGCGATCGCGAAGTCGGCGTGGCTATGCCGCAGCGCACCGCTCGCCATCGCGACGGCCACGGGCTCGCTAACCGCGCCATAGTCCTCGATGACCGACGCGGGCACCGCCAGCATTTCGCTCTTGGCGGAATTACTGTAGGTTACGAAACCTCGCTCGAACCAGTCGGAACTTCCCGCTCGATCGGTAAACGTTTTCGCGATCAGTCCCCCGGTGCAGGATTCCGCGGTGCAGACCTG
Organism: Gammaproteobacteria bacterium; assembly: GCA_029864185.1. Taxonomy (GTDB): domain Bacteria; phylum Pseudomonadota; class Gammaproteobacteria. Next base: position 7,331 of record JAOTTY010000081.1, read on the forward strand.
CTTGCGCTGGCTCAACAGCAATGCTGACAGACGATTGACCAGTTGTTCGGGATCTGCATTCATGCGTGCATTATACTCGACCTGCCGGTATCGAAAACGCGTTCTGCGAACACTGTCGCGCAATGCCAACTGGTCCTCCGGAAAAATTGTTTGCATTACGCCAGAATCGCCTTCGAAATATACTTTCTGCGCAGGATCCGCAAGGGTATCGTCGAATCCGATTACGAGAAGCAGATGCCGCGGCTCGCCGACCACAGCTGACTCAAGGGCTATCGGAACGTGACGCCACCCGGTTTAGGCCAGGTCCCGTCCCGCCTGGCCGTGGTTTATCGCAGACGAGGTGATATACTTCGACTCTTTCAACCACCCACTTTTCGACATGACCGAGACAGGCAACCCGGATACTGCCGCCAGCACGGCTACCGCCGACAATTCGCGATTCGAATCCCCGTCGATGGAAGACAACAGTATCGCCGAGCACGAAATCGAGCGCATGGACGTCATTCGTCGCTTCGAAAACGGGATGTACCCCTACACCGACAGGATCGGCAGGGTCAAGTACGAACGCGAAAAGGCCAGGCTGCAGGTGGAGTTGCTGAAGGTGCAGAAATGGGTGAAGGAAACCGGCAAGAAAATCGTTATCGTTTTCGAAGGCAGGGATGCGGCCGGCAAGGGCGGCGCGATCAAACGCTTCATGGAGCACCTCAACCCGCGCGGCGCGAGGGTTGTCGCCCTCGAGAAGCCGACCGTCGCGGAACAGACGCAGTGGTATTTCCAGCGCTATATCCAGCATCTGCCCTCGGCCGGTGAAATAGTACTGCTGGACCGCTCCTGGTACAACCGCGCAGGGGTCGAGCGCGTCATGGGATTCTGCGACCCGTCCGCCTACCTCGAATTCATGCGCCAGTGCCCGGAAATCGAACGTATGCTGGTGCGTTCCGGCATTCTGCTGTTCAAGTACTGGTTCTCGGTGACCCAGAAAGAGCAGCGCCAGCGCTTCGAGTCGCGCAAGACGGATCCCCTCAAGCAATGGAAACTATCGCCGATCGACCAGGCGTCGATCGACAAGTGGGACGATTACACCGAGGCCAAGGAAGCGATGTTTTTCTATACCGATACCGCCGATGCGCCCTGGACGATAATCAAGTCGGATGACAAGAAACGTGCACGACTGAACTGCATGCGGCATTTCCTGGCGTCGCTGAACTACGACGGCAAAGACGTCAAAACGGTTGGCGAGCCCGATCCTTTTATCGTTACCACGAGCGATCACGCGATCGCCCGCAGCGAGCATATCCTCGGCAAGAGCCTGCATCCGGAACAGCGGCGCTCGAATAAGAAGCGTTAATTCAGCCAGGCAAAACTGTCCAGATCGTTTCGTGGACCTGCTCTATCGAAGCCGCGGCGAACGGCTTTTTGCTGAGACAGGTAAACCTGTCCTGCCAGCGTTTACCCCAACTCTCGGCGCGCACCGATTCGAGCTGATCGTCGATCATGCCATGTGCATTATTGCGCAATCCTGCCAGTAGTTCGGTTATTTCGCGCGGTAGCAGTTCCCTGGCTTCCATCGACATCAATGGTCCCAGTTTCATGACTGCAACTCACATCTCCGAGAACAGCGTGGCGATGCGGTACGCGTTTGCCGGTTTCAGCAAGGCGCCGGCCGCCTTTGGTCCCCGGCGAGCTGCCTCACGCCATGGATGATCGCCGTCACGGCCATTCCGAGCCTGTGGCCAAATCAGTTCTGAATTTCCCAGTGACTCTTTACAGCCCGGCATCCGCCATGGATCGCCCGAGGTCGATTGCACCCCTGCCTGATCCTGCGGGAGATTTGCCACGTACCTATCGAGGTGAACACATTTATGCCAATCCTGGTGCCACCATGCAACCACCCAGCGAGTGAGCCATGCCCTGTATCCGACTGCTCGACTTCAGGCCCTCATCCATCGCAATACCTTTATCACTTACCCTGATGTCGTTGCTGTCGGGCTGTTCGGTATTCGGTGTGCGCAGCGTAGAAGAGGCGGGTTACCAGGTGCTGCAACAGGAGGGGGCGTTCGAGCTGCGGCGCTACGAGCCCATGGTGATCGCGGAAACAATCGTCGACACGGGCTTCGACGAGGCCGGCGGAATCGCCTTCCGTCGCCTGTTCGGGTACATTTCCGGGGACAACGAAGCGACCGCCGCAATCGCGATGACCGCGCCCGTGATGGCTTTGCATCAGGGCGAAAGCACCGCTACCAGGATCGAAATGACGGCGCCCGTCACCAGCCAGCAGACGAGCGCCGGGTGGCGCTTCGCGTTCGTGCTGCCCTCGGCTTTTACCCTCGAAAACGCTCCGCTGCCCACCGATGTTCAGGTCAGACTTGCGGCCTTGCCGGCGCGACGGGTTGCCGTGCTGCGCTATTCCGGTTTGCTGAGAGAGACCAGCTTTGGGGATAACCTGGCACGGTTGCGAGACTGGCTCGGCGAGAAAGAACTCGCAGAAAGGTCGCCGCCCCGGGTTGCGGGGTACGATCCGCCGTGGACGCTGCCGTTTCTGCGGCGCAACGAAGTGATGATCGACGTCGGTCCATAAAAGGAGGAACTCGCGGGCGCACACCGGGCGATACCCTGAGCCGTATGCTTGTGGTATCTTAATCGTCAAAACCTATCGTACTCAACCATGAATCTGCGCGATCTCAAATACATTATCGCCGTTGCCGAGACGCATCATTTCGGCAAGGCTGCCGCACGGTGTTTCGTCAGCCAACCCACCCTGAGCGGCCAGATCAGGAAGCTCGAGGACGAACTCGGCGTAGCGATTTTCGAGCGCAGCAACCGCGCGGTACAGGTCACGCCGATCGGCGAGGAATTGCTGCGCCACGCGCGGCTGATCATCGAACAGGCCGGCGCGATGCGGCAACTGGCCCAGGCGCACCAGGACCCGCTGGCGGGGCCGCTACGGGTCGGCGCGATCCCGACCCTGAGCCCTTACCTGATGCCGCTGATCCTGGTGCCGCTGAAACGGCAGCACCCGCAGATGAAACTGGTGCTGTCGGAAGAAACCACCGATACGCTGATAGCGCGGCTACAGCATCACGAGATCGACACGGCCCTGCTCGCGACCGCGGTCGACGAACAGGAGTTCGAGACGATAGCGCTGTTCGACGAACCCTTCTGGATCGCCCACCCGAGCGACCATCCCTTCTACCTCAAGGACGAGATAACGCGCGACGACCTCGACAATACCGACCTGCTGCTGCTGTCGGAAGGACATTGCCTGGCGCAGCAGGTAATGGACTTATGCCATTTGCAGGAACGCAACAGCGGCGGAGAAATGGCCGACCTTCGGGCCTCCAGCCTCGAAACCCTGCTGCAGCTCGTTGGCGCCGGATTCGGCTCGACGCTGGTACCGGCTCTCGCGATGCGCGGGTCCTGGACTAGCGGCAGCGGCATCGTTGCGCGCAAGCTCGATTTCGAGGATGCCCATCGCCGGGTATCCCTGGTGTTCAGAAAAAGTTTCCCGCGCAAGCAGGCGCTGCAGGTCCTGGTGCAGGTCATATTGCAAAGCCTGCCAAACACCGTGCATCCACTGCGGCCGGCGGATCGGTCAAATCCGGGCGCGGCAGGGGCCTGACAGGCAACCTGTTCGCACCACGGATTTCCGGATCGGGCGCGTCCGCCGCCGTTATCACGAGGTAACCCGCCCGGGCAGACCCCGGCTGTCCCCTGTCTACGGAAACGGGCCTGCAGCGTCGACAGTAAATCGTTAATACCTATCAATTAAATAGAAACAAACGATTTTATCTATCGTATTCTCGCCCCCATACTCCTCCCCACTGTTGCAAGGCCGCACGTCGGCAAATTTTTTTAACCTTGAACAACCAGGAGTCTATCCATGTTAAAGAATCACGAAGGACAATCCGTTCCCCAGGTCATTTTCCGCACCCGCCGCGACCACGACTGGGTCGACGTTTCCAGCGACGACATCTTCAAGGGCAGAACCGTGGTCGTGTTCTCGCTGCCCGGCGCTTTCACGCCCACCTGCTCGTCTACCCACGTGCCGCGTTACAACCAGCTGGCGCCGGCGTTCAGGCAGCACGGTGTCGACGACATCGTGTGCATCTCGGTCAATGACGCTTTCGTCATGAACGAGTGGAAGCAGGAACAGAACGCTCACAACCTCACCTTTCTGCCTGACGGCAACGGTCACTTCAGCGCGGGCATGGGTATGCTCGTCGACAAGGAAGATCTCGGCTTCGGCAAGCGTTCGTGGCGTTACTCGATGCTGGTCCGGGACGGCATTGTCGAAAAAATGTTCATCGAGCCCGACCTGCCCGGCGACCCGTTCGAAGTCTCCGACGCGGATACGATGCTTTCCTATATCGCGCCGCACGCGGAGAAGCCGAAAGACGTCACTGTCTTCACCCGCGAGGGCTGCGAATTCTGCGCGCGCGCCAAGGGCATGCTGCGCGAGGCGGGCATCGACTTCGAAGAGCTGGTGCTGAACCGCGACTACACCGAGGCATCGCTGCGCGCCGTGGCGGGTCGCTCGAGCGTTCCGCAGGTATTCGTCAATGGTATCCACATTGGCGGTTCGGAAAACCTCGCGACCTATCTGGCGAGGGACATCGCCGCCTGACGCGATGTCTCAACCCTAACACGGGTGCCCTGTCCAGGGGCACCCGCTTTTTCAAACCAGGAAAAGCAAGATGAAACAACGACACTATGATCTTATCGTCATCGGCGGCGGCAGCGGCGGTCTCGCCGCTGCGGAGACCGCGGCGCGGCTCGGTAAAAGCGTCGCCCTGATCGAGGCTGGCGAGATTGGCGGCACCTGCGTCAACAACGGCTGCGTGCCGAAGAAAATCATGTGGTACGCCGCCAACCTCGCGCACGCAGTCGACGATGCCGGATCCTTTGGCATCGAGAGCTGGCGCGGCAGAACCGACTGGGGCAAGCTGGTGAGGGAACGCGAGCGCTACATCGACAATATTAACGACTACTGGACCGCTTATGTCGACGGGCTCGCTATCGATCACATCCAGGGCCACGGCAGTTTCGTCAACGCATCGACCGTTGCCGTCGGCGATGACCACTACTCCGCGAATCACATCGTTATCGCGACCGGAGGGCAACCGGTCGTGCCACCGGTACCCGGGGCCGGACTCGGTATCACCTCGGATGGCTTCTTCGAACTGCAGCAGCAACCGCGTCGCGTCGCGGTGATCGGCGGCGGCTATATCGGCGTCGAACTCGCCGGCGTACTGCGCGCGCTCGGAACGGCAGTCACCCTGTTCGCGATGGAGGATGCGCTGCTGGAGCGCTTCGATCCGATGATCGGCGAGGTGTTGACCGTCGAGATGCAAAAGCAGGATATCGACGTCAAAACCGGCTTCCTCGTCGTCGCGCTCGACCGCGACGACCGGGGCATAACCGTGCATTCGATCGACGGCGCCTCGGTCGATGGCTTCGACACCGTCATCTGGGCGGTCGGTCGGCGCGGCAATACTTCAGCGCTCAATCTTGAGGCAGCCGGCCTCGAGGCCATGCCCGGCGGCATCATCGGCGTCGACGCATACGAGAACACGGCCGTTCCGGGTATCTACGCAATCGGCGACGTCACCGGCAAAGCCTCGCTGACCCCGGTCGCGATCGCCGCCGGGCGCAAGCTGGGCAAACGCCTGTTCGGCAGCGACAGCCGCGCGAAGGTGGATTACCACAACATCCCCAGCGTCGTCTTTTCGCATCCGCCGGTCGCCACCCTAGGACTGAGCGAGGCCGAAGCCCGCCTGCGCTATGGCGATCGAGACGTGACCGTATACGAGAGCCGTTTCAAGCCTATGCGATACGCATTGTCCGCACATGCTGCTACCACGGCGATGAAACTGGTCTGCGCGGGTCATCGCGAACAGGTGGTCGGCATCCACCTGGTCGGCGACGGCGCCGACGAGATGCTGCAGGGTTTCGCGGTCGCGGTCAAAATGGGCGCCACCAAGGCGGACTTCGACAGCACCATAGCGATTCACCCGACCAGCGCGGAAGAGCTGGTGACGATGAAAGTCGCCGAGCCGGACCGGCCGATCGCGGACAATTTGGACGAAGCGACCGTATGGCGCGAGGCCAGCTAGCCTGACCTGCTGGCGGCGCGGAGGGCCGTGGTGCCCGGCATCGGCCGGGCCGCCTCGAAACGGCTCGTCCCGGGGCCGGCACACGGCAGCAAACCATCCCACTTTCCATCCGCCGATCGCTCACGGGCTATAGCCGGTTAACGGCCGTTCCTTTAAAATTGCCGCTTTATACCACCACGGCGGCTAATACCCGCCGTAAGCAACGGGACCACGCATGACAACAGGCAAACCGTCGGCAAATCCGGATCGAGGCCTGATCCGGTGACGACGACGGACAAGGTAAAATCGAAATCGGAGACCCATACCCCGATGATGCAGCAGTACCTGCGCATCAAGGCGGACCATCCCGATACGCTGCTATTTTACCGCATGGGCGACTTCTACGAGCTGTTCTACGAGGACGCTCGCAAGGCGGCGCGCCTGCTCGACATCACCCTGACCAAGCGCGGGCAATCCGGCGGCGAGCCGATCGCGATGTGCGGCGTGCCCTACCATGCCGTCGACAGTTATCTCGGCAAGCTCGTCAAGATCGGCGAATCGGTCGCGATCTGCGAGCAGATCGGCGATCCTGCGACCAGCAAGGGACCGGTGGAACGCAAGGTGGTACGCGTTGTCACCCCTGGCACGCTGACCGACGAGGCCCTGTTGCAGGACCGCCGCGAAAACCTGCTGTGCTGTATTTATCACCAGCAAGAGGGCTGGGGGCTGGCCGCGCTCGAAATCAGCTCGGGCCGGTTTTCACTCGGCCAGCTCGACCGCGACGAATTGTTGCGCAGCGAAATCGCACGCCTGAATCCCGCCGAGATCATCTACTGCGAGGACCAGGCCCCGCCACTGGACCCGGCCCAGGCTGAACGGGCCCACGCGATGCCGCCGTGGTATTTCGAGATCGGTTCCGCGACCCGGCTGCTCTGCGAGCAGTACCAGACACGCGACCTGGAGGGCTTCGGTATCGCCGGGTCGAAGCTTGCGATCAGCGCCGCCGGTTGCCTGCTGCAGTATGTCAAAGACACGCTGAAAGCGACCGTCTCACATCTGCAACCGCCGCGCCTCGAGCGGCCGGACGACCTGCTGCTGATCGACGCGAACAGCCGCCGTAACCTCGAGCTGACCCGGTCGTTCAACGACACCTCGACAAAAAACAGCCTGCTCGGCATCATCGATCACTGCCGCACGGCGATGGGCCATCGCGAGCTGACGCGCTGGATACAGAAACCGTTGCGCGACCGCGACCAGGTGCGCCAGCGCCACCACGCCGTCGCCAGCCTGCTCGACAACCACGAGTTCGAACCTCTCGGCGAGTGCCTCGGGGAGTGCGGCGACATCGAACGCATCGTCGCGCGCATCTCGTTGCTATCGGCGCGCCCGCGCGACCTGACGACGCTGTCATCCACGCTGCAACTGCTGCCGTCGCTGCAGGCCCGGCTGGAGCGTCTCGACAGCCCGTTGATCATGGAACTGGCAGAGGGCATCGGCAGCCACCCGGAAGTGATCGCGTTGCTCGACGCCGCCGTCATCGATGAACCACCGATGCTGATCCGCGACGGCGGGGTTATCAAAACGGGCTTCGATCCTGAACTCGACGAACTGCGCGCGCTCTCCGCCAACGCCGATCAATTCCTGACCGACCTCGAGCAGCAGGAACAGCAAAAGACCGGCATCAATTCGCTCAAGGTGGCCTACAATCGAGTCCACGGGTTCTATATCGAGGTCAGCAAAACGCACAGCCAGGCGGTCCCCGCCGACTACCTGCGCCGGCAAACTCTGAAAGCGGTGGAGCGCTATATCACGCCAGAGCTCAAGGCGTTCGAAGACAAGGTGCTGAGTGCCCGCGACCGTGCACTGGCGCGCGAGAAATACCTGTACGAGGCGCTGTTGCAGCAGCTCGGGGCAGACCTGACGCGATTGCAGCACTGCGCATCGGCGCTGGCGCAGCTCGACGTATTACACTGTTTCGCGAGCGTCGCGAACGAATACGGCTGGAGCGCACCCGAGATTACCGGCGA
>JAOTTY010000082.1 GCA_029864185.1 Gammaproteobacteria bacterium
TGGGTCAGGTCTTTGGTTTTGAAGTCCAGATTAAAAATCAAAGACCTGACCCCGTGACCAAAGACCTGATCCCGTGACCACCGTGACCAGGCCCGTGACTCCTCTCAATAATCATTAACTTTTACGCGCCCGGGTGTATCCTTTAATCCTTTCGTTGAGGACCATTGATCATGTTTAACACAATTTTATTGCCGGTTGACGTCGCCCACCTCGATGAGGGGCGCAAATCCCTCGACGTCGCGCTGTCGATTACCGGCTCGGAAGCAGCAATTACCCTGCTCTACGTCATGGAAGATATTCCTAACTGGACCGACATCGACCTGCCGTCGAATTTCAAGGAAAACTCGATGCAAAAGGCACGCGAAGCGCTGGAGTCGATTATCGACAACAACGATCGAAAAATTAGTGTAGAAGTCCGTGCCGGCCATACCTACAGCACCATCTTGAAAGAGGCTAAAGCCACGAATGCCGACCTGATTATCCTCGCCTCGCATAAACCGGGATTAATAGACTATTTCCTCGGATCGAATACGTCGAAAGTGGTCAACCATGCTGATTGCTCTGTCGTGGTGGTGCGATAAGCAAAAAACGTCCGCAAGGTACAAGTTGTAAGGCTTTCTGGCGAAATAGAGGGGACAATATACTTATTTCGAAAATGGCCAATTAACTTGACACTGGAGAATTCAGTATACTGCCCCCCTGAATTGTCGGGTTTGCATCGGCCCGGCCGAGCGGCGAAACTGGCGCCCCATATTCACCACGGCCTGTGATCGATGGAACTCATTGTTTTCGACCTCGAAGGAACGCTGCTCAACCGGCAATCGGCGATCTCGGCTTACACCAGCGAGACGCTGAAACTGTTGTCGCAACGCGAGATTGCCTACACCGTGGCGACGGGCCGCACGCTGCACGGGGCGCGGGCCATCCTCGAAGGCCATTGCTTCCCGCTGCCGCAGGCTTACAAGAACGGCGTCATGATCTGGCATCCCGAGCAGCAGAAATTTTCGAGCAGCGCGACGCTCACCGCGGCCGAGCTCGAAAACGTCGTCCAGGCCTGCTTCCACCATGGGGTGACGCCGTTCGTCTTCACCCTGGACGCAGACGATAACAGCACTGTTTACCACCCCGTGCTGCAATCGGCGGCCGATCTCGAGCTGGTTCGGGCCCTCAGGCTCGGTGGCCACGTGAGGATGCGCGCGCTCGAGGAACTGCCGGCCGATGCCGCCGTCACGCACGTCAACTCGATCGGGGCGCCCGGCGCCATCGAGGCGCTCGTGCACGGGGTCGAGGACGAAGCGCACCTGGTCGCGTATTCCGGCCTCGCCCGCGAGGGCGCCGAGTGGCACTGGCTCGACGTGCACCACAGCGACGCGAGCAAGGGCGGCGCGATCAAGACGTTGAAGGCATTGCTGGGCCTCGAGCGCGTCATCTGTTTCGGCGACAGCGACAACGACCTCAGCATGTTCGAGGCCGCCGACGAGGGTTACGCCCCGGCCAACGCCAACGCTGCCGTCAAGGCGGCGGCGACGGCGGTCATCGGACATCACGACGAGGAAGGCATCGCCCGTTTCCTGCGCGAACGCTTTGCGCTCGACGAGTCCTGAGCCGTGGCGCAGATCGACGACACGGCAAAGCGCAGCGTACTCGTCACCGGCTGTTCCAGCGGCATCGGCGAGTGTGTCGCAAAGGCGTTGCATGCACGCGGTTATCGCGTCTTTGCCAGCGTGCGTAACCCGCACGACCGTGCGCCTTTCCAACAGGCCGGCTTCGAGTGCCTGGTGCTCGATTACGCGGATTCCGCGAGTATCAAATCAGCCGTCGAGCAGGTACTGGAACAGACCGGCGGGCGTTTGTATGCCCTATTCAACAACGGCGCCTACGGCCAGCCCGGCGCCTGCGAAGATCTGAGCCGCGAGGCGATGCGCCAGCAATTCGAAACCAACGTGTTCGGCTGGATGGAGCTGACCAATCTCGTCATTCCGGTCATGCGTGCACAGGGCTACGGCCGGATTATTCAAAACAGCTCGATCCTCGGATTTGCCGCGATGCAGATGCGCGGCGCGTATAACGCGAGCAAGTTCGCCATCGAGGGATTCAGCGACACCCTGCGGCTGGAGCTGGCCGGGACCAATATTCACGTCAGCCTGATCGAACCCGGGCCGGTGGAAAGCCGGTTTCGCGCAAACGCCTACCGCGCCTTCCAGCAGCACATCGACGTGGAAAACAGCGTGCATCGCGAACGCTACGGGAAAATGATCCAACGTTTCGAGGCGAGCGGCAACCTGCAGCCATTTACGCTGCCGCCGGAGGCCGTGTTGAAACGCGTGTTGCACGCACTGGAGAGCCGGCGACCCAGAATACGCTACCCGGTCACTTTCCCGACCTACCTGTTCACCTGGTTGAAGCGCGTGCTGAGCGATCGCATGCTGGATCGCATACTGCGACGCGTTGGCTGACGTTTTCGGGAATTATGGGGACAGTTTACTTATTTGTGAATTAAGTAAACTGTCCCCTTATTTTCTATCGTGCAAGGCGCCCGTGCCGGGCTGTTCTAGTCGAATCGAATGGCCATCAGGTCGGGGTGCCGGAATTCATAGCCGAGCACCCGTTTCAGCTTGCGGTTGTCGACGATCTTGTAGGAACGCTCGTCGCTGTCCTCGAAAACCGGTGACGGCGCACCCGCCATTTTTGCGGCCTGCGTATAAAACTCCCGCTTGCTCGGGTGTGAATCGGCGCAGGCGTTGAAGATTTCGCCCCAGAGGCCGTTGGCGACGATTCGATCGAGTATGTCGATGCAGTCGTCGCGATGGATCAGGTTGACGTTGGCCTCCGGGTTTTTGACGACCTTGCCGCCACGAAAAAACCGGCCCGGGTGGCGGCTGCCGCCGATCAGGCCGGCAAAGCGGACGATGGTCGTACGAAATTGCCGGCTTTGCAGGAACAGGTTTTCGATGTCGACCAGCGGATGATCCGGCGACTCCTCGCCCGCCGTTTCGGAAACGAGTTTGCAGCTGTCCGGGTACACCGACGTGGAACTCACGAACAGCACCGCCTCGATTCCGGACGCTTCGATTTTCCGCACCAGGTGCTCGAATCCATCGATGTCCTTGGAGGTGATGTTGACGATCAGCGTGTTCGACTGCAGAAACGCATCGATATCGTCCAGGGGTTTGCCGATGTCGACGATGTGGGCCTCGCTCGGCAATGCGGCGAGTGTCGGCAGGCGAGCCGGGGACGTAGTCGATGTTTTCAGCCGGTAACCATGCGCCACGAAACGCTCGGCCAGCGGCAGTCCGAGCCAGCCGCTGCCCAGAATACTGATGGTATTTATGGCGTTACCTCCAACGCAGCATCGCGCGCAAAGGGAATGAGCGGACAGACTAATCGATTACTTTCAGCCAACCAAGTTAAACAGGACCTGCCCCCTGCAGATGCATAATGGCGTCCGACCAGTTCGGCCTGAGCCCTCGATGACAGGGAGCGAGGCGACGGACCACGTCTCGATACGAAATCGCATCACCAGAACCAGGGATAGCTATTGGAACGCGGCAGCCTCGACCTGCAGAAACACGTGCGACAGGTCGCGCCTGAGCTTGTCGTCCAGGCCCGGATAGAAAGGCTTGAACGACTCCAGCGCCGCGCTGACCCGGGGCAACATTTCGAAATCGCTGAGACCCTCGTCGACCCCTGCTTCGACCACCGTCCACAATTCGGTTAACAGCCTGTGCAGGCGCTCCAGTCCCGAGATATCGGTGACCGCGCCATGGCCGGGTATCACGAGCCGGGGCTGAAGCCGTTTCAATTGATCCAGCATGCCGATCCACTGTTTCAAATCGCCGGCATTGGTCGAGGGCATGCGATCGGAGTAAACCACGTCGCCGCTGATCAGGATTTTTTCCCGCGGCAACCAGAGCATCAAATCGCCTGGAGAATGGCTGCCGCCGGAAAGCATCAAAACGATCGGCTCCCCGCCGAGCGATAATTCCGTCTCCCGATCGACCGGTCGATCGGGCGCCAGGATCGCGGAGTCTCCTGTAACGCCGCCAGTCATTCGAGCGAAGCGGTCGATCCATTCGGCACCATCCCGGCCGATCTCCTCTATTACTTCCGCGGTAGCAAAAATCTGTTCGACACTATCGTCGAATGCCGCATTACCCAGCCAATGGTCGCCGTGCGCGTGCGAATTGACGATCCAGCGCACCGGCTGCGGTGTCACCGTGGCGATCGTTTCCCTGATCGCCCTTCCGATTCCGGTCGAACTGCCACTGTCGAACAGCAGCACGCCGGATCCGGTAACGATGAAAGCGCTGTTGGAATTCCAGCCGCCATTGTCGGCGTTGGGGAGTTCACGCGTCGGCGTGATGATCGCATAGACGTTTTTCGACACGGCCTGGGCCCGCATCGGGTAGTCGAACTCCGCGTAAGCGGCCCCCGGTAAGGCGGTCAATATCGAAAACAGGGCTAACAGGCGTTTCATCCGGCAATCATAAATAAACGGCCGCGAGAAAAACAGGAACTCGAGCGCAGCAATTATGCGTCAGAGAACAATTCTCGCTCGAATCCAGAAATACCGTGGGTTTGGTCCCCTGTGTGTTTATGTTTGGTTGAATTGGCTATACTGCCGCCGGATTTCAAGGTATTTTTCAGTTCATGCAACCCTCGACCCACAACCCGGGCCATCGCCCGCGCCCCGCACCCTGGCTACTCGCATTGGCGTTGAATTTTTGCTTTAGCCAGGCCTGGGCCACGCATGGGGCCACCGAGCCGTCCGATGGCACGGTCAACAGCTTTCGCTGGCTCGAGAATCCGCTGGTCCTGCCCGAAACCTCGATACAGCGCTGGCCCGCGGAACGTGTCAGCCTGTCCCGCTTCAAAGGCAAGATCGTGCTATTGAATCTCTGGGCCACCTGGTGTCCGCCCTGCGTTTACGAACTGCCCGCGCTGGACAGCCTGCAGCAACGCCTGGGCGGCGAGGAGTTCGTCGTCGTCGCCGTATCCGTGGACCGTAATCCGGAGCTTGCGCGCAAACTTTTTGTCGACAGGCTTGCACTCGCCCATCTCGAATTCTACGCCGAAGCCCCTGAACGACTCGGAAAAACCTTTCCTCTGGATGTGCTGCCCTCCAATTTCATCATCGACCGCGAGGGCCGGGCAATCGGAATGTTGCGCAGCTATGTCGACTGGGACAGCCCGGCTGCAGACGAGTTTGTCGAGCGACTGCTGGCCGGCACGCTGCCGCCCCGGCCCGCGAACCAGGCTGATTAGAGTGTCGGTCCCCTGTTTTCAGTAATTGGGGGGACAGATCAGGTTTTTATAGACCTGGTCCGTCCCCCGTATCTTCAGCCGAGAGCCTGCCCGTTTACGGCGAAGGCGATATCAATGTTACCGCGCGTGGCGTAACTGTAGGGGCAGATCTGCTCGTGCGCCTCGGTGACCAGCGCCTCGGCGTCCTCCTGCGCGAGGTTGGGCAGATCGACGGCCATGGCCACGGCAATGCCGAATCCGCCGCCCTCGCGCGGCCCCACCGAAACCTCGCAGGTCACGCGGGCGTCGCTCGCGTCTTTCTTTCTTTTGGTGGCGACGAAATCGACCGCGCCACCGAAACACGCGGCGTAACCGCAGGCGAACAGATGCTCAGGCGTGGTCGTATCCGGCAGCCCCTTGCCACCCATGGCCCTGGGCACGGAAAGATTGACGCTGACGGATCGATCCGTCGTTTCGGCGTGGCCGTCGCGGCCGCCGGTGGAATTAGCGACCGCCGTGACCAGCGGCTCGATCGTATGTTCGGCCATATTCAGTTTCTCCCTGGTAGATTAATGATGGTCTACTCGAACGTTTTAGCAGGAGAGCGTTGGACAGCGACACCGGGATCCGGTGTCTCCGGCTCTCCATTTTTCTACTTCACCCGCGGAAGCCTCGTCGTCGCGGCACCTGGTTGAAATCTCGAATACCGCCTAGTCGGCGGCCCGTCGCCGACGCTCCGCGTCGTCCCAGGCCGTCAGCGCCTGGTAGTCGGGCACGAAGCCGAGACCCTTGCGGGCATCCGACGACACCGCCTGCTGCGACGTGACCACATCGATCACGGCCGGCGCGTTATCGAGCGCCCGGCGTAGCGCGCCAGCGAGATCCGCGGGATCTTCGACCCGCTCGCCGTGCGCGCCGAAGGCGCGCGCCATCGCGGCATAATCTGAATGGCGCAGCGTGGTACCGACCACGCGGCCGCCGTAATTCGCTTCCTGGTCGTAGCGCTCGATGTTCCACGCGGCGTTATTGGACACGATGAACACCGCCTTCGCGCCGTGGCGCACGGCGGTGTCGATTTCCATCGCGTTGATGCCGTAGGCGCCGTCGCCATTGACCGAGACCACCTGGCGCCCGGGACGGGCGAGCGCCGCAGCGATCGCGAACGGTACGCCGACACCGAGACAGCCGAAGGCGCCGGCATCGAGGTAGGTGCGCGCTGCCAGGCCGACGCGCGCGAAGCTCAGCAGGTCGCCGCCGTCGGCGATCGCGATATGATCGGGATCGCAGGTCTCGCGGATGGCCGCGAAGATCGCGAGCGGGTGGATCTTGCCGTCGTCACCGAGCTGCGGCGCGGGCGCACCGCCGCCTGCGGTGCGCTCCTGGTGTTTTCCGCGCAGCCGTTCGAGCCATTCGCCGTCGCGCTCGCCGACCTCGCCGCCGAGCGCATCGCTAATCGCATCGAGCGCGAGGTCGACGCTCGCGAGCAATTCCGGCATGCCGCGGCGGTTGTCGACCAGTTCGCCCGCGTTATCGGCGATGCGCAGGAAACGCGCCGCGGGAAAAACCGCCGGCGAACCGTAGCCGAGCTGGTAGTCGAGCTTGCGCCCGAGGGTAATCACGAGATCCGCTTCGGTCATCGCCGCAGCCCGCACCGCGCCGACGAACGCAGGATGATCGGACGGCACCAGTCCGCGACTCTCCTGGGTATCGAGGTAAAGCGCGTCGGTCGCCTCGAGAAAGCGCAGCAGGCTCTCGCCGGCGTCCCGTGCGCCGCGCCCGCTGACGACGAGCGGCCGCCGCGCCGCGCGCACTGCCGCGACCGCATCCGCGACCCGGTCCGGCTCCGGCGGCATCCGCCGCGGCGGCTTCGGCGCGAGCCAGTCGTCGAGCACCAGCCGCGGCGGCACCTCTTGGCGCAACACGTCGGTCGGGAATTCGATATAAGCCGGGCCCGGCTCGCCGGCGTCGCCGAAGGCACGGGCGATCGCCTCGTCGAGCTCGCGTAGCGCCTGCGATGGCTCGCGCGCGGTGCGTGCATAGCGCGTCACCGGGCGCAGGATCTCGACGTGGGGGATGTCCTGCAGCGGGCCCATGTTGGCCTGAGGGCGCGAGGTGCAGCCGCCGATCAGGAGTACGGGCGCACGCGCGAGCGACGCGTTGGCGATGCCGGTTACGGTGTTGGTGACGCCCGGACCGGCGGTCACCATCGCCACCCCGAGCCCGCCGCTGAGCTCGGCGTGCGCATGCGCCATGTGCACCGCGGCGCCCTCGTCGCGCACGTCGACGATGCGGATGCCGAGCCGGGCAACGTGATCCCAGATTGGCTGTATATGCCCTCCCTGAAGGCCGAACACGCGGTCGACGCCGCGCGCTTTTAGCGCGCGCGCGATCCACGCGGCGACGCTGGTGGTCGCTTCGTTCAGATCCTGGGCTATCGCTGGCTGTGCCGTCATCACGGTTCTCCTCGCTCGAATATTCGCGGTTGGGTTAAGTGCTTTCCCGGCGTTCGGCCAGGGTCTCGCGCAGTACGCGGTGCAGGATCTTGCCGGTGGCGTTGCGCGGCATTTCGTCGGCCTCGAGGAAGACGATCTCGCGCGGCACCTTGAAGCCGGCGAGGCGTTCCCGCGCCCACGCGATCAGTTCGGTATCGGCCACATCGACGCCGGCGCGGCGGACCACCGCGGCTTGCACGCTTTCGCCCCACTTGTCGTCGGGGCGGCCGACGACGGCAACGTCGCGCACCGCCGGGTGAGCGGCCAGCGCGTGTTCGACCTCGGAGGGGTAGATATTCTCGCCGCCGGATATGATCAGGTTGTTCTTGCGATCGATCAGCTTGATAAAGCCGTCGGCGTCACGCAGCGCGATGTCGCCGACGCTCAGAAACTCGCCGCGAAACGCCTCGGCGGTCTTCGCCGGATTGTTCCAGTAGCCCTGGAAATTGTACGGCCCCGACGAGTAAAGTTCCCCCGGCTGGCCGTCGGGCACCTCGTTGCCGTCGTCGTCGAGCAGGCGGATCGGCGCGGAACCGACCACTTCGCGGCCGACGCTACCGAGATGATCGAACTGTTCGTCTGGATGCAGCATCGTGACCCAGGCCGCCTCGGTCGAGCCGTATAGCTCGAACAGCCCCGAGTTCGGGAACATTTCCATCACCGCGCGCTTGGTGTCGACACGCGCCGGCGCCGACGAGATCATCAGTTTTCTGACGCGCTCGAACCCGGCCCGGCCGCGCTCCGCGGCGGGCACGTCGAGCAGCATGTTGTACTGGGTCGGCACCAGCGAGGTGAAACTTGCGCCGGTTTCGCCGAACGTGGCCAGGCACAGCGCGGGATCGAAACTCCTGCGCGAGAAGATCGCCACAGCGCCGCCACAGTAGAGGAAAGTGGTAAAAAAATACAGCGAGTTGGCATGGCACATCGGCATCACCAGCAGCGCGCAATCCTCCCGGCCAAGGCCGAGTTCGACCGCGGTCATCAGCGCGATCATCGCGCTACTGCCGTGATTGCGGATCGCGCCCTTGGGCCTGCCGGTGGTGCCGGAGGTATACATCAGACACCAGCTGTCCTCGGGCGCGACTGCCTGTTCGGGCTCGCGGCTGGAAGCTTGCTCGATGAGCCCCTCGTAGGCGCGGTAGCCGGCACGATTCGGGGCGTTACCGATCAGCAGGTAGCGATCGTCTGTAAGCGGCAGCGATGCGCGGATTTCGTCGATCACATCCACGAGCGCTTCTTCGACCAGGACGGCCGCGACGGCGCAATCCTCGAGGATGTACCCCACCTCCGGCGCGGACAGGCGGAAATTGACCGGTACCGCGACAAGACCCGCCTTGGCCACGGCGGCATAGATCTCTGCCCATTCGATTCGATTGTAGGCCAGCACCGCGACACGATCGCCGTGCGCGAGTCCGAGGCCGAGCAGCGCGTTGGCGAGCCGGCAGGCGCGCGCGTTCCACTGACGGTAAGTCAGCGTCCGCTCGAGGTCGCGCGCGGCGAGCCGCCCGGGCTGCAGGCGCGCCTGCGCGCTCAGCATGCGGCCGACGTCGAGCGGAGCGGTCATCGGCCCGTCTCTCGCGCGTTCGCAGCCGCGTCGGCGTCGGCGTTCCGGCCGAGGTGCCGGTCGAGCCCGTCCGCGGCGCGGCCGATATGCTCGAGCGCACGCGCCTCGGCGAGCGCCGGATTGCCCGCGGTTACGGCCTGGAGAATTTCCGCGTGCTGGCGCCAGATGTCCTGCGGCGGTTCGGCGTAGCGCAGCACCTCGCTCATGACCCGGCGCAGAAAGCGCCAGTGCGGCTGCGCGGTGGCGGCGAGGAAGGGATTGCCCGAGGCGTCGTAGATCAGGTTGTGAAACGCCTCGTCGTGACCAATCTGATCGAGCGTGGCGCCGGCAGCCACGGCGGCCTCGCCCGCGGCCAGGATGGCGCGACCACGGCGCTCGAGGTCCGCCGCGAAGGCCGCGTCGTCATGCGCGCGTGCCGCCGCGCCGCGCGCGGCGAGGCCGTCGAGCACGGCACGAATCTCGTAGCGGTGGCGCATCAGGTCCAGATCGAGGTGGGTCACGCGCAGGCCGCGTTTACCGACCGCTTCGATGATACCGTCGACCTTCAACAGCGCCATCGCCTGCTGCACCGGCTGACGCGAGACGCCGAGGCGGTCGGCAAGCTGTTCCTGGACCAGGTGCGTGCCCGCGGGCAGTTCGCCGTCGCAGATATCGTCGAGGATGGCGCGGTAGACCTGCTCGGTCAGTTTCGGCGAGGCATCGATTGCTTTCATTGTATTCCGTATTCTGAATTCAGAATACGATAATATTCACGATGAACGAGATGTCAAGCACCCGGCGGGCAGTGAAGGGGGCCCGGGAACACGCTATATGCAGCCAGTTAAATACCAGTAATAAGGCTCACGTAGCAGTCGTTTCTGAAATTCACGAAAAGTGCGCTCCGCTCCCAATGGCGCCTGCCTTGCGGTGAATGGTCGTCCCCACACGTAGGTGGCGGTCCGAGGTACCGGCATTTCGAGACAGCTGGAAAGCGCCTGTTGCAGGCTCCCCGCTTGCGCGGGGATGACAGTCCTAGGTCAGTGCCATTGTTTTCCGAGCCATAATTTCGGCTTCATCGAGATGTCGACAGGCGGGGTTTTTGTGCGACGAATATCGTATGGCGGCTGCCCTTGCCCGGACGGGCTCTGACCGTGCGCAGCTGCACATCGAACCCGGTTTTTTCGAGCCGCCTGGCGAAGAGCTGGTCTGCCCTCGCCGACCAGATCGCGACTATGCCCTCGGGGCGAAGTTTTTCGTATATTGTCTTTAACCCACCGGGCGAGTAAAGCCATTCGTTATCCGAATAAGTCATCGCCTCGGGGCCATTGTCGACATCGAGCAGGATCGCATCGAATTGCCCTGCTCGATGTTTTAACAGATCCGCCACGTCGCCCAGGTGTACGCGCGTACGGCCATCTTCGACAGGTCGTCCCGCACATTGCCCCAGCAGTCCCCGATTCCATTCGACGACGGCAGGAAGCAGTTCTGCGACGATCACCTCGGCCGACCCCGGCACGGTCTCGAGCGCCGCCGCCAGCGTGAAGCCCATGCCGAGACCACCGACGAGAATCCGGGCGTTTTCGACGGTGGAGAGACGGGTGCAGGCGAGTTCGGCGAGCGCCTCTTCGGAGTGATGCCGGCGGCTATTCATCAGGTCGCCCGGCACACCGGCAACGCGAATCGCAAAATCATTATCGCGCTGCCACAGGGTCAGTTCGGTATCGCTACCGGGAATAGAGGTGCTCGCGATTGTTATCCAGGGATCCATCGGGGCTGGTAAAAGCGGGTAATTCGGGGGGACAGTATACCTGACTCCACAAACGCCAAATGCTGCTCGTTGGAAACAGGCCGACTCGCTGCCGGTTTTCCGACTGCTATCTCATGATATCGTCACCGCGATTAGACGACTGACTGGGAGCCAGGTTATCGCCAGGATGCCAGGACTCGCCGCACCCGATGATCGAATTCCGGGGACACAATACTGAATTCAGGTCGGGCAAGATATTCGGCTTGTTTGACAGAGGTATCGTGTCCCCGGCATACGAATTTTTTAATATCCATTAATTTCAACGAGTTATTACAGTAGAAATTTACGCCTCTCTCGCCTATAGGTACTATGATCTATCCTGAATGACCTGCCTGCCCGGTTGGGCGCCGCACAAAATTGGGAGCCAATTGACAATGCAAAAACTGAACAGTATCGGATTAACCGTGATTTTAGGGGTACTGATTTTACCGACTGCCGCCAACGCCGAGTCGTGGATTTGCGAGTATGGTAATTTAGTACGTGAAATAAGCGTCGAACGCGCGACTACCGATCCAGCACCTTGCTCGGTGGCATACAACAAGGAGTCCGAAGGCCTCGGTTCCAGCGTACTGTGGACAGCGCAGTTCGACGGCGCTTATTGCGATTACAAAGCCAATGGCCTGGCTGAAAAGCTTACCGGTCTGGGTTGGTCCTGCACTGCTTTCTAATCACCACCGAAAGAATTTCGGGGACAGTTTACTTAATTCCAGCAACCGAACCGGTCGCCGGCCGCAAATCCGGTTGTCATACCACCGAGAAACGGGTGCCAGAGCGTAACGGCACCGACTTCAGGCGACATAACCGACTTCGAGTCACCCCCGTGGATGCCCATTAGCCGTATCAGGAACCGAGACTCGATCGGGGTTGACGCGGGCAGTCGATCGGAGTAGTAATAAAAATTCAAGTTTCGACAAACGCCAGCAGTTTCACCTGGTCAGCCGATCTTCGCTTACCGGGCTTGAAGGCTTTATTTCTCGATGCGTGGCATCGAGTTTGGTGCAGGATAAACGGATGCCCTGATGACAGAAACCCGCGTCGTTTCGCCGATCACAACACCCGCAAGCCGTGCGGCCGGCGGCGCGCAGGCCTTTAATCTCCGCGCACGCCCCGGCAACGGGCGGCAATTCGCAACACGGGGCCGGGCATGAGCGCAACGACACCCTGCGTCGGCATCATCGCCAATCCCGTATCGGCCCGCGACATCCGTCGCATCGTGGCCCACGCGGGCAATTTGCAGATCACCGATCGCGCCAATATCGTGCTGCGGCTGCTCGCGGGCCTGGGCGCCGTCGGCATCGAAAGGGTGCTGGTCATGCCGGAAAATTCGGGTATTCGGCAACACGTCGTGCGCGGACTGGAGCGCTCCAGCAATCTCGGCGAGGGTCGATTCCCCGCCGTCGAATACCTCGACATGCCCATCACTTCGTCGGCGCAGGACAGTATCGATGCGGCCCGCCGAATGCACGCCGCCGGGGTCGCCGCCATCATCGTCCTCGGCGGCGACGGTACCCACCGCGCGGTCGTCGGCGCCTGCGACGGGGTGCCGATCGCCGGGGTTTCGACCGGCACCAACAACGCCTTCCCCAAATTCCAGGAACCGACCACGGTCGGCATGGCGGTCGGCCTGGCGGTCACCGACCCCGGGCTGTCGGCGGTCGCACTCGACGACAACAAGCTGCTCGAGGTGGAGGTTGCCGGCCGGCGGGAAATCGCGCTGGTCGATGTGGCCATCGTCGCCGAACGCTACGTCGGCGCCCGCGCATTGTGGCGCGCGCAAAACTTCAAGGAGCTGTTCGTCACTTTCGCGGAAACCGAGGTCATCGGCATGTCGGTGGTCGCCGGCCTGCTCGACCCGGTCGGCCGCGATGCGCCCGAGGGGCGGCACGTCGTCTTCGACGACTCCCCGCATCCCGCCTGCCGCCTGCAGGCGCCGATCGCGCCGGGCGTGATCGAAAGCATCGGCATCGATTCCTGGGGCTCGCTGCCGCCGGATACGCCGCATACGATCGCCCAGCCCCAGGGTTCGATCGCGTTCGACGGCGAGCGCGAACTGTCTTATTCACCCGACGATCGGCCGACGGTCACGCTGCGCACCAATGCGTTCAAGACAATCAACGTTTCCGCATGCATGAATCATGGAGCACGGTCGCGCTTGCTGACCGATCACCGCGGCGACCGTGTTCCAACTTCAACCACTTCACAACCACGACAGGAGGAACCAGTATGAACGACAATGTCTTTCCACTGGGTAAGGAGGATTTACTCAAGGCTTATCGCACGATGAAAACCATCCGCGAGTTCGAAGAACGCCTGCACGTCGATTTCGGGCGCGGCGATATCCCGGGCTTCGTGCACCTTTACGCCGGCGAGGAAGCCGCTGCGACCGGCATCATGATTCATCTCAACGACCAGGACCGGATCGCGTCGACGCACCGGGGCCACGGCCACTGCATCGCCAAGGGCGTCGATATCGGCGCAATGATGGGCGAGATTTACGGTAAGGTCACCGGCGCCTGCCGCGGCAAGGGCGGTTCGATGCATATCGCCGACCTGTCGAAAGGCATGATGGGTGCCAACGGCATCCTCGGCGCCGGCTCGCCGCTCGCCTGCGGCGCCGCGCTCGCCGCGAAGACGCTCGGGCATGGCGGCATCGGCATGAGTTTTACCGGCGACGGTGCATCCAATCAGGGCACCTTTCTCGAGAGCCTGAACCTCGCCGCGATCTGGAATCTGCCGATGGTGTTCGTCGTCGAAAACAACGGTTACGCCGAGTCGACATCGGTGGATTACGCCACCGCGGTGGATTCCTATGCCGACCGTGCCGCCGGCTTCGGGGTGCCTGGCGTCATCGTCGACGGCACCGACTTTTTCGCCGTCTACGAGGCCGCCGGCGAAGTCATCAGGCGCGCGCGCGAGGGCGGCGGACCATCGCTGCTGGAGTGCAAGATGGTGCGTTTCTTCGGCCATTTCGAGGGCGACGCGCAAACCTATCGCGGCGAAGGCGAAAACGAACACAACCGCGAAAACCGGGATTGCCTGAAACTGTTCCGTGCGCGCGTCACCGAGGCCGGCGTCATCGACGGCGGCGCTCTCGACGCCATCGACAGCGAAGTACTCGCGGCGATCGACAAGGCGGTCGAGCAGGCCGTGGCCGCGCCGCTGCCCGAGGCGGCGGATCTTACCACCGACGTTTACGTCCGCTACTGATGCGCATCGGCGTGCAAAATTTGAGGAGGATTCGAAATGGCTCGTAAATTAAGTATGAAAGATGCAATCAACGAAGCGCTGGACCAGGAAATGGCGCGGGATCCGGCGGTCATTGTCATGGGCGAGGACATCGTCGGCGGCAGCGGTTCGCCCGGAGAGGCCGACGCCTGGGGCGGCGTGCTCGGCGTCACCAAGGGGCTCTACGCCAAGCACGGCGACCGGCTGATGGACACGCCGTTGTCGGAGAGCGCCTACATCGGCGCCGCGATCGGCGCCTCTACCTGCGGGCTCAGGCCGGTCGCGGAACTGATGTTCCTCGATTTCATGGGCGTGTGCTTCGACCAGATATTCAACCAGGCGGCCAAGTTCCGCTACATGTTCGGCGGCAAGGCGGAAACGCCGGTCACGATTCGCGCGATGGTCGGCGCCGGCTTCCGGGCGGCGGCGCAGCACAGCCAGATGCTGACCCCGATCTTCACCCATATACCCGGCCTGAAGGTGGTGTGCCCGTCGAACGCCTATGACGCCAAGGGGCTGCTGATCCAGTCGATACGCGACAACGATCCGGTCATTTTCTGCGAACACAAGAACCTGTATGCGCACGAGAGCGATGTGCCGGAAGAGTCTTACACGGTTCCGTTCGGCGAGGCCAATATCGTGCGCGAAGGCACCGACGCGACCATCGTCGCCTACGGCCTGATGGTGCACCGAGCCAGCGAGGCGGCGGAGGCGCTCGCCAAGGACGGCATCCAGTGCGAAATCGTCGACCTGCGCACGCTGTCGCCGATCGATATCGATACCGTCGTCGAAAGCGTCGAAAACACCGGCCGCCTGATCTGCGTCGACGAGGCCAATCCGCGCTGCTCGATCGCAGCGGATGTCGCCGCCACGGTGGCGCAGGAAGCGTTCGGCAGCCTCAAGGCCGCGCCGCAACTTGTCACCGCGCCGCATACACCGGTGCCGTTCTCGCCCGCGCTCGAAGACCTGTACATCCCGAGCGCCGAACGCGTCGTCGCAGCGGTACGCAAGACCATGGCGCCGTAGCGATGGGCGAGGCCAACATAACGCCAGTGCTGATGCCCAAGTGGGGGCTGTCGATGCGCGAGGGAATCCTCGTCGAGTGGCTGGTCGACGAGGGCGCC
>JAOTTY010000339.1 GCA_029864185.1 Gammaproteobacteria bacterium
TGGTGTTGCGTTCCGGCAGTTTAGCCAGCACCGAGTCCTTGATCGCGTCATCTAGCGGGTCGATATGTATCTGCACGTCGATGATCTTCGGAAACCGCTTCTTGACGCGATGCTCGATCTTGTGTGCGATGTAATGCGCCTCGGATACGGTCAGGTCGGAGTCGACCTCGATGTGCGCGTCGATATAGCCCTGGCCGCCCATCGAACGCGTCCGCAGGTTGTGAATGCCAATCACGCCGGTATCGGCGAGCATGGCCTCGCGTACCCGATCGACCAGTTCGAAATCGAGCCCGGTATCGATCAGCTCGTACAGCGCCCTGCTGGCGAGGCGGAATCCCATCATGATTATCATTGCCGCGACGACGATTGCCGCCGCCGCGTCCATGTACGGAACCCCGAGCACCTGCGCCGAGATACCGGCCACGACGACGACCGAGGACAGCGCGTCGGAACGATGGTGCCAGGCGTTGCTTTCGAGCAGGCTCGAATGCGCAGCCTTTGCCGCGCGCAGGGTATAACGATAGAGGCTCTCCTTGGCGACGATGGCGAGAAACGCGAACAGGATGGTGATGGCCTCGGGGTTGGTTGGCTGCGGATGCAGAATGCTGTCGATGCCGCGCAGGCCGATGCCGACCCCGACCATCGCGAGAATAGCGCCGAGCAGCAGCGATGCCAGGGTCTCGATACGGCCGTGCCCGTAAGGATGATTCGCGTCGGCCTCCCTGGCCGCGCTCCTGGACGCATACAAAACGATGAAATCGGTGCTGAGGTCGGAAATCGTGTGCAGGCCGTCGGCGAACAGCGCCTGCGATTTGCCGAGCAGGCCGAAAGTAATCTGCAACGCCGCGAGAACGCAGTTGACCACGGCGCCGACCAGGGTAACCCGTTGCGTCGTGCGCTGGCGTTCGTCAGCCTGCATCGTCCTGTTTCCGTACCAGGAATATATACTCGCGGTCCTGTTCCCGGGACTCCAGCAGCTGGTGCCCGTTGATGCGGCACCAGGTCGGGATATCGTTCATGCTGCCGGGGTCGGTGGCGACGATACGCACCCGCGTGCCGGGCGGCTGCTTGTTGATGCAGTTCTGCAGGCGTATTACCGGCAGCGGACAAAACAGGCGGCGCGCGTCGAGTTCGATCGCTTCGCTCATGCGATAACCCAGTCCTGCGAGATCTGGTCGGCGCGCAGGGGTTTGACGCGAACGCAGCGCGAAGATTGTTCGCGGTCGCTGAAACGCAGTTCCACCGACTCGGCGTCGCGCCCCTTGCTGAAGCGCGCGGTGATCGCGCAGGCGAGTTCGAGCTGCGCCGGATCAAGCGACTCGCCCTGGACCAGCGCGAGCGGCCCCGGGTGGCTGACCGTACTGATCGTCTGGAACTGGTGCCGGTAACCGCTCAGGAAATGGTTCTCGCCTTCCTCGCGCGCGATGATGAGTTTGTATTTTCGGCTCGGGCGGATATGGCGCCCTACCTTGAGCAGCATGATGTCGTCGAGTTCGTACTCGCGCCTGCCGCGGTTGTCCCACAGGTCGCGTAGCTTGACCGAGTAAGTCTGGTCGGTCAGGAAGCAGCATCCTCCGGCGGGCTGGGCATAGTCTTCGAAGCCGAATTCGCGCGCCAGCTCAATTTGCGGTTTGCGCGAGCGTCCGTGGAAATCCTTCAACCGTTCGCGCTCGACCCAGCGTTCCCGCTCGGGCAGGGTTTCGGACAGGTTCCGGGCGCATAACGGTCGCAGCAGCAGGTCATCGGCGCCGGATTCTTCCGATATTACCGGCATGTAGCGCCGCCGCTGGGACTTGGGCCGCTGACCGATGACCTCGCCGGTGATGATGAAATCGAAGCCGTTTTCGATAATCCACTGGTGCGCCTTGTGCACCATGAAGATCTTGCAGTCCAGGCAGGGATTCAGGTTGGCGCCGTAACCGTGTTTCGGATTGATTACGACATTCTTGTACTCGTCGACAATATCGAGGATATGCAGCTTGATACCGAGCTGTTCGGCGACCCATAGCGCATTATTGCGTTTAACCCTGCCCCGGTCGCGGTTGCGAATCGCATGGGTATGCCCTTCCACGCAAAATCCGGTGAAAAAATTGATGCCCTCGACCTGGATGCCCTGCTGCTGGATCAGCCGGGCCGCGAGCATTGAATCGAGGCCGCCAGAGATCAGCGCGACTGCTTTTCTAATCATGCGGCTGCCGCCAGTCAAAAACAGGAAGTATACCAATAACCGGCGAAGTCGCTAAGTCGACTTCGCCGGTTTCGAGAGAGATTTCGTGATTACCAGCAGTCGTCGGTGTTGGCGCCGGTGGCACCTCTGATGCCGGTATTGGTTAGCGTCAGCGTGGTGCAGTCGGCATCGTTGGCCTGCGGCGACCCCGCTACGGGTGCCGCTGTCAGCGTAAAGGAAGATGTAGTAATGGTTCCATTTGCCTTGATAGTGTAGAAATTCGACTCGGTGGTAAAATCGGCATAATTGCAGTTCGCGTTGTTATAACCGCCATACAGGCTCCGGCATTTTTCCAGGGTACCTGCTGCGGACTCCAACGCTGAACGCCCCTCGGTCCGATTCGCCGCGATCACGTTATCACGATAAAAACCAAACGCGACGGACGACAGAATGCCTATTATCCCGATCACGATCATCAACTCGATCAGGGAGAAACCTTTTGAATGATTTATCATATTGTCAGCTCGGTTTTTAAGAGGGCAAGGGGACGAGATAAACAATGCTATCAACGTAATTTACACCGTTCAATATTTTCCCCTTGAAATAGATTTGGTCTCCTTTCTTGAAATCGGCAAACTTCTTCCGATTGGGGTCGCTACTTCTTAAGGTAGCCCCGGGACTGATACGGTATTCCTCGTTATCGAGGGTAAACTTGTCGTAACCGACCCCGGTGATGACGCCCGCCCTTTCGAAGGTCTCCAGGGCGTCCGCGGTTGCCCACGGAAGCGCGAGGGAGATGATGACGAGCAACCGGATAAGCTGTGACTTTAAATGTCTCATTGTAATAACTCCTGCCAGGAAAATCGGCCCACTGGAATGTTTTTCAGTGCCTTGACCTTGGTTGGCGTTTCAGCGGTGAAGGCGAGGTCTTCGATGAATACCGGCTCGGGCAGGAAGCCCTCCTGCCTGACGGCTACCAGTGTGCTGCTTTGGACGCCGTTAGTCACCATGTCATTTTCATCGATGATACCGTCGTTGTTGGCGTCAAAAGTCGGCTCCAGAGGCGAACCGCCGGTTGCCATGTCGACCGCGAACTTGAAACCGAATCCTCCCACCGAGCAGGGATCGTCGACTGGCACGAACGAGTTGAAAAATACGGTATCCGCTCTTGCGATAGGCGAGGTAACCGAGCGTTCCCCGGTTTCGGGGAGGTCGAAATACCAGCCGTAATCGATGGAGTAATCGACCGGATTGCGGGTTAATACCTTTACCGAAAAGCTGGTATCGAAAGTCTGCTCGATCAGGTGGGACCTGTCGCGCGAGCCATCGCCTTTATCCCATACGCCGTAAAACGACTGGATACCCGTGGTGGATTTGTCGGCATCGACCAGGTATTGCCCGGTGCCAAAAAAGACCATGATATTGGGCGAATTGTTTGGCGACGTCGAATCAGGCACGGTCGGGTGTTTTGCCAGCACCGGCTTCGCGGTGGCCGGTTGGCCGGCCGGAGTCGTGAACAACGGTATCGGGGTTGAGCCGCTCTTATAGGCTACGTTCCACATGTTCTGATTAGAGCTCGACAGGTCGAATGCCCCTACC
>JAOTTY010000083.1 GCA_029864185.1 Gammaproteobacteria bacterium
ATGCCGGGTTCCCGGCAAGCGACCGGTTCAACAGGCCTACCAGGGTATCGATACCGCGATCCATCGAAAAATGTCGTCGTACCCGGTCGTATCCCGCCTGCGCCAGCCGGTCACGCAATGCCGGGTTGCAAATCAGTCGTTCTAGCGCCTGACCCAGCGCGGTGCTGTCCCGCTGCGGCACCAGCCACCCCGTTTCGCCATGGATCACCAGTTCCGGAATTCCCGACACGTTGGTCGAAAGACAGGCGAGGTGCTGGCTCTGCGCTTCCATTAGCACGTTCGGAAGTCCGTCACGGTCGCCGTCCTCCGATATCTTGCTGGGCAACACGAACAGGTCGGCTGCACGATAGCGCACCAGCACCTCGGTTTGCGGCAGCGCGCCGAGCCATTCGATACGCTGGTCGATACCAAGGTCACGCGCCTGTTGCTGCAGCTGCCCGAGCAGTTCGCCGCCGCCGATATGCACGAAACGCCAATGCAGCGTTGCCGGCAAATCGGCCAGCGCCTGCAGCAGGAAAGTGTAACCTTTCTTATCGACCGCGCGGCCGACACTGACAAGGCGCAGGGGATTATCGGCATCGCTGCCGTCACGTCCCGACGCAGAGTGCTCGCGCTGGTCGAAACGATCGAAATCGAGCCCGTGATATAGCAGTTTTACCCTGTCTTCGTCCGCCGCCAGCGTCGACAGGTACTGCCGGTTTGCCCCGGTGCAGGTGACGACCCAGTCGGCGCTGGCAAGCTTTTCGCGTAACTCCCAGCGTGGCAGTGTCCAGATATCCTTGGCATGCGCCGAGATGCTCCACGATCGCCGGTTGATCAGGCTGGCGTAATAAGTCACCGATGCCGGGGTATGCATGAAATGGGCATAGTAATGTCGCACCGAAGGCGGCATCTCCCGCGCCATCACCATCGCCTGGCCAAAGCGTCGCAGCCGATTGCGGGTCGGGTCCCGCCACAGGTCACCTAAGAACCTCGCCAGCGCCCGCCAGTAACCCGAGCGCCAGCAAACGCCGAGGCAGGACGACAATACTCGCGGGATATCGTCGCCCAGGTATTCCGGCAGATAGTAAACCGGGGCCTCGATCTCGTCGTGGATCGGATGGGTAGCCGGATCGTAGGGATGGCGCAGCGAAAAAATACAAAGCTCGATGCCGCGCAGTTCCAGCGCCCTGATTTCCTGGGCGATGAAGGTTTCCGACAGGCGCGGGTAACCCTTTAACACGATGGCGACACGGGGATGCATATGCGGCATTTGATATAAATCGATCGATCGGCGATAGTACACCCGGCCGGCAAGCCGTGCTACCGGGACAGGGTGCGGAGCCCGCGGCCAGGACTCGAATCACAGCCAGGAATCCTATGGAACCATCGCTATACAGGTACATACTGAGTCACAGCAAAACGGACCAGATCTGGCTTATTTTGTTGTCGCTGGCTTCTCTTCCCCTGGTTTATATAACCCTAGAGCTTCCCAAAAAAATCATTAACCTGCTAGAGGGCATGGAAATCCCCACCGATTTATTCGGTTACGAGTTCGACCGCCTCGCCTTTCTGATGATATTCAGCTTCGCATTCCTGTTCGTGGTGCTGCTTAGTGGCGGCCTCAAGTACATGCTGAACGTGTACCGCGGCGCGCTGGGCGAACGCGTGCTGAGACGACTGCGCTACGAGCTTTTCGAGCGCATCCTGCGCTTCCCGTTGCCGCACTTCAAACGCGTTTCACAAGGCGAAATCATACCGATGATAACCGCCGAGACCGAGCCACTCGGCGAATTCATCGGTGAATCCTTTACCTTGCCGGTTTTCCAGGGCGGCACTTTGCTGACCTACCTTTTTTTCATCTTCCAGCAGGACCTGCTGCTCGGGCTCGCGGCGATCTCGCTCTATCCGTTTCAGCTTTACGTCATTCCGCGTCTGCAGAAAAGAGTAAACGAACTGGCCAAGGAGCGCGTGGCAACTGCGCGCAACCTGTCGGGACGGATCGGCGAAACCGTCTCCGGCATCAACGAGGTGCACGCAAACGACACCAGCCATTTCGAACGCGCGCATATCAGCCAGCGCCTGGGCAAGATATACGGGATTCGCTTCGATATTTACAAGCGCAAGTTTTTCATCAAGTTCCTGAATAACTTTATCGCCCAGCTGACGCCATTTTTCTTTTATTCGATCGGCGGCTATTTCGTGCTGCGCGGCGATCTGTCGATCGGTTCGATGGTCGCGGTGCTGGTTGCCTACAAGGACCTCTCCGGTCCGTGGAAGGAACTGTTGCAATACTACCAACGGCGCGAAGACGTCAAGGTCAAGTATTCCCAGGTTATCCAGCAGTTCGATCCGCAGAACCTGCTTGACAGCGAGATTCTCGATCGACAGCCAGAATCGCAGGAACTGCCTGGAAACGAAATCCTGGCCAGCAATCTTCGCTACAGCGAGGATGGCTTGTATTTCAGCATCGACGGCGCCAGCTTCAAGTTCCCGATCGACCAGCACTGCGCCGCGGTCGGTCTCGGCAACAGCGGCAAGGACGAGCTTGCGGGGCTGGTTTCCAGGCTGATCTACCCCAGTTCCGGCAACCTGACGATAGGCGATTCCAGGATGCAGGATCTGCCCGAGGCGATCACCGGCAGACGTCTCGGTTACGTCGGACCGTCTGTTTACCTGTTCAACGGTTCGGTATTCGACAACCTGTGTTATTCGCTCAAGCATCGACCGGTCAACGTCAGCGAACACGAACAGGACAAGGAACTGGAGCGCGAACGGGCGCTTTCCAGGCTGGCCGGAAACACGAGCTACCGTTACGACGATGACTGGATCGATTACGCTGCACTGGGGCTCGGCACCCGCCAGGAACTCAATGACCGAATTATCGAGATTCTGAAATGCGTGGATCTCGACGAGGAAATCTACCAGTTCGGGCTACAGTCGTTCGTCGACCCGGCGCAGAATGTCGATCTCGCGGATCGTGTCATGCAGGCGCGCAGGTTATTGCGCGACAAGTTTACCGAACCCGACAACGCGAAACTGGTAGAACCCTTCGACCACGAAAAATACAATCTGAACATGACGGTGTCCGAAAACCTGTTGTTCGGCACGGTATACGGCGACAAGATCGATGCCGATAGAATGATCGAGAATCCTTTCATTCGGGAAGTGCTCGAAAACTCGGGGTTGAGCGAAACTTTTCTCGATGCCGGTACGCAGATTGCCGAAATCATGCTGGACCTGTTCTCGGATGTCGAACCCGGCAGCGAACTGTTCGAGCAGTTCAGTTTCATTTCCGCCGACGACCTGCCCGAATTCAATACGCTGCTGCAGCGAATCAGGCAGCAGGACGCCCACAACCTGCCGCTGGCGGACAAGCACCGGCTGATGTCGTTACCGTTCAAGCTAATCGTGGCGCGCCACCGCCTCGGCCTGATTACCGTGCCGATACAGGAGCGCATTCTGCATGCCCGGGGAAAAATCCACGAACTGGCGAAGACCGAGGATCTCGGTGTCGAGTTTTTCGACGAAAACAGTTTCAATCCGCGCATATCGATCCAGGACAATATACTGTTCGGCAAACTCGCTTACGGACAGGCCCACGCGCAGCAAAAAATTAATTCGCTGATAGCCGACGTGGTGAACTCGCTGGGACTGCGCAAGGACATCATCCAGGCCGGGCTGAATTACGACGTCGGCGTGGCCGGTGGTCGCCTGTCGTCGACACAGCGCCAGAAACTCGGGGTCGCGCGGGCGCTGCTCAAGGCACCGGACCTGCTAATCATCAATGAGGCGCTGGCGGGCCTGGATACCGCGAGCGAACGTCGCCTGATCGTAAATATCAGGAAAAGGATGGAATCGCGCGGGATACTCTGGATCCTCGGTCGCGTGCAGTTGGCGGAACAGTTCGACAATGTCATGGTGCTGGAACGCGGCAAACTGCTCGAGCAGGGTTCCTTCATCGATTTGCAATCGAGCAACGCGCATTTTCAGCAGCTGCTTGCCTCTGAATAACCGGCTTACCCGCGTCTGAATAAAACGTGGGTGGTCAGGAAGCGATCGGCAAATTCCCGCTTGAGGCCGCTCACGAGGCTGCGGCAATCGAGCCTTGGCGGAGGCGACAGCGGCCGCAAGCCGGCCCTGGCGGCGAGGTCGATCAGGGTTTTCCGCGTAAAGCAGTTGATATGTTCGAGCGGATGAATGGCTTCCAGCAAGGGCGACCAGCCCCGCCGCGACAGGTGCCGCGCCACGCCGCGTCCGTCGGGAACACGCAGGTATACCAGGCCGCCGGGCGCGAGGCGTTCGCACAAGGACTGCAACGCCGGTAACGGATCGGGCAGATGCTCGAATACCTGGTTCGCGTAGATGCAGTCGTAATGCGCGCCCGGCGGCGGCAATTCGTCGATGACCCTCAATCCCATGCCGCGCGCATGTTCGGCCCTTTCGCCGGACAGTTCGAATCCGGTAACCTCGATACCGTGAGCCTGCGCCATGCGGCTCCAGTAGCCCCAACCCATCCCGTATTCGAGCAGCCGCACCTGGTCGGGACGGATGCGCAACGCACGCAGCAGGGTCTGAACCTGCCCCGCATACTGCCGGTAAAGGCCCTCCCCTGCCTTGCGTTTCTTGGACAGGCTGTACGCATGATCCACCCAGTGCTGATATAGCGCCTGCATGCCAACGACATCGAGTATCTTGTCCTGGTAGATAAATCCGCATTGCTCGCAGGCGACGACACGATAGGTTTCCGGGTGCAGTTTCCCCAGCGGCACCCTGCCATGATAAAACTCGGCGAGAAATTTCGCCATGCGCGCTTCGCTATAGGGTATTTCGCAAAGCCTGCGGCTATCCCCGGCGTTGCACAACGGGCAGCTGGCGCGGAGGGTAAATCCTGGCTCCATCGGCTACTTGTAGGGATCGGCCGCGTCGCGCAGACCGTCGCCGAAGAAATTGAAGGTCAGGATCACGAGCACCACCGGCACCACCGGAAACAGCAACCACGGGTACAGCGCCACCACGTTGATATTCTGCGCCTCGTTCAACAACACCCCCCAGCTGGTCACCGGCGGTCTCAGGCCGAGACCGAGAAAACTCAACGCGGTTTCGCCGAGGATCATCGCCGGCACCGTCAGCGTCGCCGACGCGATCAGGTGGCTCATGAATCCGGGCAGCAGGTGGCGGCCGATGATGCGACTCGGTTTGGCGCCCAGCAGTTCCGCCGCGGCGCAGTAATCCTCCTCGCGCAGCGACAGCAGTTTCGAGCGCACCGCACGCGCCAGCCCGGTCCAGTCGAGCAGCGCGAGGATCACGGTGATACCGAAGAATATCAGTATTGGGCTCCAGTTGACCGGCAGCACCGCCGACAGCGCCATCCACAACGGCAGCTCCGGAAACGACCTGATCACCTCGATCATGCGCTGCACCGACGCATCGACCCAGCCGCCGTAGTAGCCGGCGAGCCCGCCGATGACGATGCCGAAGAAAAAACTGATGGTGATTCCGACCAGGCCGATCGTCAGCGATATGCGCGCGCCATAGGTAATGCGTGAAAACATGTCACGCCCCAGTCGATCGGTGCCGAGCAGAAAAAAAGTGCCGTTATCGGGCGGACACACCAGGTGAAAGCGCGCTTCGAACAAACCCCAGAAGCGATACGCGTCTCCCTGGCAGAAGAAACGCAACGGCTGCACGTCGTCCTTGCGCTCCGGGTAGTTGCGTTTCAACAGCTCCATATCGAGCTCGTAATCCCTGCCGTAGACGAAAGGACCGATAAATTCGCCGTTATGAAACAGGTGCACCGACTGCGGCGGCGAGTAAATATAGTCGGTATTGCGCGTATGCAGGTTATAGGGCGCGATCACCTCGCTGAGCATGATGCTGGCGTAATTGAGGGCCAGAAAAATGCCGCAAATCACGGCAAGGCGGTGGCGTTTCAGCTTCCACCACATCAGCTTCCATTGCGAGGCCAGGTAGTATTTTTCCTGCGCCGGTGTCAAGGCCTCGATCGAGCGAGGGTCGAAGGGCTCGCGCGATACGAAATGTTCGCCGTTCATCGCGTCGCGCTCCCGCCGAGGCGGATGCGAGGGTCGAGCAGGGCCAGCAGAATATCGGAGACCAGCACGCCGAATACGGTCAGCAGCGCGAGGAACATCAGGAAGGATCCGGCCAGGTACATATCCTGGCTCTGCAGCGCGCTCAACAGCAACGGCCCGGTCGTCGGCAGCGACATGACCACGGCGACGATTTCAGCGCCGGAAATGACCGCCGGCAACAGGTTACCGATGTCGGCGACGAAGAAATTCAGCGCCACCCGCAACGGGTACTTGGTGAGCAGCTTGCCAGGCGGCAGACCCTTGGCGCGCCCGGTGGTTACATACTGTTTTTGTAGCTCGTCCAGCAGGTTGGCGCGCAGGCGCCGAATCATGCCGGCGGTACCCGAGGTGCCGATAACGATGACCGGGATCCACAGATGTTCGAGAATCGATAGCAGCTTGTCCACGCTCCACGGGGCGTCGATGTACTCCGGGTCCATCAGGCCGCCGATACTGGTACCAAAATAAACGTTCGCGAAATACAGCATGATCAGCGCCAGCAGGAAGTTCGGGGTTGCGAGACCGAGGAATCCCAGCGTCGAGAGCCCGTAGTCGCCCCAGCTGTACTGGTGGGTCGCGGAGTAAATACCGATCGGAAAAGCCACCGCCCAGGTAAACAATATGGTCGCGATCGATATCAGCACGGTCAGGAACAGGCGATCGCCCACCACCTCGTTAACCGGCAGGTTGTATTCGAAGGAATAGCCGAAATCGCCCTGCAGCATGCCGGTCATCCAGTACCAGTATTGCTTGACCAGGGGCTGGTCCAGCCCGTACTCCTCGCGCAGGAACTGGATTTTCTGCTCGTCGACCGATTCACCCTGGCTCTGCAGCTCGGCGATATAACTCTCGAGATAGTCGCCGGGAGGCAACTGGATAATGACGAAAACCAGCATGCTGATTATCAGCAGGGTCGGAATCATCGTCAGCATCCTGCGCAGGATATAGGCGAGCATCAACGCCGGGCCTCGTCGAACCAGAAGGTGTCCGGTTTATAGATGCCGAAATAGGCGCCCGGCTCTATATCGTAAAAGGCTTTCAACGGTACGTTGTGCAGGTGGTTGTTGACCACCACCGGGGTCGGCACGTGGTTTACGATTCCGATCGTGAACATTTGGTCACGATTGATTTCGAGCATCTTGTGCCAGACTGCGATTCGTTGATCACGGTTTTCGGCGTGGGCCCACTGGTCGTTCAGTTCGACTAGTTCGCGCGCGGCCGGCAGCGAGGGCGGCTCGCCGCTGCTGCCGCTGGATTCGTAATAGGCGCCCCACTGCGGCCACTGGTACTGGTACTTCGAAGTGGGCGCGAGATCCCGCGGGCTGGTTTCGTCGGTCGGTATCGCATTCGGCAAACCGGACCAGATCGACATGATCGCCTCGCCGGAGAAAATTCGGTTGCGGAACACCTCGCGTGTCGACGGAACACTGTAAAGCTTGATCCCGGCCTCGAGCCAGCTATCGTGAATCAGCTCGAGTACGTCGGTCTGCTCGGTGCTTTCTCCGGCGGTCTGCACCAGTATTTCCAGCGGTCTGCCGTCGGGCAGGAGCCTGACGCCACGGTCGTCGCGCTCGACCAGGCCGAGTTCGTCGAGCATCCGGTTGGCGGTTTTCAGGTCGAATTCAATCCAGTCGTTCTGGTACTCGGGCTTGTACAGCGGGCCTTCCTCGAGGACCGTGTTATTACTCGCCTGCACCAGCCGGAAATAAACCACCTGGTTGATTTCGTAGCGGTTGATCGCAAGCGACATCGCGCGCCGGAAACGTACATCCTGCAATAGTTTGCGGAAAACCGGGTCTTTGGTATTCAGATTCGGGTATAGCGCCATGTGCGCGCCTTTCGCGGTCTGCCACAGGCGTACGTCGAAACCGTTGCGTTTCGACGCGGACTTGAGAAAGGTGTAGTTGTCCATGCGCAGGTAGCGCGCCTGCAGGTCTGCTTCCCCGGCGCCGGTCTTTGCCGGCACCAGCTTGCTCGAGGCGATGTTGACCGCTACCGAATCGATATAGGGCAGCTGCCGGCCGTTTTGATCGACGCGATGGTAATAAGGGTTGCGTTTGAAAATAAAGCGATCCGAGGGCGGATAGGTCGAGTTGTACCATGGCTGCAGCGTGGGCAGATCCGGGTTGGTCGCCTTGTAGGGTCGATCATGATCGACATGTACGCCCATCCAGTTGCGCTTGCCGAACTGTTCGATCATCTGCGCGAGTTTCTCCTCGCTCTGATAACGCGCGTGAAACTGGCGCAGGTAGTGCGCCGGTTTGTAGATATAAAGCGGCAGCGCGGCGGCCAGGGCGGTCAGAAAATACGGATTCGGGTTGGACCAGCTGTAGCGCACCGTATACTTGTCAGGAAACTCGACCCTGGGTAACTCGCCGTCGATGATCAGCAGCTTGTTGGGGCCGCCCCTGGAAAGCTCCGGGTTGAGCGCAACGTCTTCCCAGTAGTAACGAAAATCCTCGGAAGTAAACGGATGGCCATCCGACCACTTGTGCCCCCTGCGCAGGCGCAGCGTGAAAATACGGTTGTCGACAACGTCGTAGCTCTCGAGAATGTCGGCTTCCAGCTCGAGGTCCGGCGTGTAGCAGACCAGGCGGGCGTAACCGTAGACGACGATCTGGCGGATGTCTTTCTGCGTACCCATCAGCACGCGCAGCTGCCCGCCGTGGAAACCGGCCTGTCGCTCGCCGTCCAGCACCACCAGTTTCGACTGCTGCGGGAGCCTCGCCTGCACTGGCGGTAACTCACTCGATGCGACCTGCGCCGCCAGCGACGGGGTTTCGATAAACCTGTCCGGCGCCGCGTCGGAGGCCAACGGCGCCAGGCCCAGAATCGTCAGCAGCAAGAAGCAAAAAAACTTCATGCCGCAACATCCGACGGCGTCGAGCCGACCGCCACCCTGACGAAATGTCCTTCGCCCAGTGCCATGAACTCGGTACTAGTGACGCCGTCGAGGGTAAACGGAGCCTGCCACAGGCCAGGTTCCGATGCTGCACCCTCGGTAATCGCGTCGAAATCGAGCGGTTGCGCCAGCTCCAGATGCGGCACCGCCGACAACAGCGCGCGGGTGTAGGGGTGCACCGGGTTTGCGAACAACTGACCACGCGAGGCGATCTCGACGATGCGGCCGGCGCACATGACCGCGATGCGGTCGGCAATGTAGTGGATCACCGCGAGGTTGTGCGAAATGAACATGACGGTGAGACCGAGTTCCTGCTGCAGGTCTTTCAGCAGGTTCAGTACCTGCGCCTGAATCGACACGTCCAGCGCCGAAACCGGTTCGTCGCAGATGATCAGGTCGGGCTGCAGCGCGAGCGCACGCGCAATACCGATGCGCTGCCGCTGCCCGCCCGAGAAACTGTGCGGATAACGGTTCAGAAAGCGCGGATCCAGCCCCACCAGCCGCATCAACTCGGTCGCCATTTCGCGCTGGTACTCGAGATCGCCGAGTTCGTGCACGATGAGCGGTTCGCGCAGGATATCGAACACCGTCATGCGTGGATTGAGCGCGCTGTAGGGATCCTGGAAAATGAACTGCATGTTGCGGCGGAATTCGAGCAGTTCCGTTTTATCGAGTGCACGCACGTCGATGGCACGGGTTCCGTCGTGGTAAACGATCTCGCCCTGGTCGGGGGAAATCGCGTGCATGATGATCTTGCTCAGCGTCGTCTTGCCGCAGCCGCTTTCCCCGACCAGGCCGAAGCACTCGCCACGCTCGATCTCGAGCGAAACGCGGTCAACCGCGAGCATGTCCCGGGAGGCGATATTGAGCCAGCCTCCACTGTGCAAACGAAAGGTCTTGCTGACCTCGGTTACGCGCAGATGCGGCTCGCTGGAATCGGCGACCTGCCGCCGGTCGCGCTGCTTGATCAGCGAACCGGTTTCCGAATGAATCTCGCGCACCGGCACCAGCCGCTCTCCGGGTTTGAGGTCGAAACGCGGCACCGCGTGCATCAACGCCTTGAGGTAGTCATGCTGGGGGTCCTCGAACAGCTGCTCGAGCGGCCCGGCCTCCATGACCCGGCCGTGATACATCACCACGACCCGGTCCGACATGTTCGCAACCACGCCGAGATCGTGCGTGATGAGCAGCAGAGCCATGCCCAGCTCCGCCTGTAACTCCTTGATCAGTTTCAGAATGCGCGCCTGGATCGTCACGTCGAGCGCCGTGGTCGGCTCGTCGGCGATCAACAGGGAGGGATGGGTTATCATCGCCATCGCGATCATCGCGCGCTGGCGCAGCCCGCCCGACAGTTCGAATGGGTACATGCGCATGGCCCTGGCCGGGTCAGGGAAACCGACATGCCCGAGCATCGCCTCGGTCAGTCCGAGTCCTTCCTGGCGGCTCGCGTCGCGATGCAGAAACAGGGCTTCGCTGACCTGGTCGCCGATGGTATGCACCGGCGACAGTGAGGTCATCGGTTCCTGGAAGATGATCGATATGTTACCGCCCCGGATCTGGCGCATTTGCGTGCTCTCGGGATCGAGCCTGGCGATGTCCACTACCCGCCCGGTCTCAGGATTATCGAACAGGATTTCGCCGCGGCGAATAACCGCGTTGTTGGGCAATATTCCCATGATCGCCTGCGACGTCACCGACTTGCCGGAACCGGACTCGCCAACCAGGGCGACGGTTTCGCCGGGATCGACGCCGAAGGAAACGTCGATCAACGCGGGCACCGGGCTACGTTGCAGCATGAAATCGACCGCCAGATCGTTTACCTCGAGCAGGGCTAATTTTTCGCTATTGTCGACGATGTGACACTCCTCGGACCACCGCCCTTTGCGGGCTGTTTCGCGCAAGTATATGTTATTTTTTGCGGTAATGGTCCATATACCAGGCCGCAAATAGCTGCAATCCCCGTTCGATCGAAACCGTCGGCTGGTAGCCGGTGTCCGCGGTCAACGAGGCAATGTCGGCGTAGGTATCCTCGACGTCGCCGGGTTGGGCCGGCAGCAATTCCCTTGTCGTGGTTCTACCGAGAGCCTGCTCCATCAGCTCGATGTAACGCACCAGGTCGACGGGTTCGCCACGGCCGATATTGTAGATACGCCAGGGCGCGCTGCTGCTGGCGGGATCGGGATGCATGCCCGACCAGTCGGGGTTGCCCTCCGGCACCCGGTCGAGACAGGCGATTACGCCGGCGACGATATCGTCGATGTAGGTAAAATCGCGCCGATGCCGCCCCTCGTTGAAAAGCTTGATCGGTTTTCCCTGCATGATCGCGTCGGCAAACAGTATCGGCGACATGTCGGGCCTGCCCCAGGGGCCGTAAACCGTGAAGAATCGTAGCCCGGTGGATGGAATCCCGTATAGATGGCTGTAGCTATGCGCCATCAGTTCGTTCGCCTTCTTGGTCGCGGCGTAGAGCGAGATCGGATGATCGACGTTATCGGCGGTGCTAAACGGCATGTTTCGATTGGCGCCGTAGACCGAGCTCGACGACGCGTACACCAGGTGCTCCGTCGCGTGATTCCGGCAGCACTCGAGCAGGTTGCCGAACCCGACCAGGTTGCTGTCGATATAGGCTCGAGGATTCTGCAGCGAATAGCGCACGCCGGCCTGTGCCGCCATGTTCAGCACGCGCTCGAAGCCGTGCTGCGCGAACAGCCCCTGCAATTCGTCGGCGTCGGCGATATCCATCCTGACGAAGTGAAAATTGGGGTAATCATCGAGCTGGGCGAGGCGCGCCCGTTTCAGTCCGACATCGTAGTATTGATTCAGGTTATCGATACCGACGACTTCGTCGCCGCGCGCGCACAATTTTTGCGCGAGTGCATGGCCGATAAATCCGGCCGCTCCGGTAACCAGCAGTTTCATTTTGCTCCAGTCGATTGGCGCCGAGGCGCAGTTTAAACCCGGCGCGTGACCGGGGAGGATTTCATGCCGAGTCGCCTGACTGGGCCTACCCGGTGCGCCAGCAGGATTATTGCGATAATCGCATAAATACCGGGTTCGAGATAGTCGGCCTTGACCAGCCACAGAAAGTGGAGCACGCCGAGTACGATGATCAGATACACGAGCTGGTGCAGAGTTTTCCATTTTCGGCCCAGGCGCCGGATCATCGCCTGGTTCGAGGTGATTGCGAGTGGAATCATCAACACGAAGGCGCCAAAGCCGAGCGTGATATACGGGCGCTTGACGATATCCTCGATCATCCCGCCCAGTTCCAGCGAGTGATCGGCGACGAACCAGATCGCAAAGTGGCAGCTCACGTAGAAAAAGGTATAAAGCCCGAGCATGCGCCGAAAACGTATCACCGCGGCCTGGCCGGTCCATTGCCGCAAAGGCGTCACCGCTAGCGTGATCAGTAAAAACCGGAGGGTCCAGTCGCCGGTCGAGTGGGTCAGTTGCTCGACCGGGTTGGCGCCGAGCCCGTCGTTGAACGCCGCCCAGACCAGAGCGGCGAACGGTAGCAGGCATAGCAGGTGCACGAGCGGCTTGGCATAGGCGGATTTCAGCGCCGCTGGCAGCGACATGCTAGAAATTGACGACCAGGTCCAGGTCGTCGTAAAGCCCGGCGACTTCCGCTTCGTAACCGTTGAACATCAGCGTGTCGCGCTTGAAAATTTCGCCGATGCGGCGTTCGCGTTTCTGCGACCAGCGCGGATGATCGACCTCGGGATTGACGTTCGAATAGAATCCATACTCGCTCGAGGACGCCAGGTTCCACGAGGTCGGCGGCCGGGCCTCGGTAAACTCGATGCCGACGATCGACTTGATGCTCTTGAAGCCGTATTTCCACGGCACCACGAGACGTACCGGCGCGCCATTCTGATTGGGCATGGTCTTGCCGTACATGCCGACCGAAAGCAGGGTTAGCGGATGTATCGCCTCGGCGATGGTAAGCCCCTCGCGATAGGGCCAGTTCAATACCGAACGCTGCTGCCCGGGCATGCGCACCGGGTCGTGCAGGGTCTTGAAGGCGACGTATTTTGCCTTCGAGGTCGGCTGAAAGCCCTTCAGTATCGACCCCAGGGGCACGCCGAGCCACGGGATCACCATCGACCAGGCCTCGACGCAGCGCAGGCGGTAGATTCGTTCCTCGATCGGGAAGGGCCGGAACAGGTCCTCGAGGCCATAAGTGGCCGGTTTCTCGCACTCTCCGCCGACTGTTATCGTCCAGTCATCGGTTCTGAAACGCTTCGAGTTGCGCTTCGGGTCCTCCTTGCCGGTGCCGAATTCGTAGAAATTGTTATAACTGGTCGCGTCGTCCTCGTCGGTGATCTCGTCGTCGATCGAGATCACCTTTTTCCGGTAATCGCCGATTTCGAGCGACGCCCTCGCCGCGGCCCAGGGATTGAGTAGCAAGGCGCCGCCGATGGTTCCCGCGGTCTTGATAAATTCGCGGCGACGGCGGTATAGCGCTTCGGGTGTGACTTCGGCTTCAGGGATTTCCCAGCGTTTCTTTATCTTGATCATCGTCAACCCTCCTGTGAGAATAGTGCTAGACCGAATGCAGCCCCGTTAGTTCCGACGCACAAACCAACCGCGGCCGGCCGGGATATCGTTGAAGTCGACACCCAGGGCGTCCCTGGCAGGCACCGGCGACGACGCAGGCCCCTTCGGTCCTTACCCGCGGGCGAAATCGCCGGCATCGAGTTCACAGCAAATTTCGGGTCGGGTTGCATCATCGTCGCTAACCGATCCAGCGGCGCGCGTTGCGAAACATGCGCATCCACGGGCTGTACTCGCCCCAGTCGGGCGAGCGCCACGAATTCTGCACGCTGCGGAAGATACGCTCCGGGTGCGGCATCATGATGGTGAAGCGCCCGTCCACACTGATGAAACCGTTCAGTCCCAGCGCCGATCCATTGGGGTTGACGGGATAAACCTCGCTGGCGGCGCCCGCGGCGTCGACGTAACGCAGGCAGGCCAGATTCTGCTCGAGCAATTCCGCGGCATCCTGCGCCCGCGTCTCGACGCGCCCTTCTCCGTGGGCGACGACGATGGGCATCATCGAACCCTGCATCGCGTCGAGAAAGATCGACGCGGTCGGGAGCACTTCGACCATCGTGACGCGCGCCTCGAACTGCTCGGACTTGTTGCGCACGAAGCGCGGCCAATGTGCCGCGCCGGGAATCATCTGGTACAGGTTCGACATCATCTGGCAACCGTTGCAGATGCCGAGGCCAAAGCTGTCGTCGCGCTCGAAGAATGCCGAAAACTCGTCGAACGCGCGCGCGTTGTAAAGAATCGATTTCGACCAGCCCTCGCCGGCGCCGAGCACGTCGCCGTAGGAAAAGCCGCCGCAGGCGGCGATGCCGTGGAAATCCCCGAGGCTTACCCGGCCGGCTATTATATCGCTCATGTGCACGTCGAAAGCACTGAATCCGGCGCGATCGAAGGCCGCGGCCATTTCGACCTGGCCATTGACGCCTTCCTCGCGCAACACCGCGATACGCGGCCGGCTGCCGCCGCCAAAAGCGGCGCTGACGTCCTCGTCGGGATCGAAGGTCAGCGACGAGAACAGGCTCGGCCGCTGCTCGGACTGGATGCGGTCGAATTCCTGCTGCGCGCACTCGGGATTGTCGCGCAGCGACTGCATTTGCAGACTGGTTTGCGACCAGGCGCGCCGCAGCTCGACGAGCGCCTCGTCGATAACCGTCCCTGTATCGTGCGTAATGCACAGACTGGATCGCGCCTGCGGCTCCCCGATTCGATGACACAGGTGGCCGATCCCGGCATCCTGCAGTAGCCTTTCCACGCGCGGCAAATCGGCTTCCAGCACCTGCACCACGACCCCGAGCTCCTCGGCGAACAGCGCCGCGAGCGCATCCTTGCCGAGGCTCGAGATATCGCAACGCAGGCCGCTGCACCCGGCAAAGGCCATCTCGCATAAGGTGACGACCAGCCCACCATCGGAACGATCGTGGTAAGCCAGCAACAAATCCTGCTCGAGCAGCGCCTGCAATGCCAGGAAGGCCGACTCGAACAGCGTGGCGTCGTCGAGATCGGGCCCGACCGCGCCGGTCTGGCCGTAAACCTGGGTTAGCGCCGAGGCGCCAAGCCGGTTCCGGCCGGCGCCGAAGTCGATCAACAACAGCACCGAGTTTTCGTCGCAATGCTTGATGTCGGGAGTTATCGTCTTGCGCACGTCGGCGACCGGCGCGAACGCCGAAATAATCAGCGATAGCGGCGCGGTCACGCTGCGCGCCTCACCATCCTGATTCCAACGGCTTTGCATCGATAAGGAATCCTTGCCCACCGGTATCGTAATGCCGAGCT
>JAOTTY010000084.1 GCA_029864185.1 Gammaproteobacteria bacterium
CCGCGGTTTTCGCGCTCGATTCGCGCGATCATTTCATGGATCAGCAGGGGGATATCGGACTTGCGCTCGCGCAACGGCGATACTTCGATCGGGAACACGTTGAGCCGGTAAAACAGGTCCTCGCGAAACATGCCCTCGCTGATCAATTCCTCGAGACGTCGGTGAGTCGCGGCAATGACGCGTACATCGGTCTTTATCGACTTGTTGCTGCCGACCTTTTCGTAGCATCGCTCCTGCAGCACGCGTAACAGCTTGACCTGCATCGGCAGAGGCATATCACCGATCTCGTCGAGAAACAGGACCCCGCCCTCGGCGAGCTCGAAGCGTCCCTGGCGCGCGCTGATGGCGCCGGTGAATGCGCCCTTCTCATGACCGAATAATTCGCTCTCGAGTAATTCCGCGGGAATGGCGCCACAGTTGATCGGGATAAAGGGTTTCTTGTTGCGTGAAGACTGCGCGTGTATGTTGCGCGCGATTACTTCCTTACCGGTGCCAGAATCGCCCAGGATCAGCACCGACGCATTGGTGTCGGACACCTGGTCGATCATCAGGTTGATACG
The DNA here is from genome assembly GCA_029864185.1 of Gammaproteobacteria bacterium. GTDB lineage: Bacteria > Pseudomonadota > Gammaproteobacteria. The sequence goes on from JAOTTY010000084.1 coordinate 561, forward strand.
CTCGATCGCGCTGCTGTTTCCTATCAGGGGCTGGCATTCGCGGTTTTGCATACGCCGTTCGCGCTTGTTGTGCTTGCGCGCCTGGTCGAGCACCTGCGACAGCGAATAATAATCGGACTGGAAGCAAAGACCCGAGATGAACGGCAGCTGTACGACGATTTCGAGCGAACTCAGTTCCGATTTATCCGCCAGCAGGATGACAGGGTACTGGCACTTGTCCTGTTTGTTGCGCTCCATGAAGAACTTGGTGATGTCGTCACCGCTGATGCTGAAAATCGCGAGGTAATTGAATAACTCGCGTCTCGGGATATCGGGTAATTGCTCTGGAGTGATCAACCTGGCCTCGACCTTGATGAAGCCAAGTACTGCAAGAAAGGAATGTCCGCGCGTATAGTTGGAATCGACTACCAGCACTTCATTGCTGTCCGGATTTCCACCATGTTCCATCATTCACTGTCACCCTTGTTAACGAGTCAAGATTCCAGCCAGTATTTTGACGGCCCCGGAACCTAGACTAAAGTCTAGACCAAGCCGCCATAAATTCGACGCTCGATAGTGAGCTTTTTACATTGTATTTTTTAATCAAACAGAAGTGAACTTATTTGGGGACCGAGTCGTTACTCTGGTAGGCATGAACCGCTTTTGTCGCCGTTCGAAGCCGGGCCTGCTGCAGCATTACCTGCTGCTTGAACAGGTTCAACTTGTCGACAACCTGCTGGTTCAGGTTCTTCAGGTGCTGTGCCTTGATCAGGTCGATTTCCTCGATTGAATCGATAAATGCCTGTTCTATAAGAGGATTCCTTTGCGCTTCGAGTTCCCTTACGCGATCGAATTCGCCGGTCTCGAGCACTTCGAGGATTTGATCGGTCAGGATTATGGCCTGGGCCAGGGCGGTTTTTTCGTTCATCGAAAAAGGGTCCAGACTAGGCGCCCGTTTGCTGCAACTGATCGGGTATTTGCTCCCAGGCCGACTTTATTTCGAGCAGAAGTGCGCTGACTTCATTGAGCTTGGCTATATCGTCGGCGACGTTAGCCTGCGTCAGCGTCACTATCATGTACTGATAGAGGTCTGACAGGTTGGCAGACAGCGTTCCCTGCTGGCCATGATCGAGACATCCCTCCAGCCCGCCGACGATCGAAATCGCCTTGCCGAGGAACTCCCCTTTCTCGCGTACATTGCCGCGCTGCATGGCGCCCCTGGCCTGGGCTATTCTTTCGATCGCTCCGTTCATCAGGCGCAGGATGAGTTCGTGCGGATCGGCATAGGCGATCGAACTATTATCCGCGGACTGGTACTGGCTGACGGCTTTAACTGCGAGGTTGGTCATGTTGCTTTTTCTCCATGGCTTGTTGTCCAGTTTATCGTCTATGACTCTATTTTCTTTAGCGGATACACGCAATTAGTCGCCACCACCGATCGAGTTAGGTTTCGGCAGGCTGGCGAGCTGCTGCGTCAGAAAGCTGCTGGTCTGGTTGAACTGGGCGATCAGGGCGTCAAGCGCCGAGAACTGCCGGATCAGCCGGGCCTCGAGACTTGCGATTCGATCATCCAGCCTGATTCGGTCGTCGCTGATATCGTCGAGACTCTCGTTGAGACCTTCCTCCCGTGACGCGATAAATCCATCTGACTGCAGGAAGCTGTCCAGCAGCGCATCGAGCTGGCCTGCCACCCCGCGTGTCAGCGAAACCGTTCCCCGGTTACCCGGTATGCCATTGAGTATCTCTACCGCCAGTCCTTCGCTGTCTCCCGACTGGCTGGTTAAAGTGTTTCCAACCGCGCTGGCCGGCTGACCGTCAATGGTTCCGGCGAAGTCGGTGCCCGCGACACCACTGCCGACCGAGAAGCCGAATCGATTGTTCATCTGGGGATCTAACGCGGTAATTTCGACCGATGATCCTGCTCCAATCCTGTCTGAGGTAATCACGAAACGATCACTGGGCAGGTCGTAGCTCACCGTAACCGTTACGCCGTTCGCCACCAGCGCGCTCGCGGCGTTGATTTGCGTCTGAATTTCAGCGGCCAGAGCATTCTCGTCTGGGTAATTACCATTGGTCAGCGTGATATTTCCGGTCGAAAAACCATCCACTGTCAGGGTCATGTTGTTGCTGTTATTCTGTACATTGGTGCTGGTAACCGGATCCGTCCCGGCCAATACCCCCTGCGTTAAAAACGAGATCACGTTAACCGCATAATCACCGGGCCGCGTCGCGGCACCTGCCGACAGGTAGCGCACACCCGGATCCGTGGTTCTGCCCTGCTGGGCGAACAGCGCTTCGACTTGCGCCGGGTAATTTTTCAGCGCATCGTTCAATTTGGCACTGTCGATGTCGAGCGTTCCGCTGGAATTCGTCGTTATACCGATATCGACCAGCGACCTGATATTTCCAGCCAATCCCGAAATGCTGCCGAAAATTATGCCGCGAATCCGGTTGCTGATACTGCGCACGGTAAAGTCACCGGTTAACGCGCTGCCGGAACCGGTCTCCGGATTATAGGCGGTCAACGAATCGATATTCTTATCCAGCTCATTGTAAGTCTTGACAAATTCATTGATTGCCGCCGTAGCTTCGCCAATATTGTCATCGACATCTATATTGACAATTTTACCGACCTCGGCTTTTAACAGGTCGAGCGTGACCCCGTTAATTGCGCCGGTCACCGAATTGGTATCGCGAGTGATCCCAAGCCCGTTGATCATCAGCGCCGCATCCTGCGCTGCGACGGTCTGGGTCAGGCTGGTTTGCGCCGATGCATTAAATGCCAGCTGCGACAAACCTGAATTATCAGTATCGTTTCCATCACCATCCCCGGTTACGGTGATCTCCATGCTGTTGGCGGCCCCGGTTTGCTCCGAGGTCAACAGTAGCTGGTAGCCGCTGCCGTTATCGACGATCGTGGCCTGCAGGCCAAATTCGTTGTCATTGATATAGTCACGCAATCCCGACAGGGTGGTGTTGTTATTGGTCGCGTTCACCTCGATGGTTTGCGCTGCCCTGGCGAGATCCGGAGTAAATGAATACGGGCCCGTTGTCGTGCTGCCAAATTGTATGCTTAGGGTACCGCTACCGATGGTATCGTCCACGGTGGTAAACGCGGATGCGGCATTGGTCGCGAGCGACTGTGCCCTGGCCAGGGCCGTAACCTCGATGCTATAGCTACCCGTATCGGCGATGTTTTCGACCGAGGCGGTTAGTATAGAAGGATCCGACAGGGTAATCGCTTTCGCTTTAAATACCGCGGCAGACTGCAACCCGCCGAGGCTGGACTGAAACTGCGAAAGCGAGCTGCGTAAAAGTCCGAACGCCGACAGTTCCGTCGAATATTTCTGTTCCTTGAGCGCCAGACGATTTGCCGCGGGTGCCCGCTCGGCTTCGATCAGGCCCGAGATAAGACTACCCAGATCCAGCCCGGATCCCACTCCCAGTGAACTGATTGAAGCCATACCAAAACTTCCTGTGCCAGTGCCTTTTAATCGATGACCAGGCCAGATGCCCGATCGCTTACATCAAATATGAGAAGGGGCAAATATCCGACCCCTTCTCACCTGCCTTAGGTTTAGCGAGCAAGAAACAGACCAGTTTTATCAGGTACTATCCGAAAATAGTAAACCTTGCCCTATTTCTCCTCGACCAGCCCTATCCTGCTGAAAATCACGAAGCTGTATCGCTATCGCCAGTATATCTTCGGACGGAATCTGCCGAATCAGTTCACCACTCTCCGAATCGATGACCCTGATAATGGTTTTGCCGCTGTCTTCATCCACGTTGAATGACAAGTCTCGTTGCACGCTGCGGATGATTTCATTGATTTCGGTAACCGCTTCGGTGATTTCGGCGGAATCCGACACCTGGGCGGGCAATTCCCTGCCCCTCGACGGCGAAACATCGCCGCTGTCTACCGGCGCTCTGGCTACGTCAGGCTTCGTGACCTGTCCTGAGCTCTTAGCAGGAGTCAATGCTCTGATTGACGCTATGCTTGAAATCTCGTTAGCCATGTTGCTTCTCCGCTTGAAGAGACGACTGGCACCGGGGATGGTGCCAGTCTCTCATCTACCTGTTACTGAAGTAACGCCAGAACATTCTGCGGTTGAGCATTGGCCTGGGCCAGGATCGCAATACCGGCCTGCTGCAGAATCTGACTACGCGTCAGCTCGGCAGTCTCGGCCGCGAAATCCGCATCGCGAATACGTGAGCGTGCCGCCGACAGGTTCTCGGAGGTAACGCTCAGGTTCGAGATGGTGGATTCGAAGCGAGTCTGTACCGCACCGAGCTCCGCCCGCAGTCCGCTGACCTGCTGCAATGCAAAGTCCAGGGTCAGTAACGCATCGTTTGCGTTGGAACCGGTCAGAACATTGACGCCAGCCAGGGTATTGTCGGCCTGGGTAGCACCCAGAGCATTACTGCCGACTTCGACCGTGAAAGTGCCCGTCGCGGTGAAAGCGCCATCGGCCACCGCGCCAGCCAGAATAATACCGGCCGAGTAGGTTTCAGGACCGCCGCCCAGGGTAGTCGTACCGTCGGCAATGACGATATCCGCACCATCGCTGTTGGACAGGACCACGGCTTCGCCGGTACCCGCGGAAGCCGTAACACCGGTCTGGTTGGAAACCGCGTTGATGGCTGCAATATTGAGCGCACCCGAACCAACCGTGGCCGTATTTGTCAACGAGACGGTTACGCCGTTGATGCTGACGGTTCCATCGGCAGCCGCACTCAGGCCGGCAGCGGCGGTCGAGACGCTGGTCGCTTTGAGCGCCTGAATACCGGAGTCGGCGGAGACTGCGTTTATCGATCCGATAACATCTTCGATCGTCACATCGCCAGTCAGGGATACCGCGTTACCATTGATCACGAGGTCGTCGGCGGCGATGGCGGCTGCCAGGTTGGTACCGCTAATCGATCCACTGGTGGAAATGCGCGCACCCAGCTGGGCGGTCCGCGAATCGACCCCGGTGACCTGTATCGTCTGTCCCTGGTTCGCGCCGACCTGGAAGGTCAGGGTCGACAGGGTTCCGTTCAGTATGTTCTGACCGTTGAACTGGGTCGAGTTCGCGATGCGGTTGACCTCGGCGATCAGCTGGCTGACCTCGTTGTTCAGCGCCTGGCGATCCGAAGACGAGTTGGTATCGTTGATCGACTGTACCGCGAGTTCGCGAATACGCTGCAGGGCGTCACCCGTGGTGCTCAATGCACCTTCCGCGGTCTGGGCAAAGGAAACACCATCGTTGGCATTTCGAATCGCCTGATTCAAACCACGAATCTGGGTAGAAAAGCGTTCTGAAATCGCGAGACCCGCAGCATCATCTTTTGCACTGTTGATGCGCAGACCTGTTGACAAACGCTGTAGCGAGGTAGCCAGGCTACTCTGCGAACCGTTAAGGTTTCGCTGCGCCGTTAACGACGCAATGTTTGTGTTTATAATCTGAGGCATTGTTCTCTCCTAAATACACGCTTCAACAAGCGCAGAATTTAATTTACGGGTTGTCCGGAACTTTTCCGGATTCGCCGCTCAAGAGCTTTAGCGGCGGGGAGAGAAAAAACTTTAGTAAAATTATTCCTTACTTCAGAAAGTTAAACAGCGAGGAGCTGGTAATCCTTGCAAACACCGCCTGCGCCGCATCCAGCGTGGTCTGCTCCAGGGTAAGCTGGCTGATGGCCTCGGCGAGATCGGTATCGCGCAGAGTGCTTAACGTGGACCGCGTCACCAGTATCTGCGCGTCGTTTTCGTCACGCGCGCTATCCAGCGCGTTGAGTCGGCCGCCGATTATGGTACGGGCGTCCAGCGAGGTTTCCAGTGCATTGTCGAGGCCGGACAGCGTCTGCGCAATATTGGCGGCCCTGGCCGCATCGGTGGGGCCGGACTTCAGATTTTCCGACAGGCTCGCCACGATCGAGAAAACATCCTGGTACTGGCCGGCGCTAATCGTAAAAACATCACCCGCCGCGGGCGTACCGGTAATCGAGGTTCTGACCCCCTGGAAATCGATGTCCTGGCTGTCGGTGTAGCCTGCGCCGCTAACGATATTGGCGCCGAGCGTTACGTCGAAGACATCGTATACACCGGGCGCGGTAAAGCGAATTTCGTAGTCACCCGGCACGTAGGACGTGGCATCGACGACGCTGGCCGGCGCAATCACGCCCGATCCGACATTCCCGGCCGCGGGTATTTCTCGCAGCGCTAACGCCGACGAAATTTCCATGAAAATCTGGAGACCGGGGATATCGGTGTCGATCTGGCGGTTTTCGTTGATCTGGATCGCCCTGACGCCACCGTCACCGTTGAATGTAACGTGATCTCGGGAACCGGTGGTGGCCGGGGTAAAAGGCGCGCTGCCGTTCTGGTATCCGGCAAACAGGAAGTCGCCGTTTGCATCCGTGGTATTTGCCAGGGAAACGAGTTCGTTCAGTCGCTCGTCGATCTCGGCCGCGATCGCCCTTCGCGCCACCGCATCGACCGGGGCGTTGTTCGCCTGTAGCGCCAGTTCCCGAACCCGATTCAGCACGTTGGCATAGCTCGCGAGCACGGTATCCTGCTGGCTCAGGCGCCGTTCCGCCAGGTTGATGTTGGCCTGGTACTGCAGGTTGGCCGAAACGCTCTGCTCCAGTTCCAGCACCTTCGATGCAGCCGCGGGATCGTCGGATGGCTTACTCAGGCGTACCCCGGTAGAAATCTGCTGCTGCAGTCTGGCCAGCTTCTGCTGTTGCTGTTGAAAGGCTTCGACGCCCTGCGTGTATATCTGACGGGTTGAAATTCTCATGTTTACCTTACGCTATCGAGCAGAGTTTCGAACATGACCTGGGCGGTGCTGATCAACCGCGCGGCCGCCTCGTAGGCCTGCTGGTAACGAACCAGATCAGCTGCTTCTTCGTCCAGATTGACCGAAGCTTTAGAAGATTGTCGATCCATCGCCTGAAACATCAGGGATTGCTGCGCCTCGAGTTCGATTCCGGCGGACTGTGCCTGCGCGCCGACAAAGCCCACCAGCGTGCCGTAATCTTCCTGATAAGTCGCGATACCGCCGTCGAAGATGCCCCTGTTCTGCAGGTTGGCGAGATTGAGCGCGTTACGATTGTCGCCGGTGCCGCCGACATTCGACTCGACCGTAAACACGTCGCCGGGCTGCGCCGCGCCGTTCAGGCTGACCTGCCAGCCGTTGGCATCGATCAGCATGTTGTTGCTGTAGGGCACCGCGGCACCCGCGAGGAAGGGCACGCCACCCACGACGACATCGACGTCGGCACGGAAGGTAGTCGGGGGATTATCGAAGGTCAGCGTCGCCGTATTGAGCAGGTTGGGATTGGTGACATCGGTCACGATTCCGGCGCCGATGCCGGCATTGCCCAGGTTGTCGAGCGATGCACCGCTACGGATCGGCAACGCGGCTGCGATTTCGGCGGGGTCGCCGGTCAATACCTGCAGGCTACCGGCGCCGGCGAGCGTCGGCTTGATCGTGAAACGATCGCCTGCTACCGCGGTGGCCCCGTCGATGGTCAGGGTCAGGCCCTCGAATACCAGCGTGGCCGGCGCGCCGTTGGCGACCGTGGCGCTGCTGCCGCTGTCCGAGGTCAGGGTCCAGTTGGCGCCATCGAAGGACAGTTCGTAGTTATCGATCGTCAGCGCGGTGACGTCGCTGACCATGGTGGATACGCCTGGCGTGCCAATATTGCCGGCAAAAGCGATCGATTGCGGCGCGCCGTAACTGAAGAAATCCTGGCCCAGGTTGCCGTTCAGGTCCATGCCGTCGCGCATCTGCGCGTTGAAGGTCTCGGCCAGGCCGATCGCGGTACGCCCCAGCGAGTTACGCGTCGGCTCGAGCACGTTGTTGCGAAAATCGAGCAGGCCGCCAAGCTCACCGCCTTTCAGGTTGGCGCTGATGTCATAAACCGTGATCAGGCCGTTGTAAGCGATCACGTCACGCGTCGGGTCGCTGATATCCGGTTGTGCGCTGAGCGTAAAGGCTGCCGTGTTGCTCAGCATGGTCTGGCCATTGCCGATGAAGATCGACAGGTTATTCTCGCCCTCGTCGATAACGGTGATGTCTATTTTTTGCGCGAGCTGGTTGAGTAAAGCATCGCGCTTGTCGAGCAGGTCCGCCGACTGCTGGGTCGCCGCGGCCGAAGGCGCCAGCTCGTTGAGCGAGATATTGATATCGCGAATCTGCGCGACCAGCGTATTGATTTCGTCGACGGTATCGCGGATATCGCTGGCCGTGTTCTGCTGCAGCTCTGTGAATCGGTTATCGATGCTCTGGAAGCGGCTCGCCAGGGTTTCGGCCATATTGATCATCGCATAGCGCGCGGTGCTCGACGCCGGATCGTCGGCCACGTCCTGCACCGATGCGAAAAACTCGTGCAGCATCGGCGAAATCCCGCCCTGCGGGTCGGCAAGCACGTCGTCGATATGTCCAGCGAGCCGGCTGAACATTTCCGTCGCGCCGAAGGCGGAGGTGGTATCCCGGACTTCGCGCGTCAGAAACTGGTCGTAGGAACGCGTGACCGATTCGATACTAACCCCGTTACCGTAGTAAATCCCGCCAAGATAGGATGGCGGATTGGTGGTGAATTCGGCGGTCTGCCGACTGTAGCCCGGTGTGTTGACGTTGGCGATATTATGGCTGGTAGTCGAAAGCGCGCGCTGGTGCGCCAGCAAGCCGCTGACCGCGGTACTGAGGATATCAGGCATGATCGGTTACTCCTTGGCCGAGGCTGGCGAGCGAGCGTTGCAGCAGGTCGCCGTTCAGGATGCCGATGACCTTGTCGGCATACTGCGGATCGGTAGCGTAGCCGGCATCGTGGATGGCGCGAATATAGGCCTCGTCGTTACCCTTCGCGTCGAGTGCCTCGCGGTAGCGGGGGCTGGATTGTATAAAATCGACGTAATCGGCCAGGCTCTGCGCCGGCGAGGCATAGGCACGGAATCGCGAAACCTGGTTTTGCAGAGTCCCGTCGCGGTACTCCAGCGAGGTCCGCGACAGCGAGCTGCCCGGCCATTCAGGGCCCGCTTTGATGCCGAACAGGTTGTAGCTGCTGCGACCGTCGTCAAATTTCATCATGTGCCTGCCCCAGCCGGTCTCGAGCGCTGCCTGGGCAACCAGCAACTCGGCGCTAACCCCGAGGTTTTGCGCGTAAGCCCGTGCCTGCGGCCAGATATCCGCGACGAACAGATCGGGGCGCTGCCAGCGGCTGTCGGCTTTTTCGATACGGTTGATTTCGGCAAAGTCGTTATCGATTACCCTGTAGGCGAGTGCGCCGCCGGAAGCGATCGGTACGGCCGGCCCGAAGCTCCCAGTTTTATCGACGTCGGGTGCGGCCGGGGTAGTCGCACCGCCTGGCACCATGGGTGACGCGATTAGGGGCGTTTCGAGGACCGGCTCGATCGTTGTCGATGTAGCGCCATCCCCCCGCACGGGTATTTGCTGCATGATCATCTTCGCCACCCCGAGACGATCCTGGCCGGCGATGGTTTGCGCCAGCTGCTTGTCGTACATTTCCTGGTAAAACTCCAGATAGGAACTCTGCTGACCGGTATCGATACTGGACGCGGAGCGCATCGCGGCCAGCATTTGCTGCACCAGCAGTCCCTCGAACTGGCGCGCCACCGCCTGTGCGGCGTCGCCGGAATCGTCGCGCGCGCGCAGTTTCAACTCGCCAAACTGTTGAAAATCCAGGAAAAAATCTGTTCCAGTGTTAATCGACATGGCTTCTTCCGGTTAAATCACGATCAGTTCCGCGCTCAGTGCACCGACCTGTTTGAGCGACTCGAGAATCGCGACCAGGTCGCCCGGCGATGCCCCGACCTGGTTTACCGCGCGCACGATCTCGCTCAGGGTTACGCCCTGTGGAAAACGAAACATGCGGTTGTTTTCGGCGCTTACCTCGATATCCGATTGCACGTTTTCGGTAGTCGTGCCGCCGCTGAAGGGGCCGGGCTGCGTCACGTCGACGGTATTGGTAATGGTCACGCTCAGGTTGCCGTGCGAGACCGCAGCGGAATAAACCTTGACATGGTTACCGATGACGACGGTGCCGGAGCGCGAGTTGATGATCACCCTGGCGGGCGCTTCGCCCGGCTGGAACTCGAGATTTTCGATAAACGACATGAACCCGACGCGCTGCGACACGTCCTGCGGCGCATTGATCGCAACGGTCACGCTATCCTGGGCGCGCGCGTTGTTCGGGCCGAGGATCTGGTTTATGGTATCGGCGAGCCGCTTCGCGGTGGTGAAATCCGCACGTTCCAGATGCAGCGTAATCTTGTCGCCCGAGGCGAAGGGGTTGGCTATTTCGCGTTCGATACTCGCCCCACTCGGAATCCGACCGACGCTCGGGATATTGATCGTGACCGACGAACCGTCTGCGCCTTCGACGCCGAGTCCACCGACGATCAGGTTGCCCTGCGCCATCGCGTAAATATTGCCGTCGGCGCCTTTCAGCGGGGTCATCAACAGGCTACCGCCACGCAGACTCTTGGCGTTGCCGAGCGAAGACACGGTAACGTCGATGGTCTGGCCGATTTTCGCAAACGGCGGCAGGTCGGCGTGCACCGAAACAGCGGCGACGTTCTTGACCTGAGGGTTGACGTTCGGCGGCAGCGTAATGCCATATTGCGACAACATGCTCTTCAGGCTCTGTACCGTGAACGGCGTTTGCGAGGTCTGGTCACCCGAGCCGTCGAGGCCGACCACCAGTCCGTAGCCGACCAGCTGGTTGCTGCGTACGCCCTTGATGGAGGTGATGTCCTTGATGCGTTCGGCCCAGACAGGCTGCAGAAATCCTAATAAAATCAAAAAGATAATAGTTTTCTTAAGTTTCATGTCGGGCTCCTAGAGCGGAAACAACGGGCTGTCGAAAAAGCGCGCCAACCAGCCCCTGGTGTTGGACTCGGCGATAACACCGCCACCGCCGTAAAAAATTCTCGAGTTGGCGATTTTGCGCGACATGACGATATTTTCAGAACTGACGTCCTGTGGCCGCACCAGCCCAGAGATGCGGATAAACTCGGATCCCTGGTTCAGGCCGATGATTTTTTCGCCGCGAACCACGAGGTTGCCGCTCGGTAAAATGTCGGTCACGGTCACCGCGATCTCGCCGGTCAGGCTGTTGCTTTGCGCGCTGTCGCCGCTGCCGGTAAAATCGCGCTCGCTGCTCAGGCTATTGGTCAAGGCCGCGTTACCGTTAATGGTTGGCCCGCTGCTGCCGAAGATCGCCGATACGCCGATATCGATGTCGTCGTCCTTGGCGGTACTGGTCGCCGCGGATTTCGAGGCGTTGGTCGACTCCGACAGAGTTACGCTGAGGACATCGCCGATACGGAAGGCCTTGTTATCCTCGAATAGCCGCACCGAGCGGCCGGTCTGGAAAATCGAGCCGTTGGGCTCGGGCTTGAACTCGATCGCGTTCAGATCCACCGGGGCGTACTGCGGATCCGGTTGTACCACGAGCTGGGTCTGCGAACAGCCGCCGGCGAGCGCGATCAGCAACAGCGGTACAGGTAACTTGAGCAATTTGGTCATGATGTCACCTAGGTATTGTTGTTGAGGTATTGCAGCATGCCGTCGGCGGTAGCGATCAGCTTCGAGTTCATTTCGTAGGCTCGCTGGGTTTCGATCATGCTGACCATTTCCTCGACGATGTTCACGTTTGAGCCTTCCAGCGAACCCTGGCGCAGACGCCCGAGCCCGGTTTGTCCTGGAGTGCCCTCCTGCGCGGCGCCGCTGGCGGCAGACTCGACGTAGAGATTTTCGCCGATCGGCTGCAGGCCGGTCGGATTGACGAAATTGGCAAGCTGGATCGTGCCCACGTTGGCTGGCGAGGCCTGGCTCGGCAGCTTCGCGCTGACGATGCCGTCGATTCCGATGGTCACCGACTGGGTATCGTCGGGTAGCGTTATGCCGGGCTGCAAAGTATAGCCGCTGGCGGTAACCAGTTGCCCCTGCTCGGAAACCATGAAACTGCCGTCGCGGGTATAGGCCTGGGTGCCGTCGGGCATTAGCACCGGGAAAAATCCCTTACCGTCGATGGCGACGTCCATCGCCTTGCCGGTATTTTCGATATTGCCCTGGGTGTGGATCTTTTCGGTAGCCACGACGCGGGTGCCGGTACCGAGCATCAGGCCAGACGGCAGGCGCGTATCCTCCGAGGTTTGCGCGCCGACCTGGCGCAGATTCTGGTATAAAAGGTCTTCGAAAACCGCGCGCGACTGCTTGAATCCGGTCGTGCTGACGTTAGCAAGATTGTTTGAAATTACCGAAAGACGCGTCTGCTGCGCGTCGAGACCGGTTTTGGCAACCCACAGGGCCTGATTCATGATACTTCTCCATCGATTGGTTCTACAGGGAGAAGTATGCAGTTACCGTGCCAGACTTTTCACGAAATCCTCGACTGGACGGCATGACGCGATATTCAGGGATAGCCTCGTCGCTACAAGGCTTTTAATTTGAATGAGGCCAGATTTCAGTTCGCGGGTTTCCAGTCAGATTCAAGATCCTGCTTCAATTTCAGCACCACGAACAATAGCGCCACCATCCCCACCCCGGCAGCGCTGCTGGATCTCTCGCTATCGGAGTTTGCCTGCGCATCGAGCCGAACGATTGGTATTACACTATCTAGAATGCTGGTTTTACCGATATCGAACGTGGTGGACGGTCCCAGATAGCCCAGCATCCGATCGCCGTTGCTATCCTGCGTAAACGATAACCCGCTTTTGATTCCGTCCCTCTGATCAATCAGCAGGTAACTGTATTCGTTCCTGCCCGAAAATACTCCCCTGGCACTGGCATCGAGCGAAGTTGTCATGCGAAAACCGATGTAGCTATCGTCTGCATCGCCCAGAAAATCGGCGTTGACCAGCGAACTCGACAGCCCCAAACCCAGCAGCAGCCCTTTTATCGTAGATTTCATTTGCCTATTCCCCCTGCGAATTAATCTTGCCATGACTCGCAAACCATAGTGTTTTAGTTTCAATTAGCAACTAAATTCTTAAAGGTCTCAAATAACGATACTTTAGGCTTTCCAGGACGGTACGCTTGATCAGAATAGTACTTAATCCTGGCATCATCTCGTCACTCGATTAAAGGGTATCGGGGACCTCTGCGAGCTATACGGCCAAGCTGCTCGCAATCCGGGCGGGCGTCTCGAAACCGGCTGCAGACAGAATTTCCCCAGATTTCGGGCCGATTCCGGGAATATCGGTTTTCGATATGCCGATGACCGGTACCCTCGTGCCAGCAGAGGATCTGTATATTTATTACCAGAGCACCGGTTTGAACAGCTCTTGCCGACTTATGTCGATTTAATGATGCAATGCGGCGATGGGAAGATCCATGGATCGCTGGCGGAGTCTTAAGGTACCGCCATGAATTAGTAAATAATTCGATAGATGCGGTTCTGTATGGCGCTTCGCCTTGAAACGGGCCGGAGCCGGCTTATACTCAAGGGTAACTTTCTAAGACGAGAATAATTCCTTGGCAGAATTACAGTTGCTGGTGGACGATGTCGTGATGAAGAGCTTTCCTCTCGACAAGGCCACCATACATATAGGGCGTTCTCCGGAAAACGACATCGTCATCGATGAAGAATCCGTCAGCACCAACCATGCGCGCGTCGACCTGATTCCAAACCAGCTCATGGATGGATTGATCGATATCTTCATCGAAGATCTTGGCAGCACGAATGGAACCTTCGTCAACAAGGCACCTGTGCGACGCCAGCAGTTGCAGAACTTCGACTATATCCGCATAGCATTTACGGATTTTAAACTCGTTGCCGACAAGAAGGCGAAACTGGCAAGAACGACCGTCATATTGCCTGACTGATCGCGATTCGGCGCTCGTTCCCGCGGCATTTCTCTATGGCCTTGGCTACCAGGACTTTGCCGAATAGATAAAACCGGTATGCAACGAGGCCGCTATCGGACCTGGAGAATGTCTAGATCGGTTCCAGCGGCGGGTCGAGCAGGTTAAACAGGCGCTCCATGTGCTCGATGGCCTCGCGACCGCTGTCGGTCAACTGGCCGCCATCAGGCTCGGTAATCAAACCCTTCTCGTGCATGCGCGCGGCCGCGGATACGATGGCCGGATCCGGATTGTCGTGCACGTCCATCGCAACCGGTCCGCCCATGCTGAAACGCCTCAGCAGATTTAATTCATCGATCAGTTCGGGATCAATATGCATGTTCTCCTCCCAGGATTATGGCCTTGCCATATCTTCGCCTTCCTTGTCCGGCAGCAGCAGATCGCTGCGACTGATGCCGAGCGCCAGCGCGGTGGTCGTGGCGACATATATAGACGAGTAGGTGCCGACCACAACCCCGATAATCAGCGCCGTCGCGAAGGCGTGGATCGCTTCGCCGCCGAGAAAGAACAGGGATAACAGCACCAGCAGGGTCGTAAATGACGTCATCAAGGTGCGCGATATGGTCTGGTTGATAGACTGGTTAACGATTTCCCTGGAAGTCTTTTTGCGGATCTTGCGGAAGTTTTCACGCACGCGGTCGAAGACGACGATGGTGTCGTTGAGCGAGTAGCCGATCACCGCCAGAATGGCCGCCAGAACGCTCAGGTCAAAATTGAGCTGCAGTATCGAGAATACGCCCAGCGTTATCACGACGTCGTGTATCAGTGCCGCCACGGCGCCGAGCGAAAAGCGGTATTCGAATCGAAACGCGACGTACACGAGAATCGCGATCAGCGCGTAGAGCACGGCGAGCCCGCCGTCCTC
>JAOTTY010000340.1 GCA_029864185.1 Gammaproteobacteria bacterium
ATGGTTAAAAGCGTTGACGCGGAAACGTGCGAGGCCCGGGATTTCGAAAGAAAAGTCGGTCTCGAGAAATTCCTCGTAATCCTTGCGTTGCTTGTCACTCATGATGTCATAAATCATGTCGTGAACCTGCTTGTGATCCATCTCCGGAACATTGATACGCCGGATATCGCCATCGACACGAATCATCGGCGGTAATCCCGCGGATAGATGCAAATCTGAGGCGCCCTGTTTGACGCCAAAAGCCAGGAGTTGAGCTATATCCATGAACGTTCCCTAAATCGGTTTACCGGTATTATAGAATTCTTGGCGGGTTTTGCTTATCGGCTGCGAACAATCTGATTATAATCGTGGACTCGCCATAGACCTGCGATAACAAAATAAACTATAGCAAACCCTATGCAGAATATTGAAAAAAATCTAAACCGTATCCGCGAGCAGATAGTACAGGCGGCAACGACCTGCGGGCGTGATCCGGATTCGATTTTACTGCTCGCGGTGAGCAAGAAAAAACCGGCCAGCGATATCCGCCAGGCCTGGCAGCTGGGGCAGAAACATTTTGGTGAAAACTACCTGCAGGAGGCGCTGGAAAAGATGCAGGCGCTAGGGGATCTCGATATATGCTGGCATTTCATCGGCGCGATCCAGTCCAACAAGACGCACAGTATTGCCGAGTCCTTCGACTGGGCGCACTGCATCGATCGTGTCAAGGTTGCGCGACGGCTCAGCCAACAGCGTCCAGCCGGAATGGATCCGCTAAACGTCTGCATCCAGGTCAACATCGACCATGAAGACAGCAAGGCCGGTATCGATCTCGAAGCCGTCCCGGCACTGGCGGCGGCGATACAGGAGCTGCCCGGCATACGCCTGCGCGGACTGATGACGATTCCGGCGCCGCGCGAGACCTTCGCCGAGCAGCGTGTCGCGTTCGCGCAGCTGGCCGCGGCGCTGGCCGACCTGCAGCGGCAGGGAATCGATTGTGATACCTTGTCCATGGGCATGACGCAGGATATGGAGGCGGCGATTGCCGAGGGTTCGACGCTGGTCAGGATAGGCACTGCAATTTTCGGGGAGAGAACTTGAGTCAGACAATTTGCTTCGTTGGCGCGGGCAACATGGCGGCCAGCCTGATCGGGGGGCTTATCGCGAATCGGTACGACGCGGCGCGGATTACCGCCTGCGATATCGATGCGGCACGGCTGGCAAGCTTACGGGACCGCTTCGGCATCGATACGTCGCAGGATTCGCTGGCCGGGGCGCGGCGAGCCGGGATCGTGGTGCTCGCGGTAAAACCGCAGGTGATGCGCGACGTCTGCGAACGGCTCGCCGCGATACCAGCGAATCCGCAACAACTATTCATCAGTATCGCCGCCGGCGTACCGTCGCTGGCAATCGATCGCTGGCTCGGCGGCGGCAGGGCCGTAGTGCGCTGCATGCCGAATACACCTGCCCTGCTGCAGCTGGGCGCAACCGGGCTGTCCGCTAACGACAGGGTCAACGAGTCGCAGAAATCCGTCGCGGAAACGATCATGCAGGCGGTCGGGATCAGCATCTGGGTAGATGCGGAAGCCGACCTCGATGCGGTAACGGCGATTTCTGGCAGCGGTCCGGCTTACTTTTTCTATTTTATCGAGCTGCTCGAAGCGGCCGGCGTCGAGCTGGGACTTGCGCCGCAGACCGCGGCGCGGCTTGCGCGCCAGACCGCGCTGGGCGCGGCGACGATGGCGCAGGGCAAGGATGTGGCCGAGCTGCGGGCGCAGGTAACCTCGAAAAAAGGGACTACCGAGCAGGCCATACTCTCGTTCCAGCAAAATGGCCTGGACCGCCTGGTGCGCGAGGCGACCGCGGCAGCGCATCGCCGCGCGCTGGAACTGGCCAGTGAACTAACCGAAGACCAGGGGCAATAACATGGGTTCCGGATACTTGATGTCCCCGCTGATGCTGATCATCAATACGCTGTTCGATCTTTATATCCTGCTGGTGCTGCTGCGCTTCCTGCTGCAGATGCTGCGCGCCGATTTCTACAACCCGGTTTCGCAATTTATCGTCAAGCTGACGATGCCTCCTCTCAAGATCCTGCGCCGCGTGATCCCCAGCGTCGGCGGACAGGATGCCGCCGCTATCGTGCTGTGCCTGGTCCTGATATACGCCAAGTTTTTACTATTGCGCGCGTTGTCGATTCAGGCGGTCCATATCGGCGGCGTGCTTGCACCGATCGGCGGCGTCAGTTATGGCGGCCTGCTGGTATTTTGCATCGCCGACCTGATAGCGCTGCTGCTGACCGTTTTCCTGGTGGCGGTCATTATCAAGGTGATTCTGAGCTGGGTCAGCCCTGGGCATTACAATCCGGTCATCGGGCTGGTGGACAGGATCGCCCGGCCGATACTGAAGCCGGTGCAAAAAATTATCCCGCCCATCGGTGGGCTCGACCTGTCGCCGCTGTTCGCCACCCTGCTGCTGATCGTCGCCAAAATGATGATCGTGCCGCCGATCATCTTTCTCGGCAATTTCTGACCCCTTAAACGGATCCGCACAGGTCTTCGTTTCTCGCAGGAATCCCTTCAGGAGTCGGCTTCAGCCCTGTGGCGGGCCTGGATGAACTCGGCATGGGATACGTAGAGCAGATCGGCAATCTGGCGGATCAGGTGCTCTTCGTAGTGATCCTTTTCGCCGTCGGCGTAGACCATCTGCCACATCATTTCGACGATGCGTACCTTCATCGCGTGATCGTAATTTTCGTTTATCAGGCGCGTAATATGCTGGGTCGAAACCAGGCGATCGGAATCCGCCTCGGCCTCCTCCAGCAGTGCATCTAGTTCCTCGCCGGTCAGCGCGAACTGCTGCTCCAGCAATTGCCTCAGTCTGGCCTTCTCCGCGGGTTGCACGACGAAGTCGGCGCGGGTTACCTCGACCAGCAAAACCGCGGTCGCGACCCGCAGCGCATGCTCGAGGTCCTCCGCTCCCGACTGCTCTGTCTCGATCGTCAGAAATTTGAGTAGAATTTTTTTCATAGAATTTATTGATTGCAAATACGATCGTTTTATGGAAAATCAATCAAAGAAATTAATAAATTTTATCTATTATGACGCTAACCGAACTGCGCTACATCGTCGCGGTGTCACAAAAGAATCATTTTGGCAAGGCGGCTCAGGCCTGTTTCGTGAGTCAGCCTACCTTAAGTATCGCGATAAAGAAACTGGAAGAAGAGCTCGACGTGCGCCTGTTCGAACGCAGCTCGAAGAACGAAATCCGCATCACCGAAATCGGCCAGCAGATTGTCAACCAGGCTTACATCGTGCTGCAGGAGGCGCAGATCCTGATCGAGATCGCGCAACAGGGAAAGGATCCACTTTCGGGCCAGTTCAAGCTTGGCGTCATCTACACCATCGGGCCGTATCTGCTGCCGAGCCTGATCCCGTTACTGCGCAAGACCGCGCCGAACCTGAAGCTGATCATCGAGGAAAATTTTACCGCGAACCTGTACCAGTCCCTCAAGCAGGGAACGCTGGACGCGATTATCATTTCCTACCCGTTCGAGGAACCCGGAATCGAAACCGCCCCGCTTTACGACGAACCTTTTATCGTCGCCCTGCCGCGCAACCACGAGTGGAAACAGCGTGAACGGATCCCCCCGGAAGACCTGGCATCGCAGGACCTGATGTTGCTGGGCGCCGGCCACTGCTTCCGCGACCAGGTCATCGAGGCCTGTCCCGATTGCATGTCGGGCAACAGCGAATTGACGCGCACGCTCGAGGGCGGCTCA
>JAOTTY010000341.1 GCA_029864185.1 Gammaproteobacteria bacterium
GCGCGGGTTTTTTGCGCTTGTGCACACTAATTGACGGCTGAATGATTCCTGATCCAGGTCACGATAATGGATTACAAGTTATGGGAAAATAAATAATGAAATGGTGAAAAATTATGAAACGGCACATTGTGCTAATTATAATATTAATTCTGCTTGGGCTGTTTATTGCATTCAGCGCAGCCTCACATTTTTATGATGAGCCGCTGAAATTTTTTTCGCACACGACAGATGAAGGAAGGTCCATATACACAAATATCTCGAAAAATATGGACAGCAATTGGATAGGATATTGGGATATAGAACCTCCTCTCCCTCAGGACAGATAGGCTTAATCCTAACCGCCAGAAAGCCGTCAGGATCGTTGAACGTGTTTGTCAATATCATCCTGATCATACCCCGCGAGCATCGTTATTTTGACCACTAGAAGGCGTCTAAGGGTGTGTTAGGCGTTTATAACTCGCCGGAATATTTAGATACTATGGTAACACTTCAAGCTCTGTAAACGCGGCTAAACCGCAAGCAATAATAGGTGTCAAAATTAGTCCGCCAAGGGGTGGCAAACCGCAATTTATAACAACATCTCCACCCCGGATTGTTACTCTTAACCAATCGATTTTTCATTAATTCGGCATTGTGCCGTTTTGACTAGCCAAGACTCATAATCCATTGAGCGCTAATTCAAGCCGAGCCTGGCCCACCGCCCTTCCCCGTTGGATTCAATTGGTTACGTCGATTTTCGGCGATGGCCCCATGGACTATTAGTCTATGGGCCATAATGCCAAAAAAATACTGAGCGAAACATCTGCGTTCCTGGGCTGCCCCGATGCTGCTCGACCGATTGTGCAAGGGTAAAAATTGTTGAGCGAATCACTTCAGGCATCTCTGGATTATATTGCGGTCTATCTACCAGCAATTCGACAAACGGTAGCTTGCACCCACCTTCGGGGGGCACTACATATGCCCTAGAATCACTAATTGCATCACCGATAACAGACATAATGCGGGAATAAATTTCTGGACTAGGCAACTCTTCATTGAGGAGCATGGGATAGCGACCGTAAGATTATCCCTGGTTCAGCCGCCTTCTAATCTTCCACCATCTATTTCATTTGGGGGTGCCCGGTTCAAGTTTACCAGGGCGTCGATCAGGTCAGCCATCGACTGAAACCGCGCTTCGGATTTCTTGGCTAGCATTTTCAAAACGACGTTATCCAGGTCCTCGCCGATGGAGGCATCGATTGACGAAGGGAGAGGTGGAGGTTTCGTGATATGTTGGGCCATAACGGAGCTGACGTCGCCCTGAAACGGTAACTCTCCGGTCAGCATTTGAAACATCGTGATTCCGAGGGAATAGATATCGGAACGCGCGTCAACGGGTTCACCGGCAGCCTGCTCTGGACTCATGTACCCCGGAGAACCGAGAATCAGACCATGGCTGGTTTTTATCCCCGATGCTCTATGCTTGGCTATACCAAAATCAGTTATGCGAAACGATCCATCGGAAGCAAACAAAATATTGGCAGGTTTGATATCACGATGGACAAATCCCTGTTGATGAGCACATTCGAGGCCAGATGCTATACCGCTGATTATTTCGATGCTCCGCAGGTGGTCCAATGTTCCCGTTTGTATTTGGTCGTTAAGCGTACCGCCGCTCAATAACTCCATTACCAGCCAGAAGTGGCCACCCTCTTCGAGCAGGTCGTAAATCGGCAAAATTTGCGGGTGATTCAGCATTGCGAGCGCCCTGGCTTCGCTCTTGAATCGCTCCGACTGTTCGGCATCGGTCGCTACATCCTCCAGCAGCTCCTTCAGCGCCACTTTACGCCCTAGCATCGTGTCTTCAGCCTGATACACGATGCCGGCACCGCCGCTGGCGATTGCCCTGTCGATTCGGTAGCGTCGATTCTGCCCGACGAAACGGATCCTCTTTTCGGCGCCGATTACTGGTTGCGTTTTGGCGATTTCCCCTGAGGATTGAGTATTTTTAACTGAACCAGCCGGTCGCATTAATCCGGTCGATAATCGTTCGCCTTTCTTGATGGATCGGGGCAGATCCAGGACCAGGATAATCAATACAATCGATATACCGAGGATCCAGAATAAGCTCAACAATTGCCAATATCTTACCTCCCGGAGATTTTGCAGCTTTCGTAAAATCGGAGAATTGAGCAATTCCATGACACCGGTCTTGAACGAACCCTGATCCAATGGATGCCACACATCGACAATTGCCTGGCTCAAATGGTTGGCGAGAACGAGGTAAATTAAAAGACCGGTGAACAGAAATATCCTCGCTCGAGCGGGATTGAGTAACCATAGCTTTAATAATTCCGGTTTTTTTACCACCAGAGGCAATGGTTTTGCCGCCGTAATCAGTGTTTTGCAATGACGACCGATTACATTCATATTTAAAATCATGCTCAATGTGATTTCCTAATAGTGATCGCCGGCACGGATTCATGCACAAGTAAAATCATGTCGATCGTTTAGGTCACATAATCAGAAATTCCCGTATCTGAGTATAGGATACAATTCAAATCGGACCACTGACGAACTCGATTCGACCCGTGTTGTCTTTGACGGATTGGATTCTTTTGCAAATGGGCTCGAATAGCCGTTGGTGAAAATTATTTCAACAAGGTGAGAGTACTGGCTGGACTGCGGATTCGACAGATCGATGCAACACATGCATTAATTAGCGGTGTTCCGATCATGACGATGTAATCTCTTAATCCTTGGGTCGCTGGTTCGAGTCCAGCCGGGCCCACCGATCCTCTGATAATCCGGTATTGGCAACGGATCTATTTCCTGTTTTTTCGCTTAATTCTTCTTTATTCTGACACCTGCGCCTGTCTGAACTGTAATACGACACGGGCAGGGTAGATGGAAGAGGACTGGATTATTTTCGGATTTCCCGCTATTTTGCTAGGTTGCCGAAAAGGCTGTGTTTGATCGAACGCCGCCTATTAGATTTCACAAAGATAAAATACGGAGTTAACCGGCGTAGCAGTATTGCGCACAGGGGGAGACTGCGTGGAAGTACCAGAGGTTCAGTATGTTGGCCAGAGAAAACAAAAAATTTGATAAAGGACTGTACGACCCCAGCCACGAGCACGACTCGTGCGGAATAGGTTTTATCGCTGACATCAAGAATCGCAAAAGTCACAAAATCGTAAGCGACGGCCTCACCATTTTGGCAAACCTCACCCACCGTGGTGCGGTAGGTGCCGATCCACTTGCCGGGGACGGGGCCGGAATCCTGATACAGGTTCCAGACCGCCTGATGCGCGCGGAGGCGAAAAGACTCGGTTTCGAACTGCCGGCACCGGGAGAATACGCGGTCGGCATGGTGTTCATGCCGAACAACGATTCGACCCAGAAAGAATGTGAATTCGCGCTCGAACTGATGGCCTACGAAGAGGGACAAAAAGTACTGGGTTGGCGCGACGTGCCGACGGACAACAGCTGCCTGGGATTTAGCGTCAAACCGAAAGAACCGGTGATACGCCAGTTTTTCATAAGCCGCGGAGAAAATTGCGCCGATAACGCCGCATTCGAACGCAAATTGTTCGTTATCAGGAAGCGAGCTCACTTCAGAATTCGAAAACTGAAACCCGAGGCCCACGATGAGTTTTACGTGGCTTCCATGTCCACCAGCACCCTGCTGTACAAGGGCATGGTATTGGCGGTGAACCTGCCGAATTATTTCCTCGATCTCAAAGATGAACGCGTCGAGTCG
>JAOTTY010000342.1 GCA_029864185.1 Gammaproteobacteria bacterium
GCTGTCCTCGGTCGAAGTCATCCCTGCGTGCGCTTTGCTCGCGCCAGGCTTTCGGGGAAAGCCCAACGACCCGTTTGAATGCCCTGCTGAATGCCGCCTCGGATTCGTATCCGACCTCCTTCGCGACGGCATATACCTTCACCGGTTTTTCGGACAGCATCGAGGCCGCGACCTGCATGCGCCAGTGCGTCAGGTATTGCATCGGGGGTTTACCGACGATCTGCGTAAACCGCTCCGCCAGCGTGGAACGCGAAGCGCCGATGCTTTGCGACAGTTGTTCGAGGGACCACTGGCGCGCGATATCCTGGTGCAACAGCCCGAGCGCGCGGCCGACCAGCGGGTGTCGCAAACCGCCCAACCAGCCGGATTCGAGTTCGGTCGCGACCCGCATATAACGCCGCAGTACCTCGACGAACATGACTTCGCTCAGCCGCAGCAGCAGGCAGCGTTCGCCGCCGCGCGCCTGCCGCGACTCGGTCAGCGCAAAATCTATCAGGTGCGAGAGGGGATCGTCTTGGTGCAATGGCGCCGGCACGCGGATCATGCGCGGCAGGGTAGACAGAAGCGGATTATAGGGTCGCAGATTACAGCCGAGAAAGCCGCAAATCAGTTTGCTGCGACCGGGACCGGCGCCGCCGTCAACGACGACCGGTGGCACCTCGCCGGCTGCCATGGCGCTGAAAAATCGTATCGACGACTGCTCGTCGGCGGCGCTCGGAAACTGCGGCGTATCGGCAATCTTGTAGGCGTCGCCCTGCGGCAGCACCAGGATATCGCCGGTTTCGAGCCGTATCGGGTCGCAGTCGCGAATCGCGGCCCAGCAGGGGCCCTCGGTCACTATATGATAAGAAATGACCTGGTCGGTGCCGGGCACTATATGGCGGCTGAGTTTGCTGCCGTCCGCGACGCCGACGCCGAATGGCCAGCTAGGCTCCCACAGGAAAAACAACGCGCCGCTCAGGCGAATGGTTTCGAGAACGTCGGACATCGGATCGGTGTTGATCTGCGCGTCGTCAGGAGTTGCGCCTGGCCAGCGCGCCTTCTCGGACGGAGGATCAAGCGAATCGGATTCCTGGTCGTGTTGCCTGCCGCTCATCTCGCCTAGACTAATCCGGTCGCAAACGTAAACCTGGGTAGGTAAGCAAACATGAGCACAGTAAAAACCAAATGCGAACCGGAGACAACCGCTTTACCTCCCTCGGCGTCGCCCACCGAGGTCGCCGCGGCGAGATTCTACGAGGATAAATTCGTGCCGGCGTTATTCAAATACTGGTCACCACGGGTAATTTCGGCCGCCGACATCGCTGCCGGGCAACGGGTGCTGGACATCGCCTGCGGCACCGGCGTGGTAACACGCGATGTTGCCGCCATCGTCGGCGACGCCAGGCCGCCGGTAGGCCTGGATTTATCCGCGGGCATGCTCGAGGTCGCTCGATCCATCGCGCCGCAGATCGAATGGCGCCAGGGTAATGCCGACCGGCTGCCGTTTGCCGACGGCAGTTTCGACCGGGTCGTGTGCCAGTACGGACTGATGTTCTTTCCCGACCCGGTAAGGGCCCTGTCGGAGATGTTGCGCGTGCTGAGGCCCGGTGGTCGACTGGCGGTGGCGGTGTGGGATTCGCTGGCCAACAACCGGGGCTTCGCCGACAAGGTCAAAATCCTGGAGCAGATGGCCGGGCCGGAGGCCGCGGCCGCGCTCGAAATGCCGTTTTGCCTCGGCGATCCGTTCTCGCTGCGGGATTTCGCCGAGGAGGCAGGAATCGGCGATTACGAATTGCATACTCATCCAGGTGAGGCCCGCTTCCCGGATATGCACGAATTTGTCGATGCCGAGCTGAGAGGTTGGCTGCCGGTGATGAATGTGCACCTGGATGAAGAATCGATTCGACCAATCCATGCTGAATGCGCCCGCCGCCTCGCAGGCTATAACAATGCGGTCGACGGCGCGTTCGTCATGCCGACATCGGCGCATATTTTCCGCGGCATCCGCCGGTAAACGACATATGGAGATAAATCATGGCTGCTTTTTGCTTTTTTGACATTCACGATTTTCTCGACGAGTGCAAGATCGAGACATATCGAGCCGGGGTCCTGGCGACCGTTCGTCAGCACCAGGGCCGTTATCGAATTCTCGGCGGTAAATGCCTGTCGATCGAGGGAGACTGGGTTCCCGATTTCCCGCTGCTCATCGAGTTCCCCGATATGGCCCGGGCACTCGAGTGGTATCGGTCGGCCGAGTACCGCGATCTGAGGCGCCTGCGGCTGGAGGGTGCCCGTGGAGACGCGCTATTTCTCGAATGCGAACCCGGCGAATTCATCGACGGATAGATTTCCCGGTGCCGGAGGGCGAGATCGACGGGTTCGTGCCAGAAGTCGATCAGGCTTGGCCGGACGCGCGTTCTGCGTGATTCGAGCGGCCTCCCTCGAGAGGGAATCGAACTGATCAGCCAGCTGTCAGGGGAGCCTGCTACGCCTTACCTGGAAATCTGAAAATCCCGCTTGCCGGTTTCTTCGACCAAAAAACCGGCCAGATCGAGGCACCGATGATTGCCAGAATCACGCTGCCTGAAAGCGGTGGCGTTCGCCATCGTCATTAGGTTAAAGTCTGCATGGCATATTCCGGCCACGGCGCGAGGCGAATCGTTAATGGCGAATGACCAAACCCCAGGCGAGCGACTCTATGCGATCGTCGAACAGGGCCTGTGTATCGGCTGCGGTCTGTGCCAGACCGTCGCCGGCAGAGATCGCGTGCGGGTGGCCAAAACCCTGAACGGATACCTGCAGCCGGTGGTCGAGGGCAGGCTTGACCAGGAAACCGTCGATCGCATTTACGCGGTATGCCCCGGCACCAGCATCGAGGGCCTGCCGGAGCGGCTGGTCGACGCCGATACGCGTCACGATAACGTGTGGGGGCCCTGGCGGCGCATCGTGCGTGCCTGGGCAGCCGATCCACAGGTACGCTTCGAGGGCTCGACCGGCGGCGTGTTGACCGCGTTGGCTGACTACCTGCTCGTCTCGAAACGGGTCGATTTCATTTTACATGTCAAGGCATCAGCGACCGAGCCCAGTTTCGGCGACGCGACCCTGAGCTACTCCAGCGCCGATGTGCTGGAAGCGGCCGGTTCGCGTTACGGTCCCGCGGCCCCCCTGGTTGATATCGGCGAGGTGCTCGCGCGCGGTCGGCCATTTGCCTTCATCGCCAAGCCCTGCGACGTTACCGCGCTACGGAACTACGCCAGACAGGATGAACGAGTCGACCGGCTGGTCAGATACTGGCTGGTCATGGTGTGCGGTGGGTACGGCACGCCGCAGGGCACGGTCGACTTTTACCGGCGCGCCGGGATCGAACCGGAACAGGTCACGGGTCTGCGTTACCGCGGGCGCGGCTGCCCCGGGCCGACGCGGGTCGAAACCGCGGACGGCAAGGCGCGGGAATTTCACTACATCGATTTCTGGGGCGAGGACGAAACCACCTGGACCCTGCCGTTTCGCTGCAAGATCTGCCCGGACGGTATCGGCGAGGCGGCCGATATCGCGGCGGCCGATACCTGGATAGGCGGCGGGCCGAATCGCGTCGACAGCGTCGACGATCCCGGCACCAACGCGCTGATCGCGCGCACGCGGGCGGGCGAGGAACTGCTCGCTGCGGCGGCCGCGGACGGCGCGTTGACGATCGAATACGATATCGTGCCCGATATCCTGAGCGCCTACCAGCCGCACCAGGTGAACAAGAAGTACG
>JAOTTY010000343.1 GCA_029864185.1 Gammaproteobacteria bacterium
AGGCCGACATTGAAATCGTTGGCGCTGCACCAGTCTGCCAGCCCGGCGGAAAGGGATGCGTTCTCCTCGCGCAGGTTCGGCAACAACTGAAAATCGGCCTCGTTGAAACCGGCCAGCATGATCGCCATCGCCGGCTCATCGTAATACTCCGTCGCGCCGCCGATAATGCCGATGCCGGTTGTTCCGACCCAGGCCATGATTCCGGTTGCCTGCTTGAGCCGCTCGATGAGGGGTTCGGCCTTATCGGCCAGTTGGTCACTCAGGTATAAAAAGCCGAAGTTGACTTCGGGGGGAATGCTGCCCAGCTGATTAAGACAATCATCGAGCAGCTGGTCCCCAGGCTGGCCGGCGCAGTGCGCGAGCAGGAATCGATTCATCATGGCGTGCTAGTTTACCGGAAAGCGAATTTACAGCACAGTTTATTGCCTGTTGACAGGCCAAGAATGAATAGGTTTCAGGCCTTACAATTTGGGAGAAAACCGAGAGAAAACCGGGAGAAAGAGAAAACCGGGACAGATCTAATTAAGAAAACCGGGACAAATCTAATTACGGAGAAAACCGGGACAGAACTAATTATGATGAAATAAATCTGTCCCGGTTCTCGACATCAGATTCCAGACTGTCAGCTCAATCGCCCGAGAAAAGGTTCCGGTGAACCCGAGGTGAGTCGTCGACAGGTTTCCGGCGGGAACAGCATGCCCGGTTTGCGATCATAACTGAACAGCAGGCTTTGCCGTGTCTTGCTGGTCTTCTGGATCGGAGCCGATCGATGCAACGAGCGCCGGCCGAGGAATAGCGACAACGTGCCCGGTGACATCTCTGGCCGCCGAGGCGTATCAATCCCATCGAGAATTCGCGTAACACCCGCATAATTTTCATCGTCTTCAGCGCGAATCATCGGTACGTATTCGAATCCACCACCCTCGTCGGCATTCTGTATGGTGAACGAAACAACCCCGTCATTGGTATCGAAATGCCAGTCGAAAATTTCTCCTTCATCCATGATATTGACCTGTATCGACAGCGTCGGGCAAGCCGTGCGGTAGAGGCTGTCGTAGCCGAGCAGGCGCCGAATAAATTCGGTTAACTCGTCGAATTCATACAGTTCCCGGCAGGCACCCTTCGCGTTCAACTGGTCATAAGAGATGACGCCACAATTGCGACGCAGCAGCTGTGAGCGCGGGTGATCCGGCGGGAAGCCAGCATTGTTCATCCAGCCGTAGATCGTGGCGGGATAATCGACGCGATGCGCGCCGGCTTCCAATTGCCCAATTTCAGCGGATAAATCAGAGACCGCCGCTTCGCGTAGAAAACCTTCCAGCAAACACAGCGTATCGCGCTCCATCATTTCCTGCGCATCGGCAATCAGGGCCCTGCCGGCCTTACTGCCGAGGTCGTGGATCGGGTAACGGTCGAGGTCTATATAGGTATCAAGCCGTTCAGTGTGAAGCGTGGCTGGATTTCGACTGATCATCGCTGCTGGCTCCGAAAACTCATTGGGGTAGGCATCAATTCGGCAGTTTCTCGTTGCGGGTGATTTTGCTACCGGGTTGAACGATCTCGACGCAAAGCATATCACCAAACATCGAAAAATCGATCTCCCAACAATTCGGGGGACAGTATACTTAATTGACAGTGCATCCTTTGGCACTGATCCGTTGCCTCAAAGTTAAGTAAACTGTCCCCGGAATTCGCTGCAGCCCAGTAGCTCGTAGCGGTAGCGGTCGCAGGCGGCCAGCAGGGTGTCGTGGGTGCCGGGCGCGGTATCCTCCATGATTTTCAGGATCGGCCGGCGCCGGTTGGTCACCATCACGTCGCCCTTGCGCGGGCACACGCGTTCGATCGCCACCCGGCAATGCTCGAGCGACATGTATTCGCCCAGGTTATCGGGGTTCAGTGCCCAGCAATCGACCACCTGCGTGCCGTGCGTATTGATCACCTTGATGCGGCGACCTTTTTTCACGAAGGCTGCTTTCGCATGCCGTGCGGGAATGGAAACGCTTCGATTCGGCGCCGCTTTGTTTTTGTTTGCCATGACGCTAACCCCGCATTTTTTCGCCGGACGGATCGTACAGCGGCGCCCCGACCACCCTCGCCGAATACATCTCCCCATTAATCTCGACTTCGAGCGCGGTGCCATCCGCCGCCAGCGCCGCCGGCACATACCCCAGCGCCATCGATTGCTGCACGTGGTGCGCATAGCCGCCCGAGGTCACGTAGCCGACGCACTCGCCGTCTTTCAGGATGGCCTCGTCCAGGGTGACGTCGATGTCGTCGGTGTCGATGGTCATCGTCACCAGCCTCATGGTGGGGCCGGCATCGCGCTCTTTTTGTGCCGCTGCCTTGCCGATGAAGTCCTTGTCCCAGTCGATGAACAGGTCGAGGCCCGATTGCGCCGCGGTGAAATCCGGGCGGAATTCGAAGGTCCACGCGCCCCAGTTCTTTTCGAGCCGCAGGCTCATCAATGCGCGCAGGCCGTAGTGGGTGGCGCCTAAGCCCTCGCCGTTTGCGAGGATTTCTTCGTAGAGCTTCAACTGGTATTCCGGCTCGACGTAGATCTCGTAACCGAGTTCGCCAGAGAACGATAGCCGGTTCAGGATCGCCGGCACGGTGCCGACAAAGGTTCTTCTGATATCGCGGAACTTGAGCGCATCGCCGGAAACGTCGTCGCGCGTGATGCGCGACAGCAGTTCGCGCGCATTCGGGCCTGACAGACCGATGCCGTGGTAGCGGCGCGAAACGTTTTCGTAGTGCACGTCGTAGCCGTCGAGGTGGCTTTCGAACCAGCGGCGGTGCATTTCCTGCGCGGCGCCGGAGCCGAAGATCATGAAATCGTCATCTTCGAAGCAGGCGATGGTGAGATCGCCGTAGAGCTTGCCCTTGCGGGTCAGCATCGGCGACAGATTGATTCTGCCCGGCTGCGGCACACGGCCCGCCATGACGGTGTCGAGGAACCTGCGCGCATCCGGCCCCCTGACCGAGTGCTTGGCGAAGTTGGCGATTTCGGTGATGCCGACCGCTTCCCGCACCGCCCTGCACTCGCGCGCGACGTAGTCGTGCGCCCGCGAGCGGGCGAAGGTCGGTTCTTCGTGCGCGTCTTCCGGGCCGTCGGCGAACCACAGCGCGGCCTCGAGGCCGAAGCCGACGCCCCAGACCGCGCCTTTCGCGGTCAGCCGATCATACAGCGCGGTGGTGCGCATGCGCCGGCCCTTGGGCAGCGTTTCGTTGGGGAAGGTCATGACGAAACGGCGCTCGTAGTTCTCGCTCGACTTGATGGTGCCGTAGTCGGGCGAGGCGTAATCGCCGAAGCGCGCGATGTCCATCGCCCAGACGTCGATTTCGGGCTCGCCGTCGATCATCCATTCGGCGAGGCACTTGCCGACGCCGCCGGCCTGGCAGAAGCCGGCCATGACGCCGACCGCGGCCCAGTAGTTCTTCATGCCGGGCACCGGGCCGATCATCGGGTTGCCGTCGGGGCCGAAGGTGAACGGGCCGTTGATCATGTCCTTGATGCCGGCCTCCTTGAGCGCCGGGATGCGCTCGAAGCCGAGCTCGAGGCGCTCGGCGATGTGGTCGAGCTGCGGTTCGAGCAGTTCGTGGCCGAAGTCGTCGGGCGTGCCGCCGACCATCCACGGCGTCGCCTTGGGCTCGTAGGTGCCGAGCAGCATGCCCTGGCCTTCCTGGCGGAAGTAGATGTTGCCCTCGTAGTCGATGCCGGCCGGCAGGCGCTCTTCGCGC
>JAOTTY010000344.1 GCA_029864185.1 Gammaproteobacteria bacterium
ACCGCGACCTGTTGCGCCACTTCGATGCGCAATCTTTCGATGTCCTCGCCCTTCTTGCCGATGATAATCCCCGGACGCGCGGTGTGTATCGTGACCGCGATCGACTTGGCGGGTCGCGAAATCTGGATGCGACTCACCCCGGCCTGGGCCAGCCTGGTCTTCAGGAATTCACGGATCTTCAAATCCTCTTCCAGGAATTCCGCAAACTGCCTTCTGTCCGCATACCATTTCGAGGTCCAGTCGGTGGCAATACCGAGACGGAAACCTGTTGGATGTACTTTTTGTCCCATGTTTGCCTCTTTAACTATCCGCGACGGTCACGGTGATGTGACTGGTGCGTTTCAAAATTCGATTCCCACGACCCTTGGCGCGCGCGCGCATGCGCTTCATGGACGGACCCTGATCCACGTAGATCGACGACACCTTGAGCTCGTCGATATCGGCGCCATCGTTATGCTCGGCGTTGGCGATCGCCGACTCGAGCACCTTACGCACCATCACGGCGGCTTTCTTGTTGCTGAAAGTCAGCAATGTCAACGCTTTTTCGACCGGCATTCCACGCACCTGGTCTGCAACCAGGCGGCATTTCTGCGGCGAAACCTTGGCGTGGCGATGTTTAGCACTGGTTTCCATTTGCCTTACCTTTTCTTCGCTTTCTTATCGACGACATGGCCACGGTAGGTACGCGTCTGCGAAAATTCGCCGAGCTTGTGACCGACCATGTTCTCGTTGATCAACACCGGAACATGCTGACGACCGTTATGGATCGCGATGGTCAGGCCGACCATTTCGGGCACGATCATCGAACGCCGCGACCAGGTTTTGATCGGACGCTTGTTGTTGGTTTCAACCGCGTACAGCACCTTGTTCATCAGGTGCTGATCGATAAACGGGCCTTTTCGGAGTGAGCGTGGCATCAGTTATTACCTCTTGTTCCGACGACGCACGATCAGGTGGTCGGTGCGCTTGTTCGAACGTGTCTTGAATCCCTTGGCAGGGGTTCCCCAGGGCGAGACCGGATGACGGCCGCCCGAGGTGCGACCCTCGCCACCACCATGCGGGTGGTCTACCGGGTTCATCGCGACACCGCGCACGGTGGGACGGATACCGCGCCAGCGGGTTGCGCCGGCCTTGCCCAGCGAACGCAGGCTATGCTCGCCGTTGCCGACTTCGCCAATAACCGCGCGGCAGTCCGCGAGCACCTTGCGCATCTCGCCGGAACGCAGCCGCAGCGTCGCATAAGCGCCTTCACGCGCGACGAATTGAGCCGAAGTGCCGGCGGAACGCACCAGCTGCGCACCCTTGCCAGGCTTAAGTTCGATACAGTGCACCACCGAGCCCACCGGAATATTGCGCAGCGGCAGGCAGTTGCCGTTCTTGATGCCGGCGTCGTCGCCCGAACGCAGCTTGTCGCCTTCGCCTACGCCCTTCGGTGCGATGATGTAGCGGCGCTCTCCATCCATGTACTTCAGCAACGCGATATGGGCGCTGCGGTTTGGATCGTACTCGAGACGCTCTACCACGGCGTCGATGCCGTCCTTGTTGCGTTTGAAATCGATCACGCGGTAGCGCTGCTTGTGACCACCGCCGATATGCCGCGTCGTAATCCGGCCGCCGTTGTTGCGCCCGCCCGTCTTGGCCTTCTTTTCGACCAGTCCCGAGAAGGGCTTGCCCTTGTGCAGTCCCGGAGTCTTTACCGAAACGACAAAACGACGCCCGGGTGAAGTAGGTTTTGCTTTGATCAACGCCATGACTATTAACCACCTATGGCCGCAAGGTCGATCTCGTGGCCCTGTTCGAGTGAAACATACGCCTTTTTCCAGTCGGAACGCTTGCCACGACGCAAACCCATGCGCTTGGTCTTGCCCTTCATGTTAACGGTGCGCACAGCCGCGACCTTGACGTTGAATAATTGTTCGACGGCTTCCTTGATCTCGGATTTCCTGGCGTCGGAGGCGACCTGGAATACCGCCTGGTTCGCGGCATCGCCGAGCAGCGCGGATTTTTCTGAAATATGGGGAACCTTGATAATCTGGAAAATTCTTTCCTGGTTCATGACAGGCGCTCCTCGAGCTTTTTCAGCGCGGCTTCGTCGATTATCACTTTATCCTGGCTGATCAGGCTGACCGGGTCGACGATCGCTATATCCATGACCTGGACGTTCGGAATATTGCGTGCCGCGAGGTAAACCGCCGCATCGAGCCCATCGGTGAGCACCAGCGCGCTATCGA
Organism: Gammaproteobacteria bacterium; assembly: GCA_029864185.1. Classification (GTDB taxonomy): domain Bacteria; phylum Pseudomonadota; class Gammaproteobacteria. The sequence continues at coordinate 2,232 of JAOTTY010000344.1, forward strand.
TGCCCAGCTCCTGCAGGCGGGCCTGCATCTGTTTCGTCTTGGGTTCGGTAACGCCGAGCTTTTCGATCAGGATCAGGCGCTCCTGACGCAGCAGCTCGGAAACCAGGCTGCGCATTCCGATGCGGTACATCTTCTTATTCAGCTTCTTGCTGTAATCGCGCGGTGTCGCCGCGAAGGTCACTCCGCCAGAGCGCCACAACGGGCTGCGAATGGTGCCGGCGCGCGCGCGCCCGGTACCTTTCTGCCGCCACGGCTTGGCGCCGCCGCCGCTCGCCGTCGACCGGCTCTTCTGCGCCTTGGTGCCGGCACGTCCCGAGGCCATGTAAGACACCACGAGCTGATGCACCAGGGCTTCGTTGAAGCTGGCGGCAAAAGCATCGTCGGAAACGGATACCTTTTTCTTCGAGTTATGAATCGCTATGTCCATTTCTATTTATCTCTGTCTGTCGCCGACTGCTCGACGCTACTTCTTGGACGCCGGGCGAATGATGACATCGCCAGTCCTGGCGCCCGGAACCGCGCCCCTGATCAAAAGCAGGTTGCGCTCGGCGTCGACCCTGACGACTTCCAGGTTTTGCGTGGTAACGTTAGCAGCGCCCATGTGGCCAGACATCTTCTTGCCCTTGAAAACGCGCCCCGGAGTCTGGTTCTGGCCGATGGAACCGTTGGCGCGGTGCGAAATCGAGTTACCGTGGGAAGCATCCTGCATGCTGAAATTATGACGTTTCACGCCGCCCTGGAAGCCCTTACCCTTGGAAACTCCGCAAACATCGACGATCTGCCCCTGCGCGAACAGGTCTACCTTGAATTCCGCGCCCAGCTCGATGTCGTCGACCGAATCGACACGAAATTCCCAGGCGCCGCGACCGGCTTCGACGCCCGCTTTCTTGTAGTGACCCGCCATAGGCTTCGTTACGCGGTTAGCGCGACGTGTGCCGGTGATGACCTGAATCGCCACGTAACCGTCCGTATCGACCGTTTTGATCTGCGAGACCCGATTAGGCTCGACTTCGATAACCGTGACCGGAATCGACACACCATCATCGGAGAAAACACGAGTCATGCCGACTTTACGCCCTACCAAACCGAGAGACATTAGTAAAACCTCAATAAAATTAAGCTGTCGCATTCGATTAATTCGTCCCCGAATTTTCAAATGACGAAAAACACAAACCTTCTATGTTTTTCTTTCGTTTTCAGGCACTTGCTTGTCCCTGGAAACGTCTGCGATCCCTTCGCAGAGGGCAGGCCGCGAGCCTTGCCGACTAAATTAGCACCCCATTTTCGAACAATCGGCCCGATACGGGAGAACCGTATCGGGCCGCGAGGGCGCGCACTATAGCAAATAAAATCCTATAAGTTAAGACTTTATCCAATATTTCTAAGGTCTAATCGAAGCAAATGTCATCCCCGCGCAAGCGGGGATCTTGCACCGAGCTGGAGGTCATCCCCCGCGCAAGTGGGGACCTTGCACCGCGACGACGATCCAAGGTCCCGGAAAGC
>JAOTTY010000345.1 GCA_029864185.1 Gammaproteobacteria bacterium
AAGTGCCGCAGGCAGTAAACCATGCGCGCGAACTGGCGGCAATGATCGCAGCCGAGTATCCCGCCATCGACGTGCACCTGACCGGCGTGTCGATGCTGAACAACGCCTTCGCCGAGACCGGCATGAGTGACGGCGCGACGCTGATGCCGCTGATGTTCGTCGTCATCTTCGCGCTGACCTGGCTCATCGTGCGCTCGCTATCGGCGACGTTTGCCACGCTCGTCATCATCGCGCTGGCGTCGCTGATCGGCATGGGTATCGCCGGTTACTTCGGCGTCAAACTGACTCCGATCTCGATGTCGGCGCCGATCGTCATCCTGACGCTCGCGGTCGCCGACTCGATCCACATCCTGCTCTCGCTGCGCGGCCTGATGCGTGAAGGCATGGCCAGGACCGAGGCCATCGTCGAGGCGGTGCGCATCAACTTCCTGCCGGTCACGATCACCTCGGTCACCACCATCGTCGGCTTCCTCGCGCTCAACTTCTCCGACGCCCCGCCCTACTGGCACCTCGGCAACATCACCGCGGCCGGCATCGCGGCGGCCTGGCTGTACTCGATCACCCTGCTGCCGGCGCTGCTCTCGATCCTGCCCTTCCGCGTCCGCCAGACCAAAGGCAGCGCATGGTCGCAGCGCGCGATGAGCAAGTTCGCGGATTTCGTCATCGCCAATCACAAACGGCTGCTGCTCGGCGTCGGTGCGGCGACGCTCGCGCTGATCTCGTTCGTGCCGACGCTCGAATTCAACGACCAGTGGGTCGAATACTTCGACGAATCCATCGAGTTTCGCCGAGATTCCGACAAATCCATGGCGCATTTCGGGCTCTATCCGATCGAATACTCGGTGCCGTCGAGCGGCCCCGGCGGCGTCAGCGAGCCGGACTATCTGAAAAACATCGAAAACTTCGCCGCATTCCTGCGCGCCCAGCCGAATGTAACCCACGTCTACGCGCTATCCGACATCATGAAGCGCCTGAACCGCAACATGCATGGCGACGACGCAGCCTGGCACCGCATCCCCGCCGACCGCGAACTCTCGGCGCAATACCTGCTGCTGTACGAACTGTCGCTGCCCTACGGGCTCGATCTCAACGACCGCATTAACATCGACAAGTCCGCGACGCGCGTCACCGCGACGCTGTCACGCACCTCGACCGCGGAAACCAAGGCCTTCTTCAACGACGTTGCCGCTTGGCAGCAGGCCAACTGGCCCGCCTACATGCACGCCGAGCCGACCAGCGCCGCGGTCATGTTCACCTACATCAGCGAGCGCAACATGGAGAACATGGTCACAGGTACGATCGTCGCGATCATCGCCATCGCGCTGATCATGATGTTCGCGTTGCAAAGCCTGCGCCTGGGCGTCTTGAGCCTGGTGCCGAACGGCCTGCCGATCCTGACCACCTTCGGCGCCTGGGCGCTGCTGGTCGGCACGGTCGGCTTCTCGGTCGCGACCGTGGCGTCGATCTCGCTCGGCATCATCGTCGACGACACCGTGCACTTCCTGTCGAAGTACGTGCGCGCCCGCAACGAACGCTTGCTCGGCATCGAGGATTCGATCCGCTACGCGTTCCACAGCGTCGGCATCGCGATCGTGGTCAACACCGTCATCCTCGCCGCGGGCTTTTTTGTCATGACCACCTCGGCCTTCAAGATGAACGTCGATCTCGGCCTGATGACGATGCTCGCGATCGGCTTCGCGCTGATTCTCGACTTCCTGTTGCTGCCCGCACTGCTGCTGCTCGGCAAGCGCGAACCGGATGTATCCAAAACACCCGACGCCGCATTGCCGGCAACGTCGGCAGCCGCCGCTAACTGAATCGATCACATTTACCCAAAAACGGAGACACCATTATGAAACACAAGATCAGCAAATCGTTCACCCTCGCCCTGGCCTTCGGCATCGCGCTTGCGGCACCCGTAGGCGCCAGCACGCCCGCGGGAAAAGGCTTCGAAATCGCCGCCCGCTCGGACCGCTCCGATCTCGGGTTCGGCAACAGCCGGGTCGAGCTGCAGATGATCCTGCGCAACGCCGCCGGCCAACAATCCACGCGCTCGCTCGAAATCGCGACGCTGGAAAAACCCGACGAGAGCGTCGGCGATAAAAGCCTGGTTTTGTTCGAAACGCCGCGCGATATCGAAGGCACCGCGCTCTTATCGCACGCCAAGATCCTCGACCCCGACGACCAATGGCTGTTCCTGCCGGCACTGAAGCGCGTCAAGCGCATTGCGTCCGCCAACAAGTCCGGTCCGTTCGTCGGCTCCGAGTTCGCGTTCGAGGATTTCACCGCGATCGAGCTCAACAAGTTCGACTACCGCTACGTCGGCACCGAGACCTGCGGCGCATTCCAGTGCGACGTGCTCGAGCGCCAGCCGCGTTACGAGAACTCCGGTTACAGCAAGCAGATCACCTGGATCGACCAGGACGTATTCCAGATCCGCAAGGTCGAGTTCTATGACCGCCGCGGCGACCTGCTAAAAGTGCTCGAGCTCGACGACTACCGCCAGTACGACAACGGCGCGTGGCGCGCGCACCGGCTCACGATGGAAAACGTGCAGACCAACAAGCAGACCGACCTGGTCTACCAGGACTACGCGTTCAACGTCGGCATCTCGGAAAAGGACTTCGTCAAGGGCCGCCTGAGCCGCCTCCGTTAAGGTGATGCACAGGAGTCATCCCCACGAAAGCGGCGGTCCGACGTATCGGGATCTCCAATAGCTGACTCCGTTAACGAACCAAGCGACTAATTCTTATGAACACTACAATCCTCAAGTCCCTCCTCCCCCTTGTCTGTCTGCTCCCGGCGCTCGCCACCGGGACCGTCAGGGCTTCCTGGGATGTGTCATCGAACATCGACCTGACCACGCGCATCTTCACCGAAGACGCGCGCTGGCCAGGCGAGGACGACACGACGACGCAACTCTCGGTCGCAGGCTCGACCGAGTTCCGCTGGCGCGGCGACGCTTCGCGCGCCTCGATCGTCCCCACCCTGCGCTACGACGAAACCGACAACGAACGCTCGCTCGCCGACCTGCGCGAGGCCTACTGGGCGCAAGAGGCGGAAAGCTACGAACTGCTCGTCGGCGTCAACACCGTGTTCTGGGGGGTAACCGAATCGGTACACCTGGTCGACATCGTCAACCAGACCGACGCCGTCGCCGACATCGACGGCGAAGACAAACTCGGCCAGCCGATGATCAACCTCGTATTGCAGCGCGACTGGGGACTGGTAAGCGTCTACGTGCTGCCTTATTTCCGCGAACGCACCTTCGCAGGCGTTGACGGACGCCTGCGCAGCCCGCTGCCGGTAGACACCGACAACCCGCAGTACGAATCGCCGGACAAGGAGATCCATGTCGACCTCGCGCTGCGCTACAGTCACTACGTCGGCAGCGTCGACATCGGCATCAGCGCCTTCAGCGGCACCAGCCGCGAGCCGCGGTTGCTGCCGAATGCAAACGGCGCTGTGCTGATTCCGTTCTACGACCAGATTGGCCAGCTCGGCCTCGACCTGCAATACACCAGCGACGCCTGGCTGTGGAAGCTGGAAGCCATCGCCCGCGAAACCCGAAACGGTTCGTTCACCGCCGCGGTGGGCGGCTTCGAGTACAGCTTCTACCAGGTGGCGGGTTCAGCTGCCGATGTCGGCGTACTGCTCGAACTGCAATACGACGGCCGCGATAACGGTGAACCCGTAACGTTCGCCGACGACGACCTGTTCGCTGGCATTCG
>JAOTTY010000346.1 GCA_029864185.1 Gammaproteobacteria bacterium
AGCTGCAGCAGCTTGTCTTCGAGTGTTTCTCCGGTGCCGGGTGCGGTCGTGCGGCTTATGGATTCAATATCTACCGGTTCATCACATTCGATGGAATCGCTGTTATTCACCGTCCCCAGCCTTTGTACCCTCATTGGCGGAAGCGACGTCGGCATGAATGCCGAACCTGTCGAAGGCACCGTTTAACACTTTTTCTCTCTGTTCCCAGTTCGATTTGTGCGTGGATTTCGTCACTTGCTCATAGCGGGGAACATTTTCGTTCCGGTAGAGAATGCCAACCGGAACGATATCATCCCGATCCGCAAGCTCGCGCGCGCGGTTAATATCGGCAGGATCATGCTGTTCCGTCGTTTTGTATAGCCGTGACATCGTTTCGCTGAGTTGTATGCCATCTTCGTGTTGCAACATGAGCAGATTTTTGGGATCAGACAACAGGCTGGAAAAAGCGTCCGGTGTGAAATGCGGGCATCTCTGTAAAATTCGGATAAATGCAAATCCGTTATGGTGAAAGGCCTGTCTGATGGCCTCGTACAATACCTCCGGCAGCCATTCCACGACCTGCGCAACAAAGGATACATTGGTAATACCCAGGGTCACGGTCAACGGATTCATCGCCTTGAGGTATGCTCCCTGCGGGGTCGTATTGGTCTTCATGCCAAGTGGAGAAGTCGGAGATGCCTGGTTCTTGGTCAGGCCGTAGATGTTGTTATCGTGCATCATCGCGACCAGTTTCATATTGGTGCGCACGGTATGGATCCAGTGCGCGGTACCGATGCTGCAGCAGTCTCCATCACCCATATTGACGAAGACGTGCAGATCGGGTCTGCGAATTTTTACGCCCTGTGCGGTCGGCAATGCCCTGCCGTGCAGGCCGTGGAAACCATAGGTGCTCATATAGTGCGGGAAGCGTGCCGCGCAGCCTATGCCCGAAACGAATACACATTTCTCCGGCGGCAATTGTTCATCACGGCACAGGCGCTGGGTTGCGGTCAGAATTCCGTTGTCGCCGCATCCCGGGCACCAGCGTGCAACCCTGCCCTGGTAGTCTTCCAGGGTTTTATATTCTTCGTTGACTTCCAGTACACATTGCTTGCTTAATCCGAACATGACTTATCCCGCTCACTTCAAACGTTCACGAATCATACCTTCAATCGCCCCTGGCCTGATGGGACGACCATGGACATTTGACCAGCAGTCGACGTCTATCAGGTAACGGGCACGTAACAACCAGGCGAGATTGGCATAACGCCGGTTGTTCTCATCGATCAACTCGTCCTCGTAAGAATCCGAGTAATTGATCTCGACAGTCATTACCTGCCGGAATTTCTGCATGATCTCCTTGATTCCCGATGCCATCGGTTGCAGGAAGGTCAGGTGTGTCGACGAAACCTTCAGGCCGTCCTTGCGTACCCGCGCAACCGCTTCCTCGATAGCGCCTTTGGTACTGCCCCAGCCGACGATCAGTAAATCGCCGGATTCATCACCGTAAACCTTGGGTGGTTGCAGCGTCTTCTGGAATGCCGCAAGTTTCAGACTCCGGCGGTTGCATCCTTCCTGGTTGATTCCAGGCCCATAAGCCACCAGGCCTTTTCTATCATGGGCAAGACCGGTGAGGGTATACATGCCGCCTGGCTGGCCGGGGATGAATCTTTGTGACAGGCCGGTCACCGGGTCCCAGTCCAGAGGATCCTTATCTGCCGGCACCGGGCTCTGATCGACGGGTGGCGCGCCCCATTCCCGGCTAATCTTCGGGCGTGGAAAAGCCTGTTGACCGGTAGCGAGATTGGCGTCGCTCAGGACTATCACTAGCGTTCGAAACGTCTCCGCTATCTTTCTCGCGGTAATGATCGAATAAAAACAGTCTTCGATAGTAGCCGGCGCCATGACGATCTTGGGCGCATCGCCCGGTGTACCGAAGATGGCGGCGAGCAGATCGCCTTGTTCGACTTTTGTCGGCAGGCCGGTACTCGGTCCCCCCCGTTGGACGTTAACCAGTACCAGGGGAATTTCGGCCATGACCGACAATGCCATCAACTCGGTCTTTAACGCCATGCCCGGTCCGGAGGTGATTGTCACGGCGCATTTTCCGGAATAGGAAGAGCCGATGGCGAAGGCGCAGGCCGCGATCTCATCTTCGGCCTGGTGGACGAAGCCCCCGACCTCGGGAAAGATTTCGCTCAGATAATGTGACGCAGAGGTGGCGGGGGTGATTGGATACATCGCACAGACGTCCATGCCTGATGCAACTACTCCGAGTGCCACGGCGACATTGCCGTTTGCGACTACCTGTGATTCTTTCACACCGTAGGGCGGGATTTCGAACCTGAAGTCCAGGTTTTTTTCAGCCCATTCATAGCCCGCTTCCAGCAGCTCGATATTGGGTTTGACCAAACCGGGTTTCCTGGCCTTGAATTTGTTCTCGATTTCGTCGCGGGCCAGCTGCAGATCGCGGCCATAGATGTTCATAAGCATGCCGACGACGAACATATTCTTGCCACGCCTGGCGTCCTCGACATAGCGACTGCATTCCTGTTCCATCGGGACTTCGTATAAGCGGTAATTCTCCTCGTTCAGGGTACTCACCACGTTGGCATATGCGGCGACAATCTCGGGATCGGGATGGCTTGCCCACATGCTTTCAAGCAGGATTATACAGCCGGGCTCGTAACGGTTTTCCCATTTACCGCCTATCAATGCCTGTTCATTGAAGCCGATCACGAGTTCGGCGCCGTCACCGGCATTGGTGATGGGGAAGGACCCGGCCCTGATACGGTTACCGCTTGCACCCGCGGGTGTCCTGGCTGGCGGTTCGATTTCGGCCGGAATAATTTCGACGGTCCAGACGCTGTTACCCGATTTCGCGAGTATAGTGCCGAACATTTGCCCGGCCGTTTGCGCACCCTCACCGGAATCAGAGACTATCTCGATGATATGCTCTTCCAGTTGAGTTACCCGTTTGCCAATTGAAGCCGACATTGCGGTTTGATCTTTCATTTCCCGGGCCACCTTATTGCTCTTTCAAACAATAGTTCATAGAAAACGATTCATACCAGAATTATAGTGTATAGGAATTGTGATTCGTATAGAAACGGGACAGCGATCAATGATTTTGCCGGGATCACGAGCCTGCTCCGGCCGGGCCCGCGAATCCATAGCGCAACCCCGCACTAGCGGTATTCATAAAATGCCCTCATTAACGAAATCTGTTTTATCGACGGAAGCGCTTTTCACATAATTCCTGATGGTGCCGGGCCCCTTGTTCAGGCGAAGCCCGGTGGATTCCATTGATCCATCATCTTCTGCCGCGCGGACTCGAGCCGTTCCGACATCAGCGCCGCGAAGCGCTTCAACAATTCGTAGCCGAATTTGGGGTCCTCGTCGCAGTGCGCCAATATGACGCTACCGTCGAATTCGAGCATGGTGGAATCTTCCACGGCCCGCGCCAGAAAGTGCCACCGGTATGGCGATATCAACCATGACCAGCCGAGTATCTGGTCTTTCCCCAGGGTCTGAATTTCCAGTACCGGTCCAACCAGTGCTGGTACCTGGACCGACACTTTGCCCTGGCGCAACAAATAGAATTTGTCCGCACGATCCCCCTGGTGAAACAACACCTCGCCCTCGCCGATCTGTATCTCGGTGACGGAATTTGCGAGAAATTCCACGTAACGCTTATCCATTCCGCTGAAGAACGGATGAGA
>JAOTTY010000347.1 GCA_029864185.1 Gammaproteobacteria bacterium
CCTACCACTTACTCGTCCTCCAGTGTCAGGTCTCCACGCCGATGGCCTAATTTATATGTAGCTGTAATTTTTTTGGTTACTTTGCAGGGATGCTGGGTAAATGAAAGCGTATCCATAAAGGAAATTCGGGAACGCGCAATTAAAGCCCCCTATGAAAAACCCGCCGGTATGGCTGTTTTAACCGAAGCGGAAATTTACGAAAAAATTATCGGTAATACCCTGGTAAGCCGCTTTTCGAACGATAAAACCGAGGTTGTGGAATATTTGCGTCCTGACGGACGGATCAAGGCCTTATGGAATATGGAATCCTCTCAGGGTTTCTGGACTGTTTCTCGTTCTTTATTGTGCCTTTATTACCCACTAAGCTTTCCAGACTACCCGCCTCGACCCGTGTCACAATTTCATTGTTTTACATTAACACTCGATGACCAGATCGTAAGCTACTACTATCAAAACGGCCTTGCCGCCCCGGTACAGGCTACGCTACTTCCCGGTAACGCCAGAGATCTATACTTTGGTCAATAACAGACACCTGTACTTCCCTGTCGACCCTCGCCCTGCGGCCGCGCCAGGACACCCGCAACCGTTTTCCGGGAACCAGTTTTTCCGATATCAGAATCCAGAATCCTGTGAAATACGGGAGACAGCAGGCTATTTCGCGGATGCGACAGACTCGAGTCAGGGTAACATGTCATTAAAAATTGCGTCTGAAACGACTATGCAATGAGTTGGCAGATTAAAAGAGGTATACTTCCCGCTGGATTGATTGAATTGTCCAGCAATAAGTAGCTTCTAATGCCCAGACACTCAACCGATAACATTCGTAACATTGCGCTAGTGGGTCATGCCGGCAGTGGCAAGACCTCGATCACCGAAGCCTTGCTGTACCAATCCGGAATGATTGCGAATCCCGGGACAATAGAGCGCGGCAATACCGTGAGCGATTTCGAGCCGCAAGAGAAGGAACTGCAGCATTCCCTGGATACTAGCGTCTGCCATTTCGACCACGGTGGTACTCACGTCAATCTGTTGGATACGCCGGGATACCCGGATTTTGTGGGCCGCTCCATTAGCGCCCTGGCGGCAGTGGACAGCATTGCGATAGTGATCAATGCCCAGACCGGTATCGAAGCGATCACACGTCAGATGATGGAAATCGCTATGGAACGCGGCCTTAGCCGGATGATAATCATCAACAAGATCGACGCGCCCGAATCGAATCTGCCCGGGTTGCTGAAGCAAATTCAGGAAGCCTTCGGGACAGAGTGTTTGCCGCTCAATTTGCCATCTGCGGACTGTTCATCCGTGGTGGACTGCTATTTTGAGCATGGCGACACCAAGACCGCATTCTCCTCTGTCGAAGCGGCGCATACCGCCATCGTGGATCAGGTGGTCGAAATCAACGAAGAACTCATGTCCCTCTATCTGGAGCAGGGTGAAGAACTAAGCCCGGAACAACTGCACGACCCCTTTGAACAGGCACTGCGCGAAGGCCACCTGGTCCCGGTATGTTTCATCTCGGCGCGCACAGGCGCGGGGATGCCTCAACTGCTGGACGTATTTGAGCGGCTTATGCCGAACCCGCTCGAGCGCAACCCGCCGCAATTTCTCAAGGGCGAGGGTGATGCGGCACAACCTATCGAGGTCGTCGCGGACCCAGGCAAACACGTCCTCGCCCATGTGTTCAAAGTGGTCATTGATCCCTATGTTGGTCGCCTGTGTATTTTTCGTATTTATCAGGGCACGGTGCAAACCGGTATGCAACTCTTTATCGGCAGTTCCCGTAACTTCAAGGTGGCGCATCTTTACAAGGTCCAGGGTAAACAGCAAACTGCGGTGAGTTCGGCGATTCCGGGCGATATCTGTGCGGTATCCAAGATCGAAGAGATAACCTTCGATGATGTATTGCACGATTCCCACGACGAGGATCATCATCACCTGCAACCCTTCGTGCCGCCACTTCCGATGTACGGCCTCGCCATCAGGCCGATACGACATGGAGACGAGCAGAAGTTATCGACTGCACTGCACAAGCTCGAGGCCGAAGACCCCAGCCTGAGGGTGGATCACCGGGCAGCGCTGAACGAAACCGTGCTCAATGGCATCGGCGAATTACACCTGCGGATCGTACTGGCGAAAATGAAGGATCAGTACAACGTGGAAGTGGAAACGCAACCTCCAGGCATTGCCTATCGGGAGACCGTCACCAGGCCCGCCGAGGGTCATCATCGTCATAAGAAGCAGACGGGCGGTGCGGGCCAGTTTGGTGAGGTGTTTCTGAAAATTGAGCCTTTGAGCCGAGGGACGGGATTCGAATTTGTCAACCAGGTCGCAGGCGGCGCGATACCGTCCCAGTTCATTCCTGCAGTAGAGAAAGGAGTGCGGCAGGTGCTGGACCAGGGCCCGCTGGCGGGTTATGCCATGCAGGATATTCGCGTCATTGTCTACGATGGCAAGCATCACTCGGTAGACTCTAAAGAAGTGGCATTCCTGGCTGCCGGGAAAAAAGCCTTCATCGATGCGATCATGAAGGCCGCGCCGATCGTGCTAGAGCCCATCGTCAAAACTTCGATCGTGGTGCCCGCCAGCTGCGTTGGCGATATTACCGGTGATCTTGCTGCCAGACGCGGCATGATCAGCGGAACGCTGTCGCAACCCGATAATCGCATCGAAATCACCGCCGAAGTGCCTTTGGGTGAGCTGGATAATTACCAGTCGACGTTAAAATCGGTGAGTGGCGGCGAGGGCAACTACAAGATCGTCTTCAGCCACTACAGCCCCGTGCCACCCGCTAAACAGAAGGAGCTGGCGGACGCTTATGTTCCAGGGGAGCAGGTCGACTGACTGGAGCGAATAAATACCTCCTTCCCTTTACGCAAAGTCTGCGCGGTGTGCGACCGTATTGGATTGTGGAAACAATCGGTCGAGTGCAGCAATGCCGGGGCGAGCACCATCCACTGTCAGTCGTGGGTTATAACGCAATAGTAGCCTATCAACGTTAACGGCCAGCAAGGCCGCCCAGGTGAAAGGCGCGCCTGGCTATCCTTTCGAAAGAGGTTCGTTCAATTCGATGACATAGCCATTCGGATCCTTGAAGAAGGCGATGATACGCGTACCGGCATTCATCGGGCCCGGCTCGCGCACGAACTCGACGCCCTCGGACTTCAGGTACTCCGCGGTGGCGTAGACGTCCGACACCTTGAGCGCGAAATGACCCCAGGCGTTGCCCATATCGTATGGCTCCTGCTGATCCCAGTTGTAAGTCATCTCGATCGTGGTGCCGTCGTCCTCCCCCTGGTAACCGACAAAGGTGTTGGTAAAACGACCCTCGGGGTATTCGTTCTGGCGCAATATCTTCATCCCCAGGACCCGGGTGTAGAAATCCAGCGTTTTTTCCTGGTCGAATACCCGAATCATGGTGTGATCGAGTCTGAAGTCGGGCTTGTTCATGTCATACCTCTGCTACCGTAGTCCCGGTCGGATCGAATTCGCGACCAGCTCCTGAAACTTCCTGACGCTGTCTTCCCAGTGAGGGGACAAAACGCCACCCCTGGCCGCCAGCGGAGAACGACGCCCCTGTTGCAAACGCACACACATTTGATGATCCTCGAGATGTACGCTGCGCCACAGGTCGGCCAGCTGCCTGACCCTGGCGTCACTATAGTGGCGC
>JAOTTY010000348.1 GCA_029864185.1 Gammaproteobacteria bacterium
GCTCTTCCGATCTAAGCCAGCTTCTGATGATCGACGCGGGTGGGATTGACGTCGGTCAGGTTGACGATTTCCAGCGAGTCGTCGCCGTGGCGGATAATTTTCAGGTGGTGTGGTGCGACGGTCGGGTCGGAAAGGATGATGTCGTTGTCTAGAGCGCGCCCGACCGTGGTGATTTCCTCGTTGATCTGCTGGTAACGGTGCAGCCCGCGCGTGCTGATTTCGAGTATCAGGGCCGCCATTCGCTGTGCTCCAGGAACTTGCGTATCAGCGGCAGCGTCGCCTCGTAATCCACGCCGGTCATGATTAGCGTGATGAAAAAACCCTTGTCGCTGTGGCCGGTCAAAGCCGCGGTGAAGAGGACGTCGCTCATCCCCTGGTACTCGACGTACTCGCGGCGGCAAAGGTTGCTCTTGAGTTCCTGAGAAGAAACCTCGACGAACCAGGTCGCGCAATTAAAATTGCTGACGATGTCGCGATCCATCTTGGTTTCGATCTGGTCCTTGTTCAGGTTTTCGTAGAGCTTGTAAAACTGGAACGCGTTGAGTTCGTCCGATTCGAGCCAGAAATACTCGTAAATCAGCTTACCGACGAAATTGTTGTCTTCGTCCAGGTAAACGTGATTCTTGTTGGTGCAGCGAATCTGAAAGCGTCGATAACGCGCGCTCGCGCTCAGTTTCGCGCTGTTGTCCCAGCAACGTACCGTCGGCGAAACGGCGCCCGGCAGCCTGAACTTGCGTAAATCGAGGTCGGGCCATTCGTTTCGTAACAGCTGCTCGATGTAGCTGTTTTCGTAGGTGAGCACCTGGCGGGCGACTTCCAGCTTGAGGTCCGCGTCGGCGTCGAGGGCGCCATCGGCGGATCGCTCGATCAATTCCATCAGGAAGCGGGACGGAACGATAAAGCTGATGTCGTTGCGCGCGGTGGCGACATTGATGCCGATGACTTCCCCGCGATCGTTGAAGGTCGGGCCGCCGCTCATGCCCGGATTGAGGCTGCCCGAGAACAGGATGCGGCTATCGTCGGTCTGGTTCAGAATGCCGCCATTGGTGCCAACCGCGATGGTCAGCCCGAGATCGAGCGGATTGCCCATCGCGAATATCGGCGCGCCTCGCGGCGGCAGCTCGCTCATTCTGATCGGTTCGCCGATGCGCTTATCGGCGCCGAGCAGCGCCAGGTCGTGAGCCACGTCGAGGCCCAGCATTTTCAGCTCTCCCTCCTCGCCATCCTTGCCGATATAGGAGATGTAAAACACGTCGGGCTCGAGGATGACCTGGCCGATCACATGGTAGTTGGTCGCGATCCGGCTGCCGTCGCCGACGATGAAACCCGAGCCGATACTGGACTTCTTGCCGGTTTCGCGATTGAGCACCCGAACCTGGAATACCCGATCCTCGTTCAGCTGGTATATTTTTTTGGAATCCAGCGCGGCGGCCTGTGCAGCGTAGCTGCCCGCGAGTAAAAGACCGGCTAGCAGAAAACGAAACAGCAAACTAGCTAACTCGCATTCCCGGCGTTGCGCCCGAATCCGGATTGAGAATGTATAGCTCGGTGTCGCCGTTGCCGGCCGCCAGCACCATGCCCTCGGAGACGCCGAAACGCATTTTACGCGGGGCCAGGTTGGCCACCATGATCGTGAGTCTGCCTTCGAGATCTTCTGGCTGGTAGGCGTTTGCGATGCCGGCGAACACTTTGCGGGTCTCGCTGCCGATGTCGAGCGTCAGCTGCAGCAATTTGTCGGATTTTTCGACACGGCTTGCCTTTACGATCCTGGCGACGCGAAAATCGAGCTTGGCGAAATCTTCGTAACCGATTTCAGGCGCAATTGCCTCGATGCCCGAGGCGGAAGATTGCTGCTGCATCTTCTGTTCCGCGGCGAGATCTTCCTTGCTGGTTTCGATCATGCGCTCGATAAAAACCGGTTCGATACGGGTCATCAACGGGACGAAGCGGTTGATTTCGTGATCGAGCAGGTTGTCGCCGAGGTTTTCCCAGCGCAGGTCGTCGACATTGAGGAATTCCTCGGCCTGCGCGGCGAGGCGCGGCAGTACCGGTTTCAGCAGAATCACCAGCTGGCGAAAACAATTTAACCCGATGCTGCACACATCCTGCACCTCGTCGAGCCTGGCCTCGTCCTTGACCGTAACCCAGGGCTGCTTTTCGTCGATATACTGGTTGATCTTGTCGGCCAGCGCCATGATGTCGCGCATCGCCTTGCCAAATTCGCGATTTTCATAGAGAGCGGCAATGCTCTCGGCGGCGCCGAGGTACTGGCGACTCAGCTCGTCGCTGGAGAGTCTCGGCGCCAGCTTGCCGTCGAAGCGCTTGTTGATGAAGCCGGCACAGCGCGAGGCGATATTGACCAGTTTGCCGACCAGGTCCGAGTTGACTCGCGCCGCGAAATCCTCGAGGTTCAGGTCGATATCGTCGATGCCCGGGCCTAGCTTGGCGGCAAAGTAATAGCGCAAATACTCGGGATTCAAATGCTCCAGGTAGGTACGCGCCATGATAAAGGTGCCGCGCGACTTCGACATCTTTTGCCCGTCTACGGTGAGAAATCCGTGGCAGTAAACCGCGCTGGGCTTGCGGAATCCCGCACCATGCAGCATCGCTGGCCAGAACATGGTGTGGAAGCGGGCGATATCCTTGCCGATGAAATGGTATAGTTCGGTCTTGCTGTCACGGTTCCAGTAGCTGTCGAAATCGTGCCCGGTGGTGTCGCACCAGTTCTTGAAACTGGCCATGTAGCCGATAGGCGCGTCCAGCCAGACATAAAAATACTTGCCGGGGGCGTCCGGAATTTCAAATCCCCAGTAGGGCGCGTTACGCGAGATATCCCAGTCCTGCAGGCCCTCGTCCAGCCACTCGCTCATCTTGTTGGCAATCTCGCTCTGCACATGACCGGCCGCAAACCAGGCCTTCAGCATTTCCTCGAAGTCTTCGAGCTTGAAAAAATACTGTTCCGAGTCCTTTTCGATAGGTGTTTCACCGCTGACCACCGATACCGGATTCTTCAGGTCGGTAGGCGCGTAGGTGGCGCCGCAGTTCTCGCAGTTATCTCCGTACTGGCCACCGGCGCCGCAATTGGGGCAATCACCCTTGATGAAGCGATCGGGCAGAAACATTTCCGCCTTCGGGTCGTAGGCCTGCGAAATGACGCGCGTACGTATGTGCCCGCCCTCGCGCAGCTTGTTATAAATGTATTCGGCGAAGAAGCGATTTTCCTCGGAATGGGTACTGTAATAATTGTCGAAGGCTACCCCGAAATCGGTAAAATCCCGCAGGTGCTCGCCGTGCATGCGTTCGATCAGCTGTTCGGGTGTAATACCCTCGGCCTGCGCGCGTAGCATGATCGGTGTGCCATGCGCGTCGTCGGCGCAGACGTAAATGCATTCGTGCCCGCGCAGTTTTTGAAAGCGCGCCCAGATGTCGGTTTGCACGTACTCCAGCATATGGCCGATATGAATCGGGCCATTGGCGTAGGGTAGCGCGCTGGTAACCAAGATCTGTCGGGGATTGGCACTCATGGTACGGGCTTGGCTGTTTAAAGCAGCGTATTTTAGGTGCTGGGCCAGGCACTGTATAGAACATTCACATAAAAACTAAGTGATATTTGGCGCGGGGCTCGGGTAAAATGCGCGCTCTTGCCGAAACCCTGAA
>JAOTTY010000086.1 GCA_029864185.1 Gammaproteobacteria bacterium
AGCCGCTGGCGCGCTTTTCAGCTATCCTGTCGGTGTCCCTGCTGGTCGGTGGCCTCGCCATCCTGTTGCTCGACCTGGGACGCCCGGAGCGCCTGATCGTCGCGATGACGCATTACAATTTCAAGTCGATCTTCGCGTGGAATATTATCCTGTACACCGGCTTCGTCGTCATCGTGGTCGCTTACCTGTGGCTGATGATGGAGCGGCGCATGCAGCGCTGGAGCAAACCGGCCGGGCTGGTCGCTTTCCTGTGGCGGCTCGTGCTGACCACCGGCACCGGATCGATATTCGGCTTCCTGGTGGCGCGCGAGGCCTACGACAGCGCCCTGCTGGCGCCATTGTTTATCATCATGTCGTTTGCCTTCGGGCTCGCGATATTTATCCTGCTGCTGATGCTGAGTTTCAGGCTCGACCGGCGCGAACTGGGCGGCTCGCATTTGCACAGATTGCGCAGCTTGCTGGGAATCTTTATCGCTGCCGTGCTCTACTTCGTCGTCGTGTTTCACCTGACCAAACTCTATGGTACGCAGAACCACGGCTTCGAGAGGTTTATCCTGATGGATGGCGGGATTTATACTTCCCTGTTCTGGATCGTTCAGATCGGGCTGGGCAGCCTGCTACCGCTGGCGCTGATTTACGCGCCGGGCTTGCAGGAATCGGGAAAATCGCTGGTCGCAGCCTGCCTGCTGGTCATCGTTGGCGCGTTTGCCCAGCTCTATGTCATCATCATCGGCGGACAGGCCTACCCGCTCAACATTTTTCCCGGTTACATAGTCGAAAGCAGTTTTTTCGATGGCATGGTTAACCAATACACACCCAGCCTGTGGGAATTCCTGCTCGGTTTCGGCGGACTGACCGCATCGCTGTTGATCGCGATGCTGGTACTACGCGTGCTGCCGATCATGCCCGAAGCGCTGCGCGCCGAGGGAGGGTAAGCCATGGCCTCTCTTTTCCTGTCGGCAGCGCACAAGTCCTCGGGCAAGACAACGCTCAGCATCGGCCTCTGCGAGGCTCTGAAACAGCGCGGTCTCAGGGTACAGCCCTTTAAGAAAGGCCCCGACTATATCGACCCGATCTGGCTCGGCATGGCCGCCGGCAACCCCTGTTACAATCTCGATTTCTTCGTCGCCGGCAGGCAGGAGACGATCGACGACTACTGCCATCGCGGCCGCGACGCCGATATCTGCATCATCGAGGGCAACAAGGGCCTTTACGACGGGCTCGACCTCGACGGCAGCAACAGCAACGCGGCACTCGCCAAGGCGATCGCAAGCCCGGTGATCCTGGTTATCGACGTGCGCGGCACGATGCGCGGTATTGCCCCGCTGCTGATCGGCTACCAGGTTTTCGACGAGGAGGTCAACATTGCCGGCGTCATCGCCAACATGGCCGGCGGTAGTCGGCATGAATCGAAGTTACGCGCTGCGGTCGAGGAATACACCGATATCCCGTTTCTCGGCGCCCTCCAGAACGACCCGGCGCTACTAGCTTTGAGCGAACGCCACCTCGGATTGATTCCGGGCTACGAGGATCCCGATGCGATGCGGCGCATAGCGGCTATTGGCGATGCGGTGCGCGGCAATGTCGACCTCGACAGATTGCTGGAACTGTCGCTTCAGGCCGCCCCGCTCGCAGCCGCGAGTTCGCCGCTGCAGCAAAAACCGGAGTTTCGCGATCTGCGTATCGGCATCGCGCGCGATCGCGCGTTCGGATTCTATTACCCGGGAGATCTCGATGCTTTCACACAGGCCGGCGCGCGACTGGTACCGATAGATACCATCAGGGACCGCAGGCTGCCAGCGATCGATGGTCTTTTCATCGGCGGTGGATTTCCGGAGCGTCACGCGGCCGAACTCGCCGCGAACGCCGACCTGCGCGCGGCGATCAGGAACGCCATCGAGGCCGGCCTGCCCACCTACGCCGAATGCGGCGGGATGATGTACCTGTCGCGAAGCCTTTCCTGGAACGGTTTGACCCACGACATGGTCGGGGTGCTGCCGGCGCAAACCCTGATGCACGAAAAACCGCAGGGTCGAGGTTACGTCAAGCTGGACGAAATCGATGGACAGCATCCGTGGATGTCACGGGGCCAGTCAGCGCAAACGCTATGCGCCCACGAATTTCACTACTCGTCGCTGCAGGGGCTGCCGGCAGACAGTAGGTTCGCTTACCGGATGCAGCGAGGCTCCGGTATTGGACAGCAACAGGACGGTCTGGTTTATCGCAACCTGCTCGCCTCCTACACTCACCTGCGCAACACCGCTGCTAACCCCTGGGTCAAACGTTTCCTGCAGTTTGTGCAGACCAACAGGCTTGCCTGCGCGAGCGGCATCGCCAATGCGCTTTGAATCGCCATGATCAGCCTGACCTCAGCCGCGCTGGAACAGATCAAAATATCCGCCGCCGAGGGCGACATGCCCACGCTGCCGCTGCGCATAGCGATCAAGGAACAGGACGACGGCAGCTTCCACTACGCCATGGGCTTCGACGAGCAGCGCCTGCCGGGCGACAGTTTCCTCAGCTTCGACGGCGTCAACCTGGTCGTCTCGCAAACCAGCAAGGACCTTGCCGAGGGCATGACAATCGATTTCGTCGAGCTCGAGCCGGGCAAGTCGGAATTCATTTTCCTCAATCCCAACGACCCTACCTACGTACCGCCCCGCAGGTAACTTTTCCGGCTAAATGGTTTCGATGAGCGCTTAAAGCGTTATACTGGCGCGGTTCCAGCAAGCAATGAAAGCCCCGGGCTCAATCAATTTCCGCGTCATGTCAGAACAAAACCCCAAGCTGCAGCGCAACACAAACCTTTTCAACGCCTGGTTCGTCAGGCTCGACAAGGAAAAACGTAACCTGTTGAGAAGCGGCAGGTTTCGTCTGCTTTTCTTAAGCTTTGCACTGCTCTCGCTGTTGCTGCTCAACCTGCTGGCCGTGGTAAATCCGGACAGCCAGGTCGCGCTGGCGCTCGGAAATTACCTCCCGTGGATGCTGGCGCTCGAAATTTTACTGCTAGTCGTTTTGTTCTGGGAAATCTGGCGCGAGCTGCTACAACCGCTGCTGCGACTCTGCGACTGGGCCGACCTGATGCGGGGAGTGAATCTGGATGCGCGGGTGGAGTTGCCCGGCGACAGCGATTTCAACGAGCTCGCGCGCGACATCAATATGCTCGGCACGATGATCAGGAACCTGTCGCGAGACACCGAAATACAGCTGCAGAAGCATACCGACCATATCACCAGGGAATCCCGCTCGCTGGCGATACTCTACGACGTCGCCTCCAGCATCAACGTATCTCGCGACCTGAACGAATTGTTCGAAAAATCGTTGCAGTCGCTATGCGCTAACTTAAACTCCAGCGCCGGTATCATTCGTCAATTCAAGGGCAAGAACAAAAGGGATGTCGTTGCATCGGTAGGCGACATCAACGGTACCTTTCTCGCCAGCGCCGATCGTTTCCTGTCGATTCAGTATCCCTTTGACGACATCAAACTCGATCGCGTCTATCGCGTCGACTACCTCGATTACGAAACCGTTTTTGGCCCCGAAGGGTCGACACGGAAACCGAAACTCCAGGTTTTATCGATACTGCTGCAATACCGTGAAGACGTGCTCGGCGCGATCCATCTTTTTTTCGACGACGAAAATGCTCTGGAGCTGACAAGCTATAGCGATCTGCTGCTCAGCATCGGTCAGCACCTCGGCAGCGCGGTGGAGAAGTTTCGCCTGCTCGAGGAAGAGAGCGAACTGCTCGTCATGCAGGAACGTACCCGGCTGTCGCACGAACTGCACGATTCGCTGGCGCAAACCATCGCCAGCCTGCGTATCCAGATTCGAGTTATCGACGAAACCTTTCATTCCAACGACGAGAAAAGCATCTGGCATCAGATGGAACGCATCGAGTACACCATCGATCAGGCCAACAACCAGTTACGCGAACTGATCGCGTATTTCCGCGTACCGATCAACCAGCAGGGGCTGATCCCGTCCATCGAGGAAGCCATTCGCCGCACCCAGGAAGAAGCCGGCATACCTATTTATTTTCAAAACGAATGGCCCGAGCAGGACTTCCCCCCTGACGTCGAACTCAACGTGCTGCGCATCGTGCAGGAATGTCTCGCCAACATCCGCAAGCACAGCCAGGCCGAGGTGGTGCGTGTCCTGCTGATCTACCGGGATGGTAATGACATCCTTATCATCGAAGACGACGGCATCGGCTTCGACGAATCGACTATCGTTTCGGAGGGCGGCCAGCACCTCGGGCTGAATATATTGCGCGACCGCGCCAGCCAGATCGGCGCCACGATCGAGATCGAAAGCGAACCCGGGGACGGAACCCGGATTCATCTGCAATTCAGGGCCGAAACGGGCGAGGAATTGCTCGAGTCAACGGGTTGAACAGATGGCCAGGAGAATATCATTATCACGCGCAGCGCGCCTCGTCGGCGTCAAACGGGGCACCCTGCAGCAAAAAATCAGGGCGGGAGAATTAACTACCTTCGAGGGCGAAATCGTGCTGTCGGATCTGCTCCATGCCTATCCGAATGCGCAGATCGAGGATTCGAGCATGCTCGAAAGAGTCGAGCAAATCATCGAGCAGGCCACTTTCATAAATCCCGACAAGATCGCGCGCAAACCCGATAACGTCGCACTTACGGCGCGCATCATGTCGCTTGGCGAGCGGCTCGCTCAACAGCAGCGACTTATCGACCGCTACCAGCGGCTTACCCGTCAGCTAGAAGCGCAAATCGACCAGCTGGCCGGTGATCCCGGCGCGCTCGACCGGTTAAAAAAATGGCTGGAAGAAGCCACGGCCGGAATTACCGAAGACGGTGATATAATCGACCAGTCCTTCGTAAACGAGACTTTCCTACGCGTCATGTCGGCACAGGCAACCGTCATTCCCAGCGGACACGAGTTTTTCGTCGAGGGCGCCGAATCTGTCCTCGAAGCCGGCCTGCGCGGGGGGCTGGCGCTTAATTACGGCTGCAGCAACGGCAATTGCGGCCTGTGCAAGATCCGCGTGGTATCGGGCGAAGTTCGCAAGATGAAACATCACGACTACGTCCTGACCGAGGCCGAGAAGGGTCTCGGCTACGTGCTGGGCTGTTGCAACACGGCGATTTCGGACGTCGTGCTGGAAGCCGACGAGGCGCAAAGTACCAGCGATATCCCGCTGCAGAAAATCCCGATCCGCATCAGGAAAATAGAAAACCCGGATCAGCAGGTGCTGATCGTCAGTACCCGCACCCCTCGCACCAGCCGCCTGCGATTCCTCGCGGGACAACGCGCAACCCTTGCGATCGATAAGGTCGGTTCCGGTTTTTACCCGATCGCGAGCTGTCCCTGCGACGATATGAACCTGCAGTTTCACATCGCGCTCGATCAGCGGGACCCGGTCGCCGGATATCTTGCCCAATCCGCGAAAGTGAACGATATGCTGAATCTGGAAGGACCGGTCGGAAGTTTCGTGCTCGACGAAAACTCGCCCTACCCGCTGGTTTTCATCGCCGAGGGTATCGGTTTCGCGTCAATCAAGGGGCTTATCGAACATGCGATGGCGCTCGATGTCGCCGAGAAAATGGTTTTGTTCTGGATTTCCGGAGACAGGGACAATCACTATCTGAACAACCTCTGCCGCGCATGGAACGACGCCCTCGATAACTTCGAGTATGTGCCGCTGGAAATGTGCGCAACAGGCAACCTGCAGGATGCTATTATGGCGCGGCTGCAACCGGACGATCCGGCGAATTTCGATTATTATGTTTGCGCCGGTAACGAATTGCTTGCGGCGATGGAGCAGTTTGTCGAGAGCCGGGAAATTCCGAAAAACCAGCTTCACTGCGAAGCTATCTAGACTGACAGGTTTACCAAAATGAGTTTGAAAGTTCTGCTGGTCGATGACCACATGCTGTTTCGCGAAGGCCTGATCAGCCTGCTGCAGCGACGCAATATCGAAGTACTGGCCGCGGTCGGCGACGGCAACGAAGGCATCAGGCTGGCGCAGGAAATGAAACCCGATATCGTCCTGCTCGACAAGCGCATGCCGATCGTCGACGGGATCAGCGTACTGAAGCACCTGAAAAAACTCGGACTGACGATGCCCATCGTCATGCTGACGACCAGTTCCAACGAACAGGATTTGCTCGATGCGTTGAAAGCGGGCGCCAGCGGCTACCTGCTGAAGGACATGGAACCCGATGGCCTGGTGTCGGCCCTGCGCGATATCCATGCCGGCAAAACGGTGGTGGCGCCGCCACTGACCTCGGTGCTGGTGCGCTTTGTCAAGGGCGATATGACGGTATCGCAGAAAGACGGGCCGTTTAGCGAGCTAACCCCGCGCGAGAGGGAAATTCTGGAACTGATGGCCGAGGGCCAGGGTAACAAGCTGATCGCGCGTAACCTCGGTATCTCGGACGGCACCGTCAAGCTGCACGTCAAGGCGGTGCTGCGCAAGCTCAGCGTGCATTCCCGGGTAGAGGCCGCGGTCATGTATATCGAGCACAACTACCGCGCCACAGAGCCGGTCGACGAATAACCTCGCGGCGACAATCCCGGTTTACGCCTGTAGACAGCGCCCGAGAAGGTACTTCACGAACTTGGGCGCCGCCGCCAAAGCGCGTGATTATTGCGCGGCAGCGTCGTCCCGGATCGTCTCGACGCAGGTCCATCCCCAGGACGTCAGATTATCGACGAATTCGGTCGCTTTCGCGAGGCAATAGGATTCGTCATTCTGGGCATTCCACAACACCTGGTCTTCCGCGCCCTCGGTCAGCTTCTTGTAAACGACCTCGCAGGGCACCGGCGCCGGCGTGGTTTGCACGACGTGCACTTCGCGCACGTCGTTGTCATGGCGGCAGCTCCAGGATTCGGCGGCGGCGGTCATGGGCAGGGCAAGCGAAACAACCAGTATCGTCAGGCTACGGTTGAGAGATGGCATAAACTTTTCTCCTGTTGTTGAAGGCGGTTAGAAGCAACTGCGCGGCGCTTCGTTCTGGAATCGAGCAAGTCCATTAAACTTAACTTAAAGCGCCATTAATTTCACTCGAAATTTAATCATTAGCGCTTTTTCGTTCATGCGCAGGGGCTGGCTACGCGATACCAGGGTTTCCTGTAACGTTCTTGATTTTCGGTGTATTCAGTTTGCTTATGCGCGCGCTGTCTTCGCGACGTAGGTAATCGGCAACGACATCCCAGACCGGGGCACCTGGCGATTCAGAGCCAACGGTCGCCCAGCCGGCGACCTTGTAATTCTTCGCGGCTTCGATGCGGGTACCATCGTCGAGCTGCATATCCGATATCCGCTGGCCTGCCTCGCCGCCCGGATCAATCGAATAGTCAAGCCCGCCGAGTCGGACCATGTCACCACCCTGCTGATAGTAAGGATCTTCGTTGAACAGGTTGTCGGCGACATCTTCGAGTATCAGCTTGATATTCTCTCCGGACATCTCGCGCACATAGGTTTCCGGATAGGTAATACAGGTCTGGTCCATCACGTTTTCCATCGTGATCGGTTGCCCGGACAATACCGTGGTGCCCCAGCGAAATCCAGGGGACAGCGAAATCTGCGCATCACCCTCGATACGCAGCGCATCGCAGATAATCTGGTCGAAGGTGCCGTTGAAATTACCCCGCCGGTAAAGCAGGTCCTCGGCAACCGCCAGCTTCTCCTGCAGTTTGGCCAGATGCGGTTTGCGCACCTCCTCGATGTAGGACGACATTTCCGTATCTGCCTGCAGCAGGTTGGAAAAAACCGGTAACAGCCGATAGCGAAAATCGCGCAGTTTTTTCCCCTTGAAATCCATATCCATGACGCCGAGGAACTTGCCGTTGGAACCTGCATTAGTCACCAGTGTCTTGCCGCCGGGATTGGATACCGGAGTCGCGCCCGGCATGCCGTCATGGGTGTGGCCGCCGAAAATCGCGTCGATGCCGCTGACGCGCGACGCCATTTTCAAATCGACATCCATACCGTTGTGCGAGAGCACGATCAATCCGTCGGGATTTTCTTCGTCACGCGCCTGGTTGACGATTTCCTGCATGCCTTCTTCATTGATGCCGAAGGTCCAGTCCGGGATGAAACGCTGCGGGTTGGCGATCGGCGTGTACGGAAAAGACTGCCCCACGACGGCAATACGCAGGTCGCCCATTTCCCGGATCGTGTAAGGTTTGAAAACGTGCCCGGTGTCCTCGTTGAAGTCGCCGACATCGGCCAGTTCATAGTCGAATAATGCGGTTTCCCTGACCTTGCAGTTCTGGCTGACGAATTCGCCCTTGAATTGCCCGGCATTGTCGAGCACCTCGGCCGCGAGGTAGGTGAATTCCCAGTGGCCTGTCATGACGTCGACGCCGAGCAGATTGCAGGCCTCAACCATGTCGCGACCGCGCGTCCAGTAGGCGGTACCTGAACCTTGCCAGGTGTCTCCACCATCGATCAGCAGCGAACGCCCCTGCCCGTACTCGGCGCGCAGTTTTTTAACCAGGGTTGAAAGGTGGGCAAAACCGCCGACCTTGCCGAACGTCCGCGCCGCCTCTTCGAAATTCAGATAGGTGAAGGCGTGCTCCTCGATACCGCCACCGGCAATACCAAAATGCTTCAGCAACTCCGCGCCAACCAGGTGGGGTGCCTTGCCATACGCGCTGCCGACTCCAAGATTCACATTTGGCTCGCGAAAATAGATGGGATTCAGCTGGGCATGGCAATCGGTAAAGTGCAATATTCGCGCATTGCCGAAGGCCGGTACATCGTAAATCCTGGAATCACCCTCTCCTGCCGCAAACCCGGCGCGAGGAAATAACCCGGCGGCGCCGGCAAGTCCCATCAGTCTGATAAATTCTCTTCGGTTAAGGTTCATTCAGGCCCCCCTCAGGCAAACATTTCGGCTAGTTCTGTTAAGTTTTCGACCACCAGGTCTGGCCTGGAATCGCGAATATCGCTCCCGTGATTATACCCATAAGGCACGCAGACGATGGCAAAACCGGCAGCGCGTGCGGCGGTCACGTCATTGCTCGAATCGCCGACCATCATACACTCTCCGCAATCGAGGCCGAAGTAATCGGCGGCGTACTGCAGCGGCATCGGGTCGGGCTTCTTGCGTACGGTGGTATCCCCGGCAACCACCAGTTCGAAGAATGAATCCAGCCCCAACGCCGCGATCAGCTCGGAAGTAAAAGGCTCGGGCTTGTTGGTGACGCAGCCCAGGTGTAAATCGAGACCAGAAAAGCGCTGCAGTGCCTCGATGACGCCGGGATAGACGACGCTGCGCTCGCTGATGTGCTCGGCATAGAGACGCCGGAACACCTGCAGTCCGTGATCGAACAGCGCCGCTTCCGGCTCGGCCTCCATGTCATTGGTCAAGAAACGCTTGACGAAACGCTCGACGCCGTTACCGACCCAGGTTCTGGCCATCTCCGGGTCGCGCTGTGGTAAATCGAGGCGGCGCAGCATTTCGTTGCCGCACCATTCCAGATCCCGGACGCTGTCGACCAGGGTACCATCGAGGTCGAACAGAATCAGGCGGATCTGCTCGAAGGCAATGGGGCCGGCGACGTTGCTGTCGCCGGCCTTGCATGCGCTGCTTCGATCCAGCATCGAAAAATTCTGGCTGCCGCTACTGGGTCGCCAGGTAGGCTGCCAGATTGGCGATATCGCTGTCGCTCAACGCGGTCGCCATCGGCCCCATGATCGGGTTGTTGCGCTCTCCAGAGCGGAACCGGTTGAGTTCCCCGGCGATAAAGTCGGCAGGCTTCCCGCCTACGACCGGGTAGTTGGCAATCGGCTTCTTGCCGGACGCACCGTGGCAGCCGACGCAGCCTTTCGCGTTGAACGCACTGGCGCCGGCACCGGCATCGCCGGCCTGCAGCGGCGCCTGGAACAGGCCGGTAAGGGCCAGTATCGTGATAATTGCAGTTGTTCTCATTATTTCCTCGTTTAAATTGCTGTTAATCGGTAAGGACGAAGTCTAAACCGCCCAAAATTAACAAAACATGAACGCGAATGTAATAACCCTATAGCAATACCTGCTATTACTTTTTTTATCTAGGCCGTCAGCGCCGAAAATACCCTGGGCAGGCGCTCTGGCAAGCGCTCGATTTGGTCGACTATGGAATAGTTGTTGGCACCGAAAATCCGCGAGACGTAAGCATCGGCGCCCGGATCCAGCGTCAGGCAATAGCTATGGATGCCGGCAGAGGCGAGTTCGTCGACCGCGTGCCGGGCATCCTGTCGCAGGTATTGCGGATCGCGCTCGTCGATATCGGCCGGTTCGCCGTCGGTAACCAGCAGGATCAGGCGTTTGCGGCTGTCCTGACGCGCAAGATGCGATCCGGCATGTCTCAGCGCCGCGCCCATGCGCGTGGACAATCCGCCCGTCATGCCGGCTAGCCTGGCCTTTGCCTGCTCGGCGTAGGGCTCGTCGAAATCCTTGAAACGGTAATAGCGCACGTCGTGGCGGCCGTCCGAGGCAAAGCCATGCACCGCAAAGTTGTCGCCGATCGAATCTACCGCCCAGGACAGCAACCCGGTGGCTTCACGGGTGAGATCGAGAATGCGAGGCTGATCCAGGTAACCATCCTCGTCTTCACCCAGCTCACCGATGCGGTCATTGGTCGAGGCCGACAAATCCATTAGCAGGATCATCGACAGGTCTCTTAGATGGCGGGTTATCCGGATGTTGACTCGCGGGTCGGGCATGACACCGCGTCGTATATCGACCATCGCACGCACCGCGGCATCGATATCGAGTTCGTCACCGTCCTCGAAGCCGCGTTTACGCACGACACCCCGCGGCTGCAGCGCATCGATCAGGTGCTTGACGCGGCTCGCCACCGCTTTGTGCTTTTCCAGAATCCGGTCCATTAGCGCGGGATCCGCTTTGTCCTGACGCCGTTCGATGACGGTGGTCCACTCGGGACGCGCCAGCTGCACCTGATAATCCCATTCCTCGTAATGACAGGGTTCGGATATCGGCTCAAGGCCTTCGGACTGATTGTAACTGACGCCGTGGTCCTCGTAGGGAAAAAGCTCGGTCGGCAAAACCCAAATTTCCTGCGGATTGCCGTCTTCGAGCTCGGAGTCGATCTCGTTGATCATTTCCATCAGGCCGACACGCTTGCGCAGCGTTGGCTGACGCCACGGCAGTCGAGCGAATTCCTGGCTGGAAATACCGGCATCATCGAATGCCCAGAAGTAACGATTGTCGTCGCGGTAGGGTATCGGCAAGTCCTGCAGGATCCGTAACGCGGGCATACCTCCGGCCTGCTGGCAGATACGCTCGAAGCAATCGAGACCAAACCTGCGTACCAGGTCTAGTTCGCCGCTTTCCTGTTCCAGTCGAGCGCGAAAAGCCGCGGTCGTATCATTGATCCAGGATTCAGGGTCGTGGTAAGCCGGATCGAGCAGCGCACGATTGACGCGCAGCATCAAGCGGACGACGGCATGCTGCCCTGGCTGCGCCGATTCGAGGGCATGTTCGAAAAATCCAAGCCACAGGCGACGCAGCCCGGGAAACAGACGATAGCCGAGATACTCGACGCGTGCATCCTCGAATATTTCGACGAATACTCGCTGCGCCTGGCTTAGCCCCTCGCCATTGATGCACCGATTCGTAAACACGATGTGCGCAGCGGCATGCGCCGCCGCGGCTCGATATACGTCGATGCCCTCGATCCCGCCATAGCGATCGTATGCGTCGGGTAAATGCACCAGGTAATCATCGATATACGGCTTACCGCCCTCGCGGCTTTCATAATCCTCGGAAGTCGGCCGCATGAAAAAGGCGCGCCCCCACAGCGCACGCAGGTAGAAATTCAGCTTGCGGTGATTGTCGACGAACAGGGTGCCGCGGCGTTCGCGCTGCAGTATCGATTTCGAGGTTTCGGTCTCGAGCCCGAAATACGCGGCCTGGCCATCGAAGTCGCGCTGGTAAGCCTGCGCGCCCCAACTCGCCCAGCGTCGCAAACCGCCGAGCGTCAGCCTGGAAAGTAATTCTTCCAGGCATTCCATCATCGGCCGCAGGCCGCGTGGCGCCTTGCCCGCCAGCTGGTGCAGCAGCTTAAGGTAGCCGCGCAGCAACTCGGCGTCGCCCAGACGGGCCGCCGCGAGAGGCAGGTTCGACAGGACCAGTGTGATAACGGCGCCAGACGTCAGCGACGACAGTTTCATCATCGCCTCGATCGCATCGGGCACGATATCTTCACCGACTTCCCTGGCGACCACGGGCATTTCCTGCAGGTAGGTCAACACCAGGTCCTGCCCCTTGCCAAGCGCGCACATGGCCTTGACGCCGACCAGGTAGTTTTCGAGACCGCGCGGCGACATGATGCGCTGCGCCTCGAGCCAGGAAGCCTCGACCAGCTCCCCGCTCCTGAAATCTTCGGTGTCTATACACTGCAGGTACTCGGCAAGTTCGGCGTGCATGCCCGTAGCCAGGAGTATGAAGCCTAGACCGACGAGACATCCCTGCGAATGCGGGGATCTCGAGACGGTGGCACGATTACGGGATCCCTGCTTGCGCGGAGATGACCCTGAAAGTTGTAGCAAGCAAGGGTCATTACGGTTTATCCCCGGCTAGAAGTAGGTGTCTACCGCGGCGTACAGCGTATCGCGCATGTCGGGATCGTCGGTGAGCGGCGTTACCAGCGCCATGCGGCAGGCGGACGCGGCTGCGACACCCTGCCCCATCAGCTGCGCCGCGTAGATCAGCAGCCGCGTCGACATGCCCTCGTCGAGGCCATGCCCTTTCAGGTTCCTCGAACTGGTGCCGACCTGCACCAGCTTGGCCGCCGTGTCGATATCGACGCCACCCTCGTGGGCAACGATCTCAGTCTCGATCGCGGCCCCGGGATAATCGAAATCGATGCCGCCGAAGCGCTGCTTGGTGGACTGCTTCAGATCCTTCATCAGCGACTGGTAACCCGGGTTGTAGGAAATCACCAGCTGAAAGTCCTCGTGCGCCCTGACCAGTTCACCGTTCTTCTCCAGCGGCAATTCTCGCCGATGGTCGGTTAACGGATGAATCACCACGGTAGTGTCCTGGCGCGCCTCGACGATTTCATCGAGGTAGCAGATCGCACCGATGCGCGCCGCGACCGTCAGCGGGCCATCCTGCCAGCGGGTGCCATCGATATCCAGCAGGTGACGCCCGACCAGGTCCGAGGCGGTCATATCCTCGGTACAGGCGACGCTGATCAACGGTTTTTGCAGCTTCCATGCCATGAACTCGACGAAACGCGACTTGCCGCAGCCGGTGGGTCCTTTCAGCATCACCGGCATGCGCACCCGGTAGGCCGCCTCGTAGTTTTCGACCTCGTCCGCGACCGGCCGGTAATAGGGCTCCTGGCCGACCCGGTACTGATCCCGGTCCGTCTCGACGATCTGCATCTGGCTGGCGAAATTGCTCACGACGACGCCCTAAACCGCCGGCGCGCGGAAAATAACCATCGACGCGCCGGCCGACTGCGCATAATTATCGAAACCCAGCAGGCGTACGTGGTTGTTCGGGTGAGCCCTGTGGCAGGCCTCGCACTCGGCGATGATCGCATCGACGTCGGTCTCGCCGAACATCGGCAATTTCCACATGTACCAGTAATCGTCCATCGCATTTTCGGGTTCGGTGTGCTCGATCCCGGGATTCCAGCCCCGCGCAACGATGTATTCCACCTGTTTCCTGACTTGATCCGGGTTCATCGGCGGCAGGTAGGAAAAGGTTTCGAACTTGCGGCTCGCCGGGTCCTTGAGGCTCGACGGATAGTCTTGAATTTCACTCATGATTCTTTCCTCGTTTAAATACGCGATCAACGATGCGCAACGTCGAGCTTGTCGACGGTATCGAATTCGAACCTGATTTCTTTCCAGGTCTCCATCGCAGCCCTGAGCTCGGGACTCGATTCGGCGGCACCGGTCAGGATATCCTTGCCCTCCTTCTCGAGTTCACGCCCCTGGTTGCGCGCCTCAACACAGGCCTCCAGCGCGACCCGGTTGGCGGCCGCGCCGGCGGCATTACCCCAGGGATGACCTAGCGTGCCGCCACCGAACTGCAGCACCGCGTCGTCGCCGAAGATATTGACCAGCGCGGGCATGTGCCAGACGTGAATACCGCCCGACGCGACCGCGAACACACCCGGCATATGTCCCCAGTCCTGGTCGAAAAAGATACCGCGGCTGCGATCCTCCTTGATGTACTTTTCGCGCATCAGGTCGATCCAGCCGAGCGTCGCCTCGCGGTCACCCTCGAGCTTGCCGACGACCGTACCGGAATGCAGGTGATCACCGCCGGAAAGCCGCAACGCCTTGGCCAGCACGCGGAAGTGAATACCGTGGTGTGGGTTGCGGTCGAGCACCGCGTGCATCGCGCGATGGATGTGTAGCAGGATGCCATTATCGCGGCACCACTGGGCCAGCCCGGTATTGGCGCAGAATCCGCCGGTGAGAAAGTCGTGCATGATGATCGGCGCACCCAGCGACCTGGCGTACTCGGCGCGCTTGTACATTTCCTCCGGCGTCGGCGCGGTGACGTTCAGGTAGTGCCCCTTGCGCTCGCCGGTTTCCTGCTCCGCCTTGTGAATCGCCTCCATGACGAAATCGAATCGATGGTTCCAGCGCATGAAGGGTTGCGAGTTGACGTTTTCGTCGTCCTTGGTGAAGTCGAGCCCGCCGCGCAGGCATTCGTAGACGGCGCGACCGTAATTTTTCGCCGATAATCCAAGCTTTGGCTTAATCGTGCAGCCCAGCAGTGGTCTGCCGTACTTGTTCATCTTGTCGCGTTCGACCTGGATGCCATTGGGCGGGCC
>JAOTTY010000349.1 GCA_029864185.1 Gammaproteobacteria bacterium
TCGAACGAAAACGCTTTGATTCGAATCATGCTAACGCGTCAACTGCGCTTCCATGGTGGCCCGATACTCGGTAACCGGCTTGATCGTAAGCCCGGCAACCTTGCCGTCGTCGTCGTAAAGCCTCAGCCTGACCGCATCCTCGTGGTGGGGGTTGGCTTCGAACGATTCGACCTCTGCCGCGCTCATGGGCCCCCCCTGGACCCGCAGCGAATTCACCGATGCCGCGGACAAATGCCCGAGGTAGTCGCTATTGGTGGCACAGAGGTAGCGCTTCGCGGCCACGTGCAGCCTGATCGGTTCGGTGATCGCGGGCGGAAACCAGGGCGCGAGATAATCCGCGCCGGCTTCCTCGTGGACGTTATCGATTCCCTGCTCGAGCGCCTCGATCGGATGGGCGCCGACGAAATGCCCGATATCATGCAACAGGGCCGCGACCACGAGGCTGTCGGGGGCGCCGTCAGCGACCGCGCAGGCCGCGGTCTGCTCCATGTGTTGCGACATACTGACCGCTTCGCCCATATACTCCTCGGCCCCGCGACTGGCGAATAAGTCGAGGATGAAATCGACGATTTCGGCGGGATTCTTTGCTGCAGTCGGCATCATTAGTCTCCTGTTTGGCAGGCGATAATTCTGTAGCAGAACCGGGTTGCAGTACAACCTGTTTATCCTGTTCGGGGCGGCCAGGGATAGTTCGGACGCTGTTTATACTGGCTGGGAAAATAAAAACAAAACAGAGAAATGACCGGCATATTAACCTGATCGGGGCAGCATGGACGCCGGGTTGGCCCGGGATATTGTAGGGGTGCTGCGATCGGTAAACCGGAACCTGGTTTGTTTCAAACTGCCAGCCGATCAAAAGGCAAATATCAGCACCGTTTACAAAACGCTGGGTGACTGAGCGCCGTGTCGATTTGATGCTGGTTGAATACCGCGACGCCGTGTCGCCGCAGCAAGGCGGAGGTGACGCCGCTGCCGGGCACCGGGCTGCGCGCAAACTCGCCATCGTAAACCTGGCTGCTGCCGCAGGAGGGACTGGATTCGGTCAGTATCGCCACGCCGATATCGTGCAGCCGACACAGCGCTAGCGCCTGCCTCGCGCCAGCGACGAAAAACGCGGTTACGTCGCAGCCGTTTCGGGTTTCGACGCGCGCGTGGCCGTCGATGACCGCGGCACCGTCGCCACCGCGGATTTCCGCAGCGTCGCGCGGTATCGGCAGCCCGCCGGCGACCTCGGGACAAAAGCCGATGACACGATCCTGCTCGACCAATCGGGACAGCCGGGCGTGATGCAGGAGTTTCGACTTGCCGTCGTAACGCACCGGGTTGCCGAGCAGGCAGGCGCTGACGAGGACCTTGCTCACCTCGCTAACGCGTTCCTGAAACGCAGATGCCGCAGGAACATTGGGCAACAGTTGCCGGCGGCAACATGGTTAAGGTTGGGCCCCATTAATCGCTATTTCGGCGAATTTCCGGTCGACCAGCGCTTGAATTTTTTCCTGCAGTACTGGAGCAGCGAATCGTAGTCGGGAAAGTAGAGATCAAAACCATCCTCGGCCGGCGCGTCGTATTCGCAGTAGTCGTTGCTGTGCGAGCGGCATATGGCCGGCCGTATTTCGTAAATATTGCATCGTCCGTCGCCGAGCAGGTGCTGGCAGCGAGACTCGAACATCACGAACCAGCCGTCATCGTCCTTGTAGGCGCCTACGCCACCGTGGGAGACCTGCCATAACAGTATTTCGAAATCGTACTTGGATCGGGGCGTGTCGATTTGCTGGGTCACGTAGGTACAGCACTTCGAGTTGCTGCACAGGTCGCACTTGTTGAATTCGCCGGCTGCAACGGCGACCTCGATTTCGGGGAAGCTATTTTCCATTGTCGGCCAGCCAGTCTCGTGCCCGCAGGTAGTAATCGGTTAATTTCGCCTCGGCGCTGCCGGGCGGAGGGCTGTAATTATAACGCCAGTTTACCACCGGCGGTAGCGACATCAGTATCGATTCGGTGCGTCCACCAGACTGCAGGCCGAACAACGTACCCCGGTCGTAAACGAGATTGAACTCGACGTAGCGGCCGCGTCGGTACCATTGAAATTTCTTTTCCGTTTCTCCGTAGGTATCATCTTTATGGCGCTCGACGATCGGCGTGTAGGCGGGCA
This sequence comes from Gammaproteobacteria bacterium, assembly GCA_029864185.1. Lineage (GTDB taxonomy): Bacteria > Pseudomonadota > Gammaproteobacteria. The sequence goes on from JAOTTY010000349.1 coordinate 2,153, forward strand.
GGTAATGGTCGCCGACGCTGCGCACGAAGGCAAACGCCTGTTCGAAGTCGGGCTGGTTCAGGTCGTCGAAAAACAGCCCGCCAATGCCGCGCGCCTCGCCGCGGTGTTTCAGGTAAAAGTACTCGTCGCACCACTTTTTATAGTCTTTGTAGCGATCGGCTCCAAAGGGATCACAGGCCTGCTTTGCGATCCGGTGCCAGTGCACGCAGTCCTCGTCGAAGCCGTAATAGGGCGTCAGGTCGAAACCGCCGCCGAACCACCAGATCGGATCCTCGCCGGGTTTCTCGGCGACGAAGAAACGCAGGTTTGCGTGCGAGGTCGGAATGTAGGGATTGTCCGGATGCATCACCAGCGATACCCCCATCGCCTGGAACCGTCGGCCCGCGAGGTCGGGGCGATGCGCGGTTGCCGAGGCCGGCAGGTTGTCCCCGAATACCTCGGAGAAATTGACGCCGCCCTGCTCGAACACGGCGCCGTCGCGCAGCACCATGCTGCGGCCGCCGCCGCCGGCCTCGCGCTGCCACTCGTCAACCTCGAAAACGGCCTTGCCGTCGATATCCTGCAGCGTGCCGGTAATGCTGTGCTGCAGGCGCTCCAGGTAGCTTCTTACGCGTGCGACGTCTATCAATTGCTGCTCCTCAGGATGGTCCCACTGGCAAGCGATTTTATCTGGCTTGGCCTGCCGGTGCCCGCGGCAAACCCGCCGACGATGAAATCCAGCTGGTCACCGAACTGTTTGCGCATCTGGATCGCGTTGCGCACGGTGGCGCAACCGGCACGATTCGCGCTGGTCGATACCAGCGGCGCTTGCAGCCGATCGCACAGGAATTGTAGCAGGGGATGATCGGTAATCCTGATCGCGACCGTCGGGTAATTGCCGCGTATCCACGGCGGACAAAACTCGCTGGCGGGCACCAGCCAGGTTGTCGGTTGTACCGTTGGCCGACGCAGGGATGCAAGCTGCTCGGCGTCGGTGGCGAGATAGTCCGAGCAGTATTCGAGGTGTGATGACAGCAGGATCAGGCCCTTGGCCGGGCCGCGATGCTTCATTTGCAGTATGCGTGCGACGCTAGCCGCAATCAGCGGGTGGCATCCAAGACCCCAGATGGTGTCGGTCGGGTAGCCGATCACGGCACCTTGCGCTATCGCGCGGGCCATGCGATTCAATGCCCAGGGACTCATCGCAGGCTCGCGTCAACTGGCGTCTGCAGTCGCTTTTTTCTTGACGGTTTTTTTCTTCGCGGCCTTCTTCTTGACGGTCTTTTTGGCGGCCGCTTTTTTCTTTACCGCGGCCTTCTTGCGCTTCGATTTCGGCAGCGGCGCTTTCTCTATCAGTTCTTCGCAGGTGGCGAGGTCGAGGATGGCCGGGTCTTCGATGTCTTTCGGTATGCGCGCATTCTTGATGCCGTCGGTGATATAGGGCCCGTAGCGGCCGCGCAGTATCTTGATATCGGTGCCTTCGAACATCTTTATCTCGCGGTTGGCATCGAACTCC
>JAOTTY010000350.1 GCA_029864185.1 Gammaproteobacteria bacterium
CCGCAATAGGCTGCGTAATGCTGTTCGCGGGCCTGATTCACGGTACCCTGGGTCTGGGTTTTCCGATGGTGGCGACACCGCTGCTGGCAGCGATGATGGATGTGCGCAGCGCTATCCTGGTAACTTTGCTGCCGACGATGGCGGTCAACATCGCGAGCATCGTCAACAGCAAGGCTACCCTCGATAGCACCCGCCAGTTTTTGCCGCTGGTATTGTTTGCGCTACTCGGATCGATTATGGGCAGCGCGGTGCTGGCGATAACCGATCCCGCTCCCTTTAGAATCCTGCTGTCCAGCCTGATACTGCTGTATCTCTGGAACGGATTGCGTATTCCGAGACAGTGGCTGGTACAGCATTCGTTGCTGGCAATGGGGATTTTCGGCACCGCCGCCGGGCTTGCGGCCGGCACCACCAATGTCATGGTTGCGGTTCTGATCATTTACTTTTTGTCCCTGGAAACACCCAGATCGGCGCTGGTACCGGCGTTGAATTCATGCTTCCTGATAGGCAAAACCGCCCAGATAATCGTGCTGGCAGTGGTGGGCCTGGTCGGCGTTCGGCTGCTGCTCGAGACGGCACCGCTGGCGATAGCGGCGGTTGGCGCGCTGTTGCTGGGGCAGCGGCTGCATTCCCGTATCGAGGTAAAAACATACCAGGGAATACTACGCAAACTTTTATTGCTACTGGCAATTATCCTGATTTACCAGTTCCTCGGGGAAGTCGGGCTGATGGGGTGGTCGGGCGCCGCCAGCGGCTAGAGCTGGCTCCTGACCCACGGCAGCACAGAGTCCAGCGCGGCCGCAAGATTTTCCGGTTGATTACCACCGGCCTGGGCCATATCGGGGCGGCCACCGCCGCGACCACCGCACTGCTCTGCCACGAAATTGGCCAGGTCTCCGGCCTTCAGGCGCGCCGTCTCCTCCCTGGTGACGCCGGCGATGATCGAAACCTTGCCGTCTTCGCTGCTGGCGAGAACCACGGCGGCAGCGCCGAGCTTGTTTTTTAGCTGGTCTACCGTTTCGCGCAGGGTCTTGACGCTGGCGCCATCGAGTTCTATTGCGAGCACCTTGATCCCGTTTACTTCCTGCGCCAGCGACGCAAGGTCGCCGCCGGTTTGCGAAGCGAGCCTCGACTTCAACGATTCGACCTGTTTTTCGAGCGCACGGTTGCTCGCCTGCAGCTGTTCGATGCGCGACAGCAAACCGTCTCGGCTTGCCTTGAGCGTATGCGCGACGGTATCGAGCCTGGATTCACTATCGATGAAGCGCTTGACCGCGGTCTCCCCGGTCACCGCCTCGATACGCCGTATGCCCGAAGCAATGCCCGTTTCGAGCACGATCTTGAAAAGGCCGATGTCGCCGGCGCGCGGCACATGCGTGCCGCCGCAGAGCTCGATCGAATCGGATCCGATTTTCAACACTCGCACGATATCGCCATACTTCTCGCCGAACAGCGCAATCGCGCCAGATTTCCTGGCCGCCTCCATGTTCATGAGTTCGGACCTGGTTTCGAGGTTGCCGCGTATCTGGTTATTCACCAGGGTTTCGATTTCGGCGATCTGCCGCGGTTCCAGCGGCTGGTAGTGGGAAAAATCAAAGCGCAGTTTCTCGGCGTCGACCAACGATCCTTTTTGCTGTACATGCTCGCCAAGCACCCGGCGCAGCGCGGCATGCATCAGGTGAGTCGCAGAATGATTGAGCATGACGGCGCGCCGGTAATCTTCATCGATATGCGCGCTCACCCGATCGTCAACGCTTATCTCACCGCTAGACAGAAAACCGAGATGCACAAAGACATCGTTTTGCTTTTGCGTATCGGTAACCTCGAACAGGGTATCGTCGCCGACGGAGATGCTGCCGATATCGCCGACCTGGCCGCCGGACTCCGCGTAAAAAGGCGTGCGATCGAGAATAATTATGGCCTGGTCTCCATTCTCCAACTGATCCAGCCGGGAGTCGTTTTGCAGTATCGCAATCACCTTTGCCTCGGCGGAGGGCAAATCGTAACCGAGGAATTCGGTCTTGGGGTAGTCGCCGAGCCTGAGGCCATCGCTTACCGCGCCGAACTGGCTCGAGGCCCGCGCACGCTTGCGTTGCGCTTCCATTTCGACGTCGAATCCCTGCTGGTCGATCGCCAGGCCCTTTTCGCGGGCAACGTCGGCGGTCAGGTCCACCGGAAAGCCATAGGTGTCGTAGAGCCTGAAAACGGTTCTGCCGTCGATGGTGTCGCCGTTCATTCGGCTTATCGCGTCCTCGAGAATGCGCATGCCCTGCTCCAGGGTTTCGGCAAACCGTTGCTCTTCTTTTTGCAACACCCGCTCGACATGGCCTCGATGTTTGCGTAACTCGGGGTAGGCATCACCCATTTCCTGGTCGAGCGTCGCGACCAGCCTGTAGAAAAATGGCCGCTTGCAGCCGAGCTGGTGACCGTGCCGGGCGGCGCGCCGAATGATTCGCCGCAGTACGTAACCCCGGCCTTCGTTCGATGGCAGCACGCCATCGACGATCAGGAATGCGCAGGAGCGGATATGATCGGCGATCACGCGCAGGGACTTGTTCTCGAGGTCCCTGGTGCCGGTCAGTTTCGCGGCGGCCTCGATCAGCGACCTGAATAAATCGATGTCGTAGTTGTTGTGTACGTTCTGCAATATGGCCGCGAGCCGCTCCAGGCCCATGCCGGTATCGACAGAAGGACTGGGCAGAGGCTCCAGGTTGCCTTTTGCATCGCGGTTGTACTGCATGAAGACCAGATTCCAGATTTCGATATACCGATCGCCGTCTTCGTCGGGAGTGCCCGGAGGCCCGCCTTCGATCTCGGGACCATGGTCGTAGAAAATTTCGCTGCAGGGTCCGCAGGGCCCGGTGTCGCCCATGGACCAGAAATTGTCCGAGGTGCCGATGCGGGTAAAACGCCCGGGATCGATCTTGATATCCTTGAGCCAGATATTGGCTGCTTCGTCGTCGTCCGCGTAGACCGTAACCCAGAGCTTTTCGGCGGGCAGCCCGATCACCTTGGTCAGAAAATTCCAGGCGAAATGGATGGCCTCTTTCTTGAAGTATTCGCCGAAGCTGAAGTTGCCCAGCATCTCGAAAAAGGTATGATGGCGGGCGGTATAGCCGACATTCTCCAGGTCATTATGCTTGCCCCCCGCGCGTACGCAACGCTGCGACGTCGTCGCGCGGGTATAGCTGCGTTTCTCGGTACCCAGAAACACGTCCTTGAACTGCACCATTCCGGAATTAGTGAACAGCAAGGTTGGATCATTGCCTGGCACCAGCGGGCTGGACGGCACGATGGTGTGTCCATGCGCTTCGAAATACTTGAGAAACTTTTCCCTTAGCTCTGCACTGGTCGTCATGTATTGGCGGTCGCCTGTCAATAAAACTGATGACGCCCGGATCATCCGGGCGTACTACCGAAATAATCGCATGACTGACTCTGGAGAAAAACCCCTATTTTGCAAAAAACGCGCCTGCTTCATACGCCCGGCATGGTCCTCGGGAATTGCATCGCCGTACTTGCGAACCCGCTGTTGTATCATCGATTGATCCCAACGCTCCGAGTATAAATCGAGATACCGATCGACGAGTTCATCGGCTATTCCTCTCTGGCACAATTCGAATCGAATTTTTCTCGGGC
>JAOTTY010000087.1 GCA_029864185.1 Gammaproteobacteria bacterium
CGCAGGAACGCGTCCTGTTCCCAGGCGTCACCGAGCAGGTAGCCTGGTATCGCCATTTCCGGGAAGGCGACGATTCGGGCGTCCTGTGCACGCGCCTCGGAGATCATCTGCAGCATGACCGCGCTGATCAGGTCCGGCCGGCCGGGAACGACCTCAATTTGCGCCAGCGCTATTTTCATGGCCTTGTCCTGGTTACCGTCAATGCGGGTTCATCGACAAAAAAATACAAATCGTGCGGCGGAATTTTCGCGGCAGCCGCTGGCGTTCGGTTCGCACCAGAGTGGCGAAATATCGCCGTGCCCGCCGGCATTCGATACCGTGATAGCGGGCGCGCCATCCCGAACGCCGGCCCCCGGCGCGTGGACGATCGGCAATTCGAGATTCGGCATTTGCTGTATTCGGGTCGGTATCATCGATTATCCCTGTTTCAACCGCCGGACTTTTCCACATCCTGCGGTTGTTCGCTACTGCAGGGTGGAATCATACGATTAATTTTTTCTGCCTGAAAGCTGCCCCAGAACGCGAAACCGACAAAAATCAGTATCAGCGCGAACAGCACCAACGGCTGAATCCGTGCGGCATTGCCGTATTTATAACGGGTTTTGCGTAACACCTTCTCGCCGGGTAGCGGATTCTGCCCAATTCGCAGCACCCGGATGCAACGCCTGCCCTCGAGCAGCAGGATTATTGCGGCCAGCGACAGGGGTGCAATTACGAAAATGGCGTACAGCAGCAATTGCATCCCGTTCAGATCGCCGTACTGCCGGCAGTTCGCGATCTGGACATAGCTGGCAATCCGCTCCAGCAGCCAGAATTGCGCTAGCAGATAGAACAGCAGCAACGCGACACCCAGCTTCGAAGCCATCGCGATTCGCTCCCTTTTTGTATATTCCGGTGCGTATTCGTTCATTTCCTCACTGCCCGTTGTGCCTGCGCGATCGCTTGCCGATTACCCCGCATCTTCGCATCCCGCTACCTGACCAGGCGGGCGACTCACGATGGTTACCCCGGGTAGCGGCGACGCGGCTTTTATTCCCGTTGGTGCGGACCGAGCCTGCTTATGATATCCGATTCCGTCAGGCCTTCGATCTCGATCTGTTTGCGCGCCGAGGTTTTGCCGGACACGATGCGCACCGCCTGAGAGGGTAGTCCGAGCGCGTGCGCAACCAGCTTTTCGACCGCGGCGTTCGCCTTCCCACGCTGCGGCGCCGCGCCAACCCGAACACGCAGTCTGTCACCGTACCAGCCCGCGATCGCGTCACGCGAGGCGCCAGGGACAACCTTTAGCGATATTTTAACCCTGCTAAGCCGATTTCCCGCTTCAGACATGGCGCGCCAGCATGCGGTCGAGCTGATCGGCGAAAGTCTTACGATCCGCCTGGCTGAGCGGGGCCTGTCCACCCGAGTCGATGCCGCTGGCGCGCAGCGATTCCATCAGGTCGCGCATCGTCAGGCGAGCCCTGATGTTATCGCGGGTGAACAGTTCGCCGCGTGGGCTCAGCGCCTGGCCGTGGTTGTCGATGATTTCGGCTGCCAGCGGAATATCGCCGGTAATGACGAGGTCACCAGCTTCGAGGCGCCTGACGATTTCGTTGTCGGCCACGTCGAAACCCGGAGAGACACGCAGGAAGCTGATATGACGTGACGGCTTGATCCGGATTTCGTGATTGGCCACCAGTATCAGGCTGACTCCGGTACGCCCGGCAGCGCGGAACAGGATCTCCTTGATCGGGTTCGGACAGGCGTCGGCGTCTACCCATATTTTCATGTTTGTAGCACTTATCTTATGCGCCTGCTATCGCGGCCGGCCTCGAATTGTGGCAGGCCATCCTCGGGAATCGCCCAGGCGGCACCCGAGCCGACGAAAATATGCGCGTCGGGTCTGACCGGGACCTCGTCGTCGAAACAGCCGAGCGCGATTTCGACCAGTTCGGGATCGGCCTGCGGGCTTGCGAAGGTCAGGCTGGAGCCACAGTTGCTGCAGAAACGGCGCGTCGTGCCGTTGTCGGCGGTATAGGCCTTGAGCAGGTCTTCACCGGCAATCCAGCGGAAGTGTTCGCGCCGCGCCTCGGCGATGGTCGCGTAGGCGGCGCCGTGGAACTTGCGGCACATCGAGCAATGGCAATTGCCGGTCTGTGGCGCGAAACCATCGACTTCGAAGCGAATTTTTCCGCACAGGCAACTGCCCCGGTAGGATCTGGTCATTGATTTTCTCGGCAGGTTAGGGTCAGGGAGGTACAGTTTAACCCGTTATTCGGCCACGTAGCGAGGGTAGGTCGACTTGCTGCGGCGCGCGAACTCGACGTCTATCTGCAGGGTGGCAAAGGGCGTATCTAGATCGGATCTCGCCAGCACGTCGCCTTCAGGCGAAATAATCCATCCGAGCCCGCCACAGTCGGCGCGACTACCGGGCGGGTTCCACAGGTTCGACGACAGGCAGTAAGCACCCGCGCAAACCGCGGCGGCCTGACCGCCAGCGAGCCATTTTTCCACCGACGCATGCGGTGTCGCCCGCGGGATGCATAGCAGATCAACTCCGCATCTGGCGTAATGGCGCGCCCATTCGAAAAACCACATTTCGGTGCAGATCTGTACGCCGATGCCGACATCGAGCGCGCGGCAGGGTTCGAAAGACAGTTCGCCGCGCCGGTACCAGCTCGCTTCCCAGTAGCCTGCCTCGTCGGGGAGATAATATTTTTCATGCACCGGCAGCACCCTCGGCTCGCTGGTCCAGAGGTAGGCCTGGTTGCGAAAATCACCCTGCTCGCTGACGATTGGGCGCGTGCCGATAGCCGCGCTGACGCCGAGTCTGCCCAGGTTCAGTATGCGAGCGGCATGCGCCTCGACCGCTTCGAGCCAGCAAACACGATCGGGTTGACGCTCGGCCGCGAGCCAGTCGAAAAAGCACATCTCGGGCAACAACAGGAAATCGGAATTCTCGTGACGGATATGTGCGGCCAGCGCGTCGAGCGCGGGATCCAGCGAGCCGGGACGATTATCGAGCTGGCAGACGGTGACCTTCAAGACGCGACAGGCCCGCAGTAAAGCTGCGTATCGTAGGCGAATTCGATGACGCCCTCGACCGCGAATCCAGCAAACAACTGGCGCAGCTCCTGGTACAGCCGGGCGTATTTCCCGCTGTCTTCTGCAGGGCAATAGGACGTCGATTTCAAGCGGCCGATCAAGGTGTCGAAGTCCAGCCGTTGGTTATTTTCAAAATGAAAAACTGCCATACCGCCGGCGATAAAAAATTCCGCGAGGTCATCGTCGCTCAGGTTCATATGATTGACCTTATCGTACTCGGGAGCGAATTCCCGCAACAGGCTATCGTATCCCTGCTGAAACGGCTGGCTCAGATTGCGCCGGTTCCAGATCAACGCGAGCTTGCCGCCGGGTTTCAGGATTCGCCTGAATTCAGCCCTGGATGCTTCATTGTTGAACCAGTGGAAGGCCTGCGCGGCGGTCACCAGGTCTACCGAGGCGTCTGCGAGCCCGGTATCCTCCGCGCCACCTTCGATGCTGACGAAGTCCCGGTACGAAGCCAGGTGAGACTCGGCGGCGTGGCGCATGTTACGGTTCGGTTCGACCGCGAAAACGCGAAAACCCCGATCGAGCAGCAATCGCGTAAATATGCCCGTGCCCGAGCCGATGTCGGCGGCCACCGGCGCGTTCGAGGGTTCCAGCTGCGCGACCAATACCGAAACCAGGTCGGACGGATAACCGGGGCGAAACCTGACGTAGTCGGCGACCCGATTCGAAAACCTGGTACGTGAATCGGTCATTTCGATCTCGTCGACTGGCCGCGCTCGGTTTCGGCCACCAGCTGCCGCGCCAGCTGCTCCATGCGCTCGAGGCCGACATCGGCTTTGTCGAGGAATTCTCGATCTAACTGCTCCGGGTCGGCCCAGTACCTGCCGGTAACATCGCAACGCTTGGCGAGGCTGTCGAGTCCCAGGTCCTGCAGCACGAAACCGAGTTCGGTCCACATCGCGGACAGGTTGGCCTCCTGCCCGTGATCCTGTTGCGCGGTATCCTTCAGGCGGCGCAGATATGCCCTGGTGCTGCGCGCCGCGACGATCACCTTGCGCAGCGCCTCGATCGACTGACGCTTGCGTTCGTTACCGGCCCGTCGCAGGTTCGTCAGCCATTGTCTGAGATGCCTGATCAGTGCCCACAGGCTGATATCGGTTATCGCGTTCATTCCAGGCCGATATAGTTCTGCTGTCGAAACGGTGGTGCGCAAACCGCGTAGAACACGAGGTCGCCACTGCCCGTGTTGGTAATGCGCTGACGGCTACCGGCGGCGATGCGCACGACGTCGCCCGGCCCCACCTCGACCGGAGCCCTCGCGTCGATTTCTACCCGACCGCTGCCGGATACGATGATGTAACGCTCGGAAATGCCATCGAGCCGGTGCCAGGCGGTGGTCACGTCCGGCTCGACTCTCGCCCTCGCGATTGAAACCAATTCATCCCCAGGGTCGTTTGCAACTTCCTGTATGTGGCAGCGCTCGTCGGTTTCGAACTCGATCGCGTTCCTGCCCAGCTTTACTTCTGACCGCATGAATATTTCTCGTCGAATATAAAATCAGACTTGCCGGTCGGCATCCTGCCCGAAGCTCAGCATGTGTCCATCCGGGTCGGTCAGGCTGAATTCCCGCATGCCGTAGAAGGTGACATCGAGTGGCGTCGGCGCGAAGCCCTGGGCGATGACCCGCGCGTACAATGCGACGACATCGTCGGCATAAAAATAGAAAATCACCGGCCAGCTGGTGTCGGTATGATAATCCCTGGTCTTATCCGCAGGAGACCCGTGACGGGCCCCGGATAGCATCAGTTCGGTGTACCCGGAACGTATCGTCGCCCAGCGCCATTTTCTGACCGAGGCAGGATTGCTGACCACCTCGAATCCAAGCGCCTCGCGATAAAATTCGAGGCTGGCCTCTATATCCGAAACGCTCAGCATCGGCACCAGATGTTTAAGCTGCAACTGTCACTCCGGTTTGCGTCTGTCGCCGTAAAGAACGGCTCGATCTCGATGGCTCTGACTTTAAAACATTTGGTTTGCACCGGCCAGTTTTTATCAGGATACTCGCGGGATCGGATTATCAGGGGCATATCAGGTGCAGGTTGAACCAGATCTGATCTCGCGCGAGTCATTACAGCTTCAGCTCGAACAGGTTGAATCCGACTTCAACCGCTCTGCCGGAATTCCCCCGGCCTGTTACGCCGATGCCGGATTGCTGGCGCTGGAGCGGCGTGCGGTTTTTCAGCAGGGATGGGTTGCCCTCGGTTTCACCGATCGCTGGCGAAACGCCGGAGATTATGCGGCGATGGACATCGGCGGCGTGCCGCTTATCGCGGTGTGCAACAGGCAAGGCCAATTGAAGGCTTTCGCCAATTCCTGCCGACACCGAGGCAGCGCGCTGCTCGGCGGCAGCGGCAACTGCAGCAAGATCAAGTGTCCATTCCACTGGTGGACCTACGACCTCGACGGCCGGTTGAAAGTTTACCCGCGCATGGAAAACGCGCTCGATTTCGATCCGGCCGACTATGGCCTGGTGGAATTCCCGGTCGTCTGCAGCCACGGTCTCGCGTTTACCAGCTTTGCGCAGACACCACCCGATTTCGGCCGCTGGCTGGGTGATTTCGGGGAGCGGCACGCGCAGTGGCGGCTCGAGGACATGGTCGTTACCCGGTTGCGCGAATTCGAGGTCGCCTGTAACTGGAAAACTTTCATCGAGGTTTTCAACGAGTATTATCATCTGCCGTCTGTGCATCCGGATTCGATCAACTGGCTCTACCCCGAACCCGACCCGGTTGACGAGGTACGGGGCGCCTATACCACGCAGTTCGGCGCTACCGACGGCGCTGCTGCGCTGCTCTTCGAACACCAGGACCAGGCCCTGCCCGTCGCGGCCGGCTTGCGGGACCGTTTTCGGCAGGGTACCCGCTATACCTGGATTTATCCCAACCTGACTTTTGCCGCGTCGCAGGATTCGCTGTGGATGTACCAGGCGTTTCCGCTTGCGGCAGACCGTTGTCACGTGGTGCAGACGATCGCGTTTCCATCCGCATCGGTGGCGCTCCAGGATTTCGGGCAGCGCGCGCTTCATTACTACGATCGTATCGACGCGGCGCTCGCCGAGGACCTGCCGTTTCTCGAGCAGCAGCAACGCGGATTGAATTCACGGTTTGCGAGACCCGGGCGTTTCGGCGCGCTGGAGCCCAGCGTCGGCAAGTTTGCCTACTGGTACGCGCGGCAATTGCTGGCAGACCTGGACGCTAGTTAGATTCTTTTTTGACGGGAATGGTGCCCGCGGCAGCGGGCTGAATGCGGGCATGACCGGTCAGGCGACCGGAGGAAGGTAAACGGCGAGCCCTATGCCGGTGGATCGGATTTTTCTTTCTTTTCTTCCTGCAATCCTTCCCTGGCCGACTCGAAAAAATCGATACACAGCATGATGCCGACGATCAAGACGATCAGGATGAACGGCAGTTCGCCAATCGATTGGGCAAGTCCGCCGGTGAACGCAAGGAACACGGCAACGCCAAAAGCTCCGGTAATTATGTTATCCATGGTTTTTTCTCAGGTTTATCCCATCAGTATAAGTAAATTTATCCGTTCAGTATATCGAGCAACCATCGGGCCGCGCGAAACAATCGCCCATCCTCGTTCCTGGCGCCCACCATCTGGACGCCGAACGGCATTCCCTCCGGGCTCTGCAGCAACGGTATGTTGAGTGCGGGAGTACCGCAGAAAGTCCAGATCGTGTTCATGATCGGGCTGCCGGTAGCGGCGAGCCCGGCCGGCGCCGGGCCCGGCGTCGATGGCGTCAGGATGGCATCGTACTCGTCGAATATTTCGTCGAGCAAGGCGCCGTAATCGTGCATGCGGGCGAGTGCCGCATCGTATTCGCTGTCGCTAACCTGCTGTCCGCGTTCGAGCATTTCGCGCAATACGTCGCTAAGCTCCGCCTTGCCGCGTTCGTATTCGTCGGCAAAACTGCGCGCCAGGTCGCCTTCCATGACCTTGCGGTGATCCTCGTAAAGGTCGGCGAACGGGACCGGCAGGTCGACGATATCGATGGTTTTTTCGTGGCCTGCGTTGACTGCGTCGATGAATTCGCGAAAGCCATCCTTCGCGACCTGCTCCACCTGTTCCCAGGCGGGGGTGCGCACGAACGCGAAATGCAGCTCGATCGGAACCTCCTGTCGCATCACGCTGCCGATACAGGGTGGTGCGATCGGACTCATCGCGGCATCCTGGGCGTCGAAGCGCATCAGCACGTCGGCGATCAGGGCCAGGTCGTCGAGATCGCGCGCGAACACGCCGATGGTATCCAGCGGCGCCGATTGTTGCAGCACGCCGTGACGCGAAATTCGCGCGAAGCTGGGTTTGAAGCCGTAGACTCCGCAGTACGAGGCCGGACGGATGACCGAACCGTTGGTCTGGGTGCCGACCGCGAGTGGTACCATCGCCGCCGCAACCGCGGCCGCCGAGCCGCTCGACGAACCGCCCGGGGTATGTTCCGGGTTATGCGGGTTACGGGTTTTGCCGGGTCCGAACACCGCCATTTCGGTGCTGACGGTCTTGCCGAGGATGATCGCGCCGGCCTCTTTCAGCAGCGACACCAGGGTCGCATCCTGCTCGGGCCGGCGCCCCTGGTGCAGGATCGTACCGCGCTCGGTGGGGTAGTCGACGGTGTCGATGATGTCCTTGATGCCGATCGGCAGGCCGTGCAGCGCGCCGATCGGCAGGCCACGCATGCGGAATCTATCGGCCGCGCGCGCCTGCTCCAGCGCCAGGTCTCGGTCGAGATGGGCCCAGGCGCCGACCGCTTCCACGAGCAGGTCGATGCGCGCGAAACAGGCCTCGACCAGCTCCTGCGAACTCAGCAGCCCCTGGTCGATGGCGGCGTGCGCGGCGCAGGCGCCGAGCAGGTTCGCCGCATCCGGATCGAATTTAGGCATGCCTCATGACCGGGTTGAGGCTACCCGGGTCCAAACAGGTAGACCGGTAACCACAACGCGATGCCGGGGAAGTTATACAGCAGTATCATCGACAAAATGATGATCGCGAGGTAAGGCATGATGCCGCGGAAAATATCCAGCAGCTGGATATGGGGTGGCGCCACGCCTTTCAGGTAATAGGCGGCCATCGCCATCGGCGGCGTCAGGAACGAGGTCTGCAGGTTCAACGCGACGAGTATGCCGAAAAACAGCGGGTCGACATTGAAGGTTTCCAGCATCGGCAGGAAGATCGGCACGAAAATAATGATAATCTCGGTCCACTCCAGCGGCCATCCCAGCAGGAAAATAATGGATTGCGCGAGTACCAGGAAGCCGACCGAACCGAGTTCCAGCGAGAGTACCCATTCGTTGATCAGCTCGTGGCCGCCGAGGTAAGAGAACACCGAGGCGAAGGTCCACGAACCCACGAACAGCCAGCACACCATGGCTGAAGTTTTAGCGGTCAGGTAGACCGCCTGCTTCAGGCGTTCCCAGGTAAGCGAGCGATAGCATACCGCCAGGAAGAGCCCGCCAAATGCACCGACGCCGGCCGCTTCAGCGGGCGTCGCCAGGCCCATCAGAATGGCGCCGAGGACGCTCATGATCAATAACGCCAGCGGAATAAACGAAGTCGTCAATTCCCAGGCTATCCTGGCGAACGACGGCACCTCTTCCTCCTTGGGTTTAGGTGCCAGCCCCGGATTTAAAGTCGCGCGCCCGACCACGTAGACCATGTACAAGCCGGCCAGCAGCAGGCCCGGGAACATGGCCGCGGCATAGAGCCGCAATGGCGATATTTCTGCGATGGCCGAGTACACGATCAGCATGATCGAAGGCGGTATCAGGATGCCGAGACAACCACCGGCACAGATGACCCCGGCGGCAAAACTCTCGTCGTAATTGGCTTTCAGCATCGCCGGGAACGCAAGCATGCCCATCAGCGTCACCACCGCGCCGATAATTCCCGAGGCGGTTGCAAACACGGCACAGGTAAAAAGCGCCGCGACCGCCATCGAACCCGGCAGATGTCGCGCGGCCAGCTGGATGCTGAAAAACAGTCGATTGACGATATTGGCTCGTTCCACCACGTAGCCCATGAACAGGAAGAGCGGGACGGCCACCAGTACGTCGTTGGACATGACCGAAAACGTATTCTGCACGAACAGGTCGAAAATTCGGTTATCGAATATGGTCGCCATGCGTTCGGCATCGTAGTAGGCGTAATAGCCGAATCCGAGGCCCATCGCGATCAGCGTGAAGGCAATTGGAAAGCCCAGCATCACCATGAAGATGAACAGGCCGAGCATGAAAACTGCGATGACCGGGTCAGACATGACCTTCCTCCTGCAGCTTACGTAAATCTTCCTGTTCATTCATCAGCATGGTTTCGGTTTCCTGTACATCGTGCAGGCGGGCAGGCCAGGCCCCGGTTCTGATACAGATGATGCAGCGCACGGCTTCCGCAATACCCTGCAACAGCACCAGCGTGCCGGATATGGGTATCAGGGTCTTGAAGAAATAGATCTGAATTCGCGACGGGCTGCTCCAGCTCACCTCCTTGTAGAACCACGAGTCAGCGGCGAAATGATACCCGTAGTATATCAACGCCAGCGCGCCGGGCATCAGGAACAGGATGTAAAGCACCAGGTCGATCTTGGCCTGGGTTTTTATTTTGAGCAGTCGATACACCACGTCTCCGCGCACGTGCGCGTCCTGGGACAATGCGTAGGCGCCGGCCATCATAAACAGCGCGCCGTACATTTGCACGCTCATGTCGAAGGCCCATACCGTCGGCGAATTGAGCACGTAGCGCATGAACACTTCGTAGCAGGTCGAAAAGGTCAGTATGACGATGCACCATGCAAAGGCCTTGCCGGACCATGCGCTGAGGCTATCGATAAAATGCAGAATTCGGGTCATGGCACACCACCGGGAAGGTATTCAGTTCAAATTCGTCGCATAAGTTAAAAAGGGGCGGTATCGTTAAATACCGCCCCATTAGCTTACCTCATATGCGCTTGCTTACAGTTTACCGAAGTAATGCTCGTAAGCCCCATGGTAGTCTGGCGAATTGTTCAACGCGTAGGCGCCGTGACGTTTCGCCCAGGCCATTTGCGACTCGACCACTTTCTTGAAGAACGGGTCGGACTTGTTGAACTTTTCGACAATGATATCCCAGGCCTTGAGCTGGTCCTTCATGACACTGTCCGGGGTGCGGTAGACGTTGACGCCGAATTCTTCCTTCAGCCTGACCAGATCCTGCGAGTAACGCTCCATTGCCTTCCAGGCCATGTCCTGCGACGCGGCTTCGGAGGCGTATTCCAGGATTGCCTGATGTTCTTTCGCCAGTTTATCGAAACGGGTCTTGTTGAAGATGATTTCGAAACATTCCTGCGACTGGTGGAAGCTGCCAAGATGGTAATGCTTGGAAACGTCCTGCATACCGAAATCCT
Source organism: Gammaproteobacteria bacterium (assembly GCA_029864185.1). Lineage (GTDB taxonomy): Bacteria > Pseudomonadota > Gammaproteobacteria. The sequence goes on from JAOTTY010000087.1 coordinate 10,466, forward strand.
TGTCCGAGGTCGGGTTGTTGAATTCGGCGGCGTCGATCAGGCCGCTCTTCATTGCCGGCTGGATTTCACCGCCGGGCAGCTGCACCACCGACATGCCCATTTCCTGCAGTACGTCCGCGGCGAGACCGACGGTGCGGTACTTGAGGCCTTTCATCTGGTCGCTGCCGGTGATGTGCTTCTTGAACCAGCCCAGCGGTTGTGCCGGCATCGGCCCCGAAAAGAAGCCGACCAGGTCGAGGCGCAGTTTGTCGTGCATCAACTCGTAGTAGAGTTCCTTACCGCCGCCGTACGCGATCCAGCCCATCAGTTCGTTGGCCGTCCAGCCGAAGCAGGGTCCGGTGCCGAACAGCGACGCGACCGGGCTTTTCGAGTACCAGTAAGCGGTTACCAGGTGTGCGCCGTCGAGCACGCCCTTGTGCACGGCGGTCTGCATTTCGGCGGTTTTAACGACCGCGCCGACGCCGAGCAAATCGATTTTCAGCGAACCGCCGGACATTTCGTTGACGCGGCGAACATAGTCTTCGGCAAATTCCAGGAAGATACCGCCGCCCCAGGCGGCCTGTACTTTCAGGACGACAGGGCTCTGTGCAACTGAAATGTTGGGGAAGGAAGCTGCTGCCGCACCGCCCGCAATCGCCGCGGCACCGGTGGTCAGAAACTTGCGACGAGATGTTTTAACTTCTTCGGTCATAGTTTTTTCCTCTAAGCGTAGTCCCGGGACGGGCCACGGTAATTTTTCTAAATTTAATGTTTATCTAACTGGCTTAGCGGGGTGGCTCGGGTGGCTGCCCACTACACGGATGCATAATACAGTAATATCGTGTGTAAATATAATCCAAAGCGCTAAGCCGCGGTATATTGTATACCAAACTAAAATTGCATGTATATCTTAAAATTATTTCCGCCTCCGGCTTGCTGCGGCGTTAATCCCGCCGGAATCCCGGCATTTCCGGTTACGAAATCCGGCGCCGGCATCATCCGCTCAGGCAACCCTGTCGCCCGGTTCGCGGCCCGAAAATATCGCGACCAGGTTGTCGATGGCGCGAAACCCCATCGCATCCCTGGTTTCCACGGTGGCGCTGCCGATATGGGGTAACAGGAAACAGTTATCGAGTTCGCGGTAGCCGGGATGAATCGCATCGGGCTCCCCGTTATAGACGTCGAGGCCAGCCGCCGCGATAGCGCCGGATTTGAGGGCTACCACCAGCGCATCGTCATCGATCACGCCTCCTCTCGAGGTATTGACGACGATCGCGTCGCGATGCATCAGTGCCAGCCGGTCACGATTCAACAAGCCCCGGGTTGCGTCCGATGCCGGGCAGTGGATCGACAGCACGTCGATTGCGGATAACAGCCCCTCGACGCTGTCGTGGTAAACGGCGTCGCCTGCGTGCTCCGCGTCTAGCGGCCTGCGGTTGTGGTAATGGATGGTCATGTCGAAGCCGCGCGCGCGGCCCGCGGTCACCTGGCCGACCCTGCCCATGCCCAGGATGCCGAGACGTTTGCCGGTGATCTGCCTGCCAACCATGAATGCAGGGCTCCAGTCCTTCCACAGCTGGTTACGCACGATGCGTTCTCCCTCGCTGGCGCGCCGAGCCGCGCCGAGCATCAGCAACATTGCGATTTCGGCGGTCGCATCCGACAGCACGTCGGGCGTGTTGGTGACGATAACCCCTTTTTCTGTCGCCGCTTCGAGGTCGACGTGATCGACGCCTACAGAAAAGTTGGCAATCGCCTTTACCCGGTCCGGCAACCGCGCAATCGTGGCGGCAGGAAATTTCTCGGTATGGCAGGGCAGGATGGCATCGGCCTGCGCGGCCAGTCGCAGCAGTTCCTCGGTGCCGTAAAGCTTGTCATCCGGGTTCAGCAGGGCGGTAAATTTCTCTGCCAGCCTTTGCTCGACGGCTTCGGGTAGTTTACGGGTTACCAGCACAACCGGTTTGTCGTTCATGATTTTTTTATCCTGGAAGTTGTTGCTGTCGCCGGGCGCCCGGGCAGCTCTTCGAAGCCTGCGATGCTCGCAGTTTAAAACCTGCCCGGAATCATGGCAATTGTCCGGGGACGGTTTTGCGATCTGTATTTGCAGGCTGGGCTGGCGTGGTGCCGTCGAACGGATCAGGCCGGATTCCCGGTATTCATTTCTCGATAGAGGCGAAACGCCATGCGACCGGTAACCGCCGCTGCCAGGATCAACAGCCCCCACAGCAGCCATTTCTTCCATGGCAGCGTCGGTTCGGGCGCCAGACGCGCCGGTCCGCCGGCCAGCTGCCGCGGTCCCGGCGTTACCGTTGCGACCTGACTCTGCGCTTCCCGGAGACTGCGTTGCAGTAGTGTGGTCAGGTTAGAAGCCTGGGATTCGGGTGCGTGGTTGCCCCAGGCCAGGGTATAGGGTCCATTGCCGTCTCCAAGGAAATAAGCCTGGTAGGGTCGGTAATTCAGCTCAACCGATGGCGTGCCCGTAAGCGCCTGGTTCGACTTGAACCAGATTCGTTCGAAGTTGCGCGCAGGCAGCCTGATGGGTTGGCTGGGTTTGACCTCGGCGTTGATAATATTGTGTTGCGAAATCCCGTGACGAATACGGACACGGTTGTCGCTGCCGGGCCAGGTGGTATAGAGGTCTATATTGATAACGGTGTTTGCCTCGGCTGGAATGATGCGCCAGGATTCGGCCGGGACTGCTGATGGCAAGGCAAAGGAATAGTAGCGGCCGTCATTCTCCTCGCTGATTTTGAGTTCGACCGGGCTCGACAGCATCGCCGCGGTGGTGGTTTCCTGATAGTGCCCGACGACCCGGGTCAGCACGAAACTTTCGATTTCGTTGACCGCAGTCAGGCGCAGGTATCGCCGATCGGCCGGAAGGCCATCGATACTGCGCCACTTCGGATCGTCCGATTGCCGGTTGGTTAGACTCTTGCGCGGGTATATGACCCGGAGTTTGTCGAGCTCGTCGCCGGCTTCGACCCTGATTTCGAGCACCTGGCTCTCGGGCTCATGGGTCCATTGCAGTTCCACGGAGTTGAATTGACGCGATACGTTGTCCGGTTTCAGTTCGATCAGGTAATCCTTGCGCACCGATTGGATAGCCTGAGTTTCGGTGGTACTGAGTTCCGAAATCGAACCATTCTGTCGATTTTGTTCACGCGTGGTAACGGTCCTGGAGCGCTCCCTGGTAAACCGGTCGAACTCGTGAAACGGGAGTTCCAGGTCGAGGTCGGTGACGACACTGGGGGTTGCAATCACGCTGTGCGGCAGCCGTTTGCCGTTGGCATTGAAGAGCGCGATATCGCCGAGATCGCGCTGGGTCAGGTTCTGCATCACGTCGATCGGCAAGTCAACTCGCTGCAACGGCTGGTCGGACTCGCTGAGCAGGGCCTGGTAGGCATAATCGTTTATCTCGGGCGCGGCCAGGGCCTGTCCGGATATAGCGAACATCATTAACCAGCAGCAGAGCCTAGGCATGAGCGGATTTATCCATCGTCTGGTCCGGTTTGGAATGCTTTTCCGGAATAGGTGAAAAATAGCCGGTGGCCACGAGCAGGCTGCCGACCACGAGGAAAGAGACGATGCGCTCCACCGTGCCGCTGGCCTCGAGATCGATGAAGAACATTTTCACCAGCACTACGCCGACCAGCGCCGCGCCGCCGATCCAGATCCTGCGTAGCGCGCGCCGCGAGGCGATGAGCATCGCGCCCATGCCGATCAGGGTCCACAGGATCGAAATCGCGGTTTGCACGCGCGTGTCCACCGCCATCGCCGACAGGTCGAAGCTAATGTCGAGATAATGATGCATGCTGCGAATCAAAACCGCGGTCAGCCAGACAAAGACCAGGCCCGCAAGGATGATCATGACGTGGTCCCGTTGCACCGCATGCGATGGCTGCAGCAGTCTGAGGCTAGCCAGCGCCAGCACGAAAAAAGCGATTTGCGTCAAATCGACCGGATTGGCGAACGGAATATAGGGTAAGGGTGCAGGATCTCCGCTGTTGGTGAAATTGATGATCAGGCTCCACAACAGCAGGAACACGGCCAGCGCGCCGATCAGGCTTAGCTGTAGGCCGGTTCCGAGGCGCGCAATTGCCGGGAACCGCCCCGCCTGCGCGATGCGCAGCGCAATCAGCGGCATCACGGCAAGCAACGTATCGTATGCGTCGCCCGCAACGTGAATCTCTTTCTCGAATATCCAGACCAGTTCCAGCGACAGCAGCAACGCGACGAAGGTTACAAAAACGGTATGCGACGCG
>JAOTTY010000351.1 GCA_029864185.1 Gammaproteobacteria bacterium
GCCAGGTTGTCCACCGACGTGTTGCTGGTGTCGTGCTCCTCCATCAGGACCGACGCGATCGGACCCACGAAGACGGCAAGCAGGTTCGTCATCGAATTCAGTTCGTCAGCGCTTGCCGCATCAAGATCATCATCCGCTTGCCGAGCTAGCGGGGCCGCCTGCGCGGACACGGTCGAAGCCTGCTGCCGCTGGAGGTCGGGCAGCGCCTTCTTGATCGCATGCATGAGTTGCGCCGCCGACTGGTACCGCTTCTTGTGATCGGGGTCCAGCCCCTTCGCGAGAACAGGTATCAAAGCGCTCGGGTAGGTCACCGAGTAGTCGATCAGGTTTCCAGGCGGCATGCCGGCAATCTCCGGCAACCGCGAGCGCACACATTTCGTGCTGTCGGGCAACATCGTCAGCAACTCGAGTAACAACCTCGTCGCCGAGAATACGTCGGCGCGGGGATCGGCCTCGAGGCCGAACCTCACCTCGGGCGCCATGTACCTCGGCGTTCCGATCAGGGATCCGATCATCGTCATATCGGAATTCTCCGTGATCCTGGCCATGCCGAAATCGGCCAGCTTGATGCGGCGACTGTCGGTTGTAATCAGGACATTGGAAGCCTTGACGTCACGGTGGACGATGCCGTACCAGTGCGCCACGTGCAGGGCGCTGAGCAGCCCCGATGTGATACTGAGACTGCGCTTCAGGCTGATGCCGCGCCCCTGCCTGCGCCTTTGCTTCATAAACCTGTGCACCGAAATCCCGTCGACGTACTCCATGACGATGAAAGGCCGTTTCTCGTGCTGCCCGTACTCGAGGACGGTGACGATATTGGGATGGATACACCTTGCTGCCGAGATTGCCTCGCGCTTGAAGCGCGCCAGCAGGCCGGCACCCACCTTGCCTACCAGCAGATGCGGATGCAGCGTTTTTATCGCGACGCGGCGTTCGATATCAGGGTCGTATCCCTCGTAGACGACACCGGTCGCGCCTTCGCCCAGCATCGCTTTAATCTCGTACTTGCCAATCTTTGGACGTATTTCCCGCAAGATTCCGGAAGCTGGTCTTTGCTCAATCGACACGGGTATGCCCCCTCTGTTGCAATAATTCCAGTTGCGGATTTGGTTGGTGGGCGGATACGTATTGCTTCATAAACTCTCGCAGAACCTGTGAAGCCGGAACGTCTTGCGCCTTGCAGGCATCGAGAAAATCTTTGTGCAATTCCGGCTCGATTCGAATGCGAAGCGCTGCTGTCTTCACCATTTGTGTTGCCAATGGATACACATACTGATTGCGGCAGTATAGAGACTTGCTATCCCCGGCTCAACCTGTTTCGGGAGATTCGGTGGTAGTTAGCTTCATGTTGCAACGTAGATTCTGTGATTTGTCGACGCGGTTCCAGCGGGTGTTACCGCGGGTCGGGTCGTGCCGATACCGCGGCGGACGCGCTGCTCGGTCGTGTCGTCGTCTCGCCTGGCCCCGCCTGAAATCAAAAACCGGGGTCTTCGGATTTACCTACTCGCTGATACAGTTTCGCCCTTTGCCCTTGGCGCGATAAAGCGCCTGGTCCGCGAGTTTCACGACATCCCAGGGCGATAACTCTTTCCTGTTCGACTCGGCAAAACCGATAGAGACGGTGATCCTGATCGACTTGTTCGTGTCCGGGCCATCCGGTTTGTCAACGCTTCTTCTGCCCGCACGTCTGATGACAAAAGGTTTATTCGCGATATCGACGCGCAGGTTTTCGAGGTGACGAGCGGCCTCCTGCAAATTCTTGCCGCTGAAGAGTATTGCGAACTCTTCGCCGCCATAGCGATAGGGTAATCCGCCGCCCGATACCTTGCTCATCTTCGACGCAATCATGCGCAACACGGTATCGCCGGCGCTGTGCCCGTAGTTATCGTTGAACTTCTTGAAATGATCGACGTCGAGCATGGCTACCGTGTAGGTGCCGCCCAGCCGTTGCAGCTTCTCGCCGAGCGCTCGCCGACCCGGCAATCCGGTCAACTCGTCCAGGTAAGCCATGCGCCAGGTATCCTGCATGATCGCGTACAGGCACATCAACAGCGCCGCACCGCTGAAGGCGCTCAGGCTGCGCTCCTCGCCACCGAAATGCAGCTGCGTGACGAGCATGAACAAGACCCCGCAACCGGCCGCCAGGTAGAGCGAGGGATTCAGGGTGGCCAGCGTCAGCATGACATACAGCGCCGCGAAGGAGACGATCAACACCGATTGCGCCTGCCCCGTCCAGTCGAAGTACCGGGCAGGCACCCAGTCGGTGAGCACGAGATAGGTCGCCCAGGCGGGCGACATTGTCGCCACGATCGCGGTAAAGGTTGCCGCCAGCAACAATATGACGTAAGCGGGGATTGCCTTGGCACTGATAACTCCCCGGTCGGGCAAAATGGTCAGGGTCACCAGCAGCAGCGGCAGGATCGCGGAAAGGAGACCGTAGCGCAGCTCGCCGCTGGCCCAGCCCGAGCGCAAGGTAAGGTTGGTGATCATGATCAACAGGACATAATAAAATAACCTGCTGCGGCTGAAACGGACGCTCAACCCGGCAACGATGAGCGCCAGCATGTAGACCAGGTAGCTAATCCCGATCGAGGCGGAATCGGGCAGAAGCGGATACTTCTGGTAACCGTAGAAGGCCACTATTAACAGGACAATGATCGGGGAAAAACTCTTGAGCACTTGAATCGATCCGAATTACGGTTTATCGGGCCCGCTACTGTCACGATCGCAACGAACGGTCGCAACCTATTGATTGTAGTTGCTCTGCGGTGATTAACCGCAAATTAGAGTATTCCCGTCCTGTCCTGTCAACGGATTCCGCAAGCCATTATCCGATTAGCCAGCGCCTGCCCTTACCCGTTTCGGATCGGGGTAATTAATATTGCGGCGCTTTAACTCTATATTACCGGGGCGCTAATTATTTCTTGCACCCTGATCAATCCACAACTCGATGTTCTTGACCTGCACTTCGTGTAGCGACTTACCGCGTCCCTGGGCCAGGGATTCTTGGTGCCGTGGCGGCATTTGAATCTTTGGATCGACTTTATCGGTGACGATAAGATACAGCGTGCTGGATATCGCGCTACCAGGGACGACAACAGGGCCAAATTTCGTTCCTCTAATGAGGCTGTCATAGCTTTCTACGCTGAAGCCGCTGGCAGTCGATCCCTCGCCTTTCCCGTCGTGGCATTGCAGACAATTTGCAACCAGAATGGGTCGGATATCTTTCGAATAACTGACCGGTTTTTCGCAACCGGCAATGAGTATCGAAGCGACCGCGATGATCAAGTTTCTGTAATCAAGGGATTGCATGATTTTACCCTCCTCATTATCCATATGCTGCAAGATGCATTTCCGACAAACGAGCAAACGATCGTCGCAACAACTGATAATATAAAGATCCATATTAAATTCCTTAAACCGCACTGTATTGACGCCTATCAATTTCCGCCCAATCTTGAAAACGGTAAAGTGCGCCAACCGAGACGGAGGGGGTTTTTAATTCCCCGCCTCCCTTTTCGTTTTTTTGCCTTTTTCGCTCCTTATTTTTTTGGCTGCCCGAAAATATGATGGAATCGAATTCCCTGCGGTATTAAGCTCGACGAACGATCGATTCCATCCTTAAACCAGCAATG
>JAOTTY010000352.1 GCA_029864185.1 Gammaproteobacteria bacterium
ATACGCTGATCGCGGTCGAAGACCGCGGGTTTTACGATCATCACGGCCTGAGCCCAAGGGCCATCCTGCGCGCATTACTGGCCAACATCGAAGCTGGTAAAACGGTGCAGGGCGGCAGTACGCTGACCCAACAGCTGGCCAAGAACATGTTTTTGACGCCGCAGCGAACGCTGCTGCGAAAGATCAACGAGGCCTTCATGGCGTTACTGCTGGAATTGCGTTTCAGCAAGCAGACGATCATTACCGCCTATATCAACGAGGTATTCCTGCTGCAGCAGAACCGTATCGCGATTCACGGTTTCGCCCGCGCCAGCCGCATGCTGTTCCGGCGCAGCATCGATCATCTCGAAGCGCAACATGTCGCGTTACTGGTCGGCATGGTGAACGGACCATCGCGCTTCAACCCGTTCATCCATCCCGAAGCGGCTCTGTCGCGCCGCAACCTCGTGCTCAGGATAATGCTGGACCAGGGTTTGCTGGGGGCGAGTGAATTCTCCACGGCGGCCGCGGCCCCGCTCGGCACCGTCGACCAGCTGCCGGGTGTGAATCCATTTCCGGCTTACCTGGACCTGGTAAAGCGTCAGCTGCCGGCGAGCTATTCGGCAGCAGAACTATCTCGCCGTGGCCTGCGGGTATTCACCGCTTTCGATCCGCTGGTGCAGCGCAACCTCGAGCTCGGCCTGGCGAAAGGCCTGCGGCGATACGATCAGCCCGATCTGCAGGTGGCCGTGGTCATCGCCGACTACCTGAACGGCGATATCCTGGCGCTGGTCAGCGATCGCGCCACCGATTTTCCCGGTTTCAATCGAGCGCTGATGGCGCAACGTCCGATCGGTTCGCTAATCAAGCCTTTACTTCTGTACAGCCTGCTGCAGGGCGATCTGACGCTTGCCACCAAGGTCAGGGACAAGCCGGTTAGAATCCGCCAATCAGACGGCAAAATCTGGGAACCGCGCAACTTCGATCGCGAACTGCATGGCGAAATGAGCCTGTACCAGGCGTTTATCCATTCCTATAACCTGCCATTCGTAAACCTGGGCAGCGCCGCGGGTCTCGAGGCGCTGGTGCAGAACCTGGCGCAGATAAAACTGCTCAAGCACGACGTCGTGTATCCTTCGATACTGCTCGGTACCAGCGCGATGTCGGCCTACGAGGTAGCGCAGATGTTCCAGGTGATAGCCAACAATGGCTATTTTACGCCGCTTACAACCCTGCGCCGCGTCAGCGATCAGCAGCACCGGGTGCTGGAGCAGGTGCCGCTGGAATCCCACAAGCTGTTCGACCAGGCGCGTATTATCCAGGTACAGCGCGCGATGATCGGCGTCAGCGAATCCGGAACCGCGAGTTACCTGGCGCAGCGCTTCCCCGGCCTGACGCTTGCCGGCAAGACCGGAACCACCAACGAGGCCCGCGATTCGTGGTTCGCCGGATTCAGCAGGCGCCTGTTGAACGTGGTCTGGCTCGGTCGGGATGACAACCAGCCGGTCAACCTGACCGGTTCGTCCGGTGCGCTGCGGGTATGGGCGGACATCATGGAGCTGCAGGGGATCGAATCCTTCAAACTGAGCCGGGACGATAGCCTGGTGTGGCGCACGATAAACCCGTTGGATGGTGGATTAGTCCGACAATCCTGTGCAAATGGTGTATTGTTACCCTTTCCAAAAGGGCGAGTGCCCGGCTTCAGATCCACATGCCCCTGATTCGTTTTTCCGGCCTGGCCGTGCTGTTGCTGCTGGCTTCGTCCTGCGCCCTCGAGCCGCAATATAACCAGTACCAGTTTCCTGACCGGCCAAATCAGCCGGGGCAGGACGCAGTGGCCGAGCTGCAGCACAGCGCCAGCGAGGCGCTGCGGCGCGACGCCTACCAGCAGGCAATTGATTACCTGCAGCGCGCGATAAAAATAGACCCTCGGAATCCGCACAGCTGGCATCGTCTCGCCGAGGTTTACTGGCGCAGCGGAGACTTTCGACGTTGCGTCGAAATGATCGAACGCTCTTTCAGCTATAGCGACAGCGACGATAGGCTCGATCGCGTCAACCGTAAGCTCAGGCAGAAGTGTCAGCAGGGTTGACGATGGCCAGGCTGGCAGGAGAACTCGACGTGGAGGCGGTACTCGGCAGCGGTGGTATCATCGGCGAGTATGTCGCCGATTTCGAGCCCCGCGCGAGCCAGCTCGGTATGGCGACGCTGATCGACGAGGCGATCGCGCTCGGCGAATCCCGCATCGTCGAAGCGAGCACCGGCATCGGCAAGTCGTTCGCCTACCTGGTGCCGGCATTTCTGAGCGACGCCAAGGTCGTGATCTCGACCGGTACCCGCAACCTGCAGGACCAGTTGTTCCACAAGGATATCCCGCTGATCCGCAAGGCCATCGTCAGCAGCAAGAAAGTCGCCCTGCTGAAGGGGCGCAGCAATTACTGCTGCCCGTATCGACTGCGCAAATACCGCGCCGAGGATCGCTTCAAGAGTCGCGCAATGGCGTCGGTTTTCGGCGCGATGGAAAACTGGGCCGAACTGACCGAATCCGGCGACATCGGCGAGTTTGCCGAGATCCCCGAAAATGACAGCCTGTGGTACTACGCCACCTCGAATACCGATAACTGTCTCGGCGGCGAATGCCCTGAAATCGACCGCTGTTTCGTACTGCGCGCGCGCAAGAAGGCGATGGAAGCGGACATCCTGGTCATCAACCACCATCTCTATTTTTCCGACCTGGCGTTGAAGGAAGACGGCTTCGGCGAAATATTACCCGAAGCCGACGTAATGATTTTTGACGAGGCGCACCAGCTTCCCGATATTGCCGGTAATTTCTATGGGCAACAGATTACGATGCGGCAAATCGACGGGCTGTGCCGCGATACCATCGAGGCCGAGGTCGCAGAGGCGGTCGAGTCCCGGGCGCTCGGGCCGCGCTGCGATCGGCTCGGCAAGAGCGCGGCTGAGCTGCGCCTGGCGCTGCGCGCTTTTCCGCAAAAGTCGGAATGGGAGAGAATTCGGAACGCGCCCGCTGTTCGACAGGCGGTCGCGGGCCTGCAGCAATCGATCGACGCGCTCGATAGCGAACTCGAGCCAATGGTAAGCCGCGGCAAGGAGCTTGCGCTGTGCCAGCGCCGCCTGCGCGCGCTGCAGCAGGCACTGCAGGATTTTCTCGAAGCAAATGACAACCAGGTGAGCTGGTACGAACAGAACGAGCACAGTTTCCGGCTGGCGCAATCGCCGCTGGAAGTCGCGCAGGCGTTCCGTGCGCAGCTCGCGCTGGCGAATTTCAAGTCGGTATTTTTTACGTCGGCAACGCTGAGCTCGCAGCATTCGTTTCGCTACTATAGCGAACGACTGGGCCTCGAGGCGATCGATTGCGCCAGCTTCGATAGTCCTTTCGACTACCAACGACAGGCGCTCCTTTACCTGCCGCCAGATTTGCCGGACCCGTCGGACGATCGTTACGCGCCGCTGTTTGGCGAATTGTGCCGTCAGCTGATCGAGGCTGCCGAAGGGCATTGTTTCATCCTGTTCACCAGTTATCGCATGCTGAGCTTGACCGCGGAGTTTCTGCGCGCGCATATTGGCTACCCGCTGCTGGTTCAGGGCGAGCTGCAACGCAGCGAGCTACTGCGTCAGTTCATCGAAAACGAGA
>JAOTTY010000088.1 GCA_029864185.1 Gammaproteobacteria bacterium
GCCGCCGATAACTCTCCGGTATAGGCGCCGGAATCGTGATCGCAGACGTTTTGCGCCCCGAGCTCGATACCGCTATCGGCGAGCATGCCGCCGACCTTCATCAGGTAAACTGCAGGCGGACAAACCGCGAGTTTCGCATTTCCGGGATCTCCGGCCTTGATACCTTCGACCAGCTCGGTGACGAACTGCATATTGCCGTTCATTTTCCAGTTGCCCGCTATCAGCACGGAACGCATATCATTCGCCGGTCATTTAAAAGGCGCCAAAGGTTACTCACCTCGGCCCAAGAAATCAATCCGCAATTGTCATTTAGCTTCATTTAAATCCGGGCTTCAGGCTTCGGCCGCCTGCCTGACGGATTGCGCCAGTTCGGCCGCCAGTTTTTCGACCAGGTTGCTGTCCTGCCCTTCGACCATGACCCGAACCAGGGGCTCGGTGCCAGACGGGCGCAACAGTACCCTGCCGGTATCGCCAAGCGCCGCCTCCGCGGTCGTTACCGCATCCTGGACGTGCGCCGAAGCAACCAGGTCGGAGACTCCGGATATCGGCACATTTATCATGGTCTGGGGATAGATATTCAACTCGGCACAGGCCTCGGTCAGGGTCTGTTGCTGGTTTACCAGCCAGTCCAGCACCTGCAGCGCCGCGATAATACCATCCCCGGTCGTCGTCTTATCGAGACAGATGATGTGCCCCGACGATTCTCCACCCAGGTTCCATCCCTGCTCGGACAGTTTTTCCATGACATATCGATCGCCGACCGCGGCACGTTGAAAGGGAATATTATGCGCCTGCAACGCGTGTTCGAATCCGAGATTGGTCATCTGCGTACCGACCACACCGCCGCTCAGTTGCCCGCTGCCGAGCTTGCTCTTGGCGATGACGTAAAGCAGCTGGTCGCCATTTTTAACGTCCCCGCTCGAATCCATCATCATCACCCGATCGCCATCACCGTCAAAGGCAATTCCAAGATCGGCCTGGTGCTCCAGCACCTGGGCGCGCATGTTTTGCGGATATATGGCGCCAACATCTTTGTTGATATTCAGACCGTTGGGACTGGTGCCGACCTCGATGACCTCCGCACCAAGTTCGCGGAAAACCGCGGGTGCGATATGGTAGGTGGCGCCGTTGGCGCAATCGACAACCAGTTTCATTCCGCGCAGCGAAGTCTTGAATGCAATCGAGCTCTTGCAAAACTCGATATAGCGACCCTTGGCGTCCTCCATGCGACTGGCCTTGCCAATCTTTTCTGGCGCCACCATTTGCAGGGGTTGCTCCAGCATCGCCTCGATTTCCTCCTCGGTGGAGTCCGGGAGTTTGAAACCGTTACCATTGAAGAACTTGATCCCGTGGTCGTGATAGGGATTGTGCGATGCGCTGATTACCACGCCGGCGCTGGCGCGCTGCGACTGGGTAATATAGGCGATTGCCGGTGTCGGCATGGGTCCGAGCAACAGCACGTCTAGCCCGGCGGCAGCGAGACCGGCCTCGAGCGCGGATTCGAACATGTACCCCGAAATCCGGGTATCCTTGCCGATCACGACCTGCCCGCGCCCGGACTTTGACAGCACCTTACCGGCTGCCCAGCCGAGCTTCATGATGAAATCGACGGTCATCGGCATCTCGCCGACGCGACCGCGGATACCGTCGGTACCAAAGTATTTTCGACCCATTACGCGGCCTCCGCCAGCGCCCTGACCATCGTTATCGCTTCCGCGGTCTCGGCAACATCGTGAACCCTCAAAATATCGGCGCCGAGCATCGCCGCCATCACCGCTAGCGACAGGCTGCCGTATAGCCGCTGATCGGCTGGCCTGTCCAGAATTCTGCCAATCATTTTCTTGCGCGATAATCCCGCCAGCACCGGCACCCCAAGACTGCGAAACTCGGCCAGCGAGTTCAGCAACTGCAGATTGTGCGCGGTCGTCTTGCCGAAGCCGAATCCCGGATCGACAATGATATTTTCGATCGCTATGCCCGCGTCAACCGCGGCATCGATGCGCGCCGCGAGAAAATCCCTTACCTCGGTAACGACATTTTCATAATGCGGATTCTGCTGCATGGTCTCGGGAGTTCCCTGCATATGCATCAAACACACAGGCACACCAAGTTCGGCTGCTACCTCGAGCGAATCGTCGAGTCGCAATGCCCAGATGCTGTTAATGATATCGGCGCCTGCTTCGACGGCCGACTGCATGACCAGAGGCTTGCTGGTGTCGATCGAGATCGGGATGGTGGAAACCTGCCGGACTGCCTTGATCAGCGGAATGACCCGCGCCAGCTCCTCGTCCAGACTAACCGGCTGCGATCCGGGACGCGTCGACTCGCCGCCCACATCGAGAATTTGTGCGCCATCCGCAATCAACTTCATCGCGTGTTCGAACGCCTTTTCGGTAGTATCGAACAGGCCGCCGTCGGAAAACGAATCGGGGGTCGTGTTGATGACCCCCATGATTCGCAGATTGCTGGATATCGTCACTTGCGGCATCGCGCGTTATGGCCAACGAGCCGGCATTCGACTAATGTAGCTTGGCTGGATCCAGGTCCGGATCGCCTTCGGGACTGGCGTCGCCCGAGTTCGCGGTCGGGGTCGGACCGGTTTCGTCATCAGACCAGTCCTCCGGCGGGCCTGGCTCCCTGCCGTCCATGATCGCGTCAATTTGCTTCGCGTCGATGGTTTCGTACTTCATCAACGCGTCAGCCATCAGGTGCAGCTTGTCCTCGTTCGCCTTCAGGATATCGACCGCGCGCTGGTAGTTACGATCAATGATTGCGCGGATTTCCGAATCAATGGCCTGCGCCGTCTCGTCCGATACAGTCTTCTGTTTACCGTAGGTCTTGCCGAGAAATACCTCGCCTTCTTCCTCGCTGTACGATAGTGGCCCCATACGGTCGGACAGACCCCACTGGGTTACCATGCTACGGGCAATCGACGTGGCGCGCTCGATATCGTTGGAAGCGCCGGTCGTTACCGCTTCATCGCCAAAGATGAGCTGCTCCGCTATACGGCCTCCGAACAGGCTGGACAACTGGCTCTCGAGGTGCTGCTTGCTGTAGCTGTAGCGATCGTCCTCGGGCAAAAACATGGTAACACCCAGTGCGCGGCCCCGCGGAATAATACTCACCTTGTACACCGGGTCGTGCTCGGGCACCAGTCGCCCGACGATCGCGTGACCGGCTTCGTGGAAGGCGGTCAGCTTCTTTTCCTCTTCCTTCATGATCATCGAGCGGCGCTCGGCGCCCATCATGATCTTGTCTTTGGCACGCTCGAACTCTGCCATGGACACCACCTTCTTGTTGGCGCGCGCGGCGAACAGTGCCGCCTCGTTGACCAGGTTAGCAAGATCGGCGCCGGAAAAACCGGGGGTACCGCGAGCGATCAGCATCGGGTCGACGTTTTCTGCCACCGGCACCTTGCGCATGTGCACCTTGAGAATATGGGAGCGGCCGCGCACGTCCGGCAACGGCACTACGACCTGGCGATCGAAGCGGCCGGGACGCAATAATGCCGGGTCTAGCACGTCGGGACGGTTGGTCGCCGCGATGACTATGACACCTTCGTTACCCTCGAAACCGTCCATTTCGACCAGCAACTGGTTGAGGGTCTGCTCACGCTCGTCGTGCCCACCGCCAAGACCCGCTCCGCGATGACGCCCTACGGCGTCGATTTCGTCGATGAAGATAATGCAGGGCGAATGTTTTTTTGCCTGGTCGAACATGTCACGCACCCTCGACGCACCGACACCGACGAACATTTCGACGAAGTCCGAACCCGATATGGAGAAAAACGGCACCTTGGCCTCGCCTGCGATTGCCTTGGCCAGCAGGGTTTTACCGGTACCCGGAGATCCAACCATCAGGACGCCGCGCGGAATCTTGCCGCCGAGCTTCTGAAATTTCGACGGATCGCGCAGGAACTCGACCAGTTCCGCGACCTCTTCCTTCGCCTCGTCGACACCCGCGACGTCGTTAAAGGTAATGTTTATCTGGTCCTCGCCCAGCAGGCGGGCCTTGCTCTTGCCGAACGACATGGCCCCACGGCCACCGCCACCCCCCTGCATCTGGCGCATGAAAAATATCCATAATCCGATCAGTACGATAAACGGGAACCAGCTGATGAACATGTGTCCGAGCAAAGAAGGTGGCTCGGGCGGTTTGCCGATTATGGACACGTCGGCACGCTCGAGGTCTCCGATCAGGGCGCTGTTGTTGGTTTCCGGGCTGTAAGTCGTAAAGGGCGTGCCGGAAATCATTTTTCCGGAAATGTTTTGACCTTCGATAGTGACTTCCCGGACCTGCCCTTGCTCAACCTGCGTCAGAAAATCCGAGTAAATCAGCGTTTGCGTGCTGCTGGAACGTTCTCCAAAACTGTGGAAAACTGACAGTAATACTACCGCGATGACAATCCACAATACTAAATTCTTGACTACGTCGTTCACTATTACACCTGTTTTGGCTTTAACGAATGCCGGTTCCGGATTTCATTTTACTGCTAATAAATCCAGATACTAGCGTATTTTCTGTATCCTGCTTCATCTAAGACCAACGCAAACCGCATAAATTTCACTGGATCGCGATCTCGATGCCCCCGGCTTGCGCAACTTCACCGTTTTAAAGGACTGACGCAATGCCGAAACCAGATTCTCGAATCCCTCGCCCTGGAACAATTTGACGACAAATGCTCCATCAGCTGTCAGAAATTCCCGAGCCACGTCCAACGCGAGTTCGGCCAGATACATCGATTTAGGCTGGTCCACGCTGTCGATACCACTCAAGCTGGGGGCCATATCCGATAATACAAGGTCGAAACGGCGATCCCCGGCCAGCTCCAGCAGCTGGTCAAGTATCTCGATTTCGCTAAAGTCTCCCTGCACGAATTCGACCCCGGCAACTGGATCCATTGGCAGCAAATCCAGCGCCAGCACCCTGCCGCGGTCGCCGACGATACGGCTCGCGTACTCGCTCCATCCGCCCGGCGCCGCACCAAGATCGAGCACGAACTGACCGGCTTTCAATACCCGGTCCTTGCGCTGGATCTCCTCGAGCTTGAAAATCGCGCGCGAGCGGTACCCCTGTTCGCGCGCTTTTAGAACGTAGCTATCCCGGTGGTGCTCCTGCAACCAGCGTTTGCTTGATTTTGATCGAGACAATAAAAATCACCCGCTCGCTATGCTAATATGACTGCCTTGCTTCCCATTCCCCCAACATGAGCTTATCCAGCGGACAAATCAAGCGGCTGCGCGCCGAGGGCCATCGATTGAAACTGAAACCGGTGGTCATCGTCGGCCAAAAAGGATTGTCCGAAAACCTGCATGACGAAATCGAACAGGCGTTGAGTCACCATGAAATGATCAAGATGCGCATTCCCGCGCTGGACAAGGCCGACAAGGCCAAACTCGCGGCGCTGATTTGCGCACGCCATGGCGCAACACTGGTCGAGCGCATCGGCAGCGTGCTGGTCATTTATCGGCGCAACGGCGAGACGGATCGCTACGGGTTGATCGTCAGCCAAAAGCCTCAAACGTAACGAACCCGGTTAATCACGTACTCCATGGTCCCGGCTGGCGCCTCGACGACGATGTCCTCGCCCTCCTGCTTGCCGATCAGCGCGCGTGCTATCGGCGAACTGATGGCAATCCTGTTCTCGTTGATATCGGCCTCGATGTCGCCGACGATCTGGTAGACAACCTCGGTTTCGGTGGCGACATCGAACAGCTCGACGGTGCAGCCGAATACGACTCGTTCGCTTTGCCTGAGCTGGGTCACGTCGATCAGCTGCGCGTTCGAAAGCGCGGCCTCGAGCTCGGCAATTCTTCCCTCGATGAAGCCCTGTTCCTCGCGCGCGGCATGGTACTCGGCGTTCTCCTTGAGATCGCCATGATCCCTGGCAGTTGCAATCGCTTCGATCACGGCCGGTCTCTTCACCGATTTAAGCTCCTTCAGCTCTCGCTTGAGTCTCTCCGCGCCCGCGGCGGTTAGCGGTTTTTGATTCATCTTGAGTCGCCTAGTGTAACGATTGTAAGCAGTATACTTTTTGGATCTTGCGGTAGGCCATGGCCTGGCTGGTCGCCCTGCCACCCGATAAGGTAGTGGTATAGCACACCGAGTGCATTAATGCCTCGCGGCGGATCGCATAAGAATCGGCGATCGCCGAACGCCCTTCGGTAGTGTTGACGATCAAGACGATTTCGTCGTTCTTGATCATGTCGACGATATGCGGCCGTCCTTCCTTGACCTTGTTGACGTGCTGGCATTCAACACCGCCTTCGCGGATTACTTTGGCGGTGCCACCGGTCGCCACCAGTTTGAAACCCTTGTCGTGCAGCTCGCGGGCCAGTTCCACGATGCCTTTCTTGTCGGTTTCGCGTACGCTTAAAAAAGCGGTGCCGGATTCCGGAATCGTTGCGCCCGATCCCAGCAATGCCTTGGCGAACGCTTCCGCAAAATTCTGCCCGATTCCCATCACCTCGCCGGTGGACTTCATCTCGGGCCCGAGTATCGGGTCCACCCCCTGGAATTTGGTAAACGGAAACACCGACTCCTTCACCGACACGAACCCGGGTATCACCTGCTCGGTTCTGCCCTGTTGCGTGAGGCTTTGTCCAACCATGCAGCGTGCCGCAATCTTGGCCAGCGGAACACCGGTAGCCTTGGAGACGAACGGTACGGTACGCGATGCGCGCGGATTGACCTCGAGCACGTAAATCTCGTCGCCCTTGATTGCGAACTGAGTATTCATCAAGCCGACGACATTCAACTCGCGCGCCATCGCGGCAACCTGATCGCACAGGCGCCGCTGGATATCCGCCGACAGGGTATAGGGCGGCAACGAACACGCCGAATCTCCAGAATGCACCCCGGCCTGCTCGATGTGTTCCATCAGGCCGCCGATCAGCACGTTCTCACCGTCACAGATCGCGTCGACATCGACCTCGACCGCCTCGTCCAGAAACCGGTCGAGCAGCACCGGCGAATCGCGGGTTACCTTGACCGCTTCTCTCATGTAACGCTCGAGATCTTCCTGGTCATAGACGATCTCCATGGCGCGGCCGCCAAGTACGTAGGAAGGCCTGACCACCAGCGGGAACCCCACCTTCGTCGCAAGCTGTCCGGCGGATTCGACATCGAAGGCGATCTGATTCGGGGGCTGCAGCAGGTTGAGTCGCTGCAGCATTTTCTGGAAGCGCTCGCGATCTTCCGCCAGGTCGATCGAATCCGGCGTGGTGCCGATGATGGGTACACCGGCCGCCTCCAGGGACCGTGCCAGGTTGAGCGGCGTTTGCCCTCCGAACTGCACAATCACCCCTTTCGGCTTTTCGATATGGATTATTTCGAGCACGTCCTCGTAGGTCAGCGGTTCGAAATAAAGCCTGTCAGAAGTGTCGTAATCCGTAGACACGGTTTCCGGGTTACAGTTGATCATGATCGTCTCGTAACCGTCTTCGCGCATCGCCAGTGCAGCATGTACGCAGCAATAGTCGAACTCGATGCCCTGCCCGATTCGATTGGGGCCGCCACCGAGGACCACGATCTTGTCGCGGTCGGTCGGATCGGATTCACATTCCTCGTCGTAACTCGAATACAGGTAGGCGGTACTGGAAGCGAACTCGGCGGCACAGGTATCAACCCGCTTGTAGACGGGTCTTACGTCGAGCGCCCGGCGGCGGGTGGCGACGTCAATTTCTTCCTCACCGAGCAGCGTGGCGAGCCTCTGATCAGAAAATCCTTTGCGCTTCAGCGAGCGGATTTCATCCGCATCGAGCGATTCCAGGCTGCGACCGTTCAGATCCATTTCGATCCGCACCAGTTCCTCGATTTGCACCAGGAACCAGGGATCGATTGCGGTTTTCTCGAACACCTGCTCGAGACTATAGCCGGAACGAAACGCGTCAGCCACGTACCAGATTCGCCGCGCGCCAGGCAACCTCAGCTCGGTACGATACAAATCCTCGAGATCGTCGGCATCCTGCCGCTGATCGACTATGGGATCCAGGCCGTGGACCCCGGTTTCGAGACCGCGCAGGGCTTTCTGAAAGGACTCCTGAAAGTTGCGCCCGATCGCCATGACTTCTCCGACCGACTTCATCTGGGTCGACAGGCGATCGTCTGCCTGCGGGAATTTCTCGAAGGTAAAGCGCGGTATCTTGGTAACGACGTAATCGATGCTGGGTTCGAACGAGGCCGGCGTGGCACCTCCGGTTATGTCGTTCTGCAATTCGTCCAGCGTAAAGCCGACCGCAAGTTTGGCGGCAACCTTGGCGATCGGAAAGCCGGTCGCCTTGGAGGCCAGCGCCGACGAACGCGACACGCGTGGATTCATCTCGATGATGATCATTTCTCCATTCTCGGGATTGATCGCGAACTGCACGTTGGAGCCCCCGGTTTCGACGCCGATCTTGCGCAACACCGCAAGCGAGGCGTTGCGCATGATCTGGTATTCCTTGTCGGTCAGCGTCTGTGCCGGTGCCACGGTTATCGAATCGCCGGTGTGCACGCCCATCGGGTCCAGGTTCTCGATCGAACAGATGATGATGCAGTTGTCGTTGCGGTCGCGAACCACTTCCATTTCAAACTCTTTCCAGCCGAGCACCGAGGCTTCTATCAACACCTCGGTTGTCGGCGATAGGTCCAGGCCGCGGCGAATGATTTCGTCGAATTCCTCGCGGTTGTAGGCTATGCCACCGCCGCTGCCGCCCATCGTGAACGAAGGTCGAATGATGACCGGAAACCCGATCTGTGATTGCCCCTGCCAGGCCTCCTCGATGCTGTGCGCGATAAATGCCTTCGGCGTCTTCAAACCGATCTCCGTCATCGCCACCCTGAACTGCTCGCGGTCTTCCGCCATGTCGATGGCTTCGCGCGTGGCACCGATCATTTCGACATCGTATTTTTGCAGCACCCCCTTGCGCACCAGGTCGAGCGCACAGTTGAGCGCGGTCTGCCCGCCCATGGTCGGCAGCAGGGCATGCGGCCGTTCCTTTTCGATAATTTTTTCGACCGCGCTCCAGTGGATCGGCTCGATGTAGACCGCATCCGCGGTGTCCGGATCGGTCATGATCGTCGCCGGGTTGGAATTGATGAGGATAACGCGAAAGCCTTCTTCCTTGAGCGCTTTGCAGGCCTGGGCGCCGGAATAGTCGAATTCGCAGGCCTGACCGATAACGATTGGTCCCGCGCCGATTATCAGCACCGATTCGATATCCTCTCTTTTCGGCATCAGACGGCTCCCTGGCTGGACT
Organism: Gammaproteobacteria bacterium; assembly: GCA_029864185.1. Lineage (GTDB taxonomy): Bacteria > Pseudomonadota > Gammaproteobacteria. The sequence goes on from JAOTTY010000088.1 coordinate 9,240, forward strand.
GGTAGCTTGCGATCAAATCAAAGAACCTGTCGAACATCGGCGCAACGTCGTGCGGCCCGGGGCTCGCTTCGGGGTGTCCCTGAAAGCTGAACGCAGGCCTGTCGGTGCGTTCGACGGCCTGCAGGCTGCCGTCGAACAACGAGCGATGGGTCGCCCTGAGGCATTCCGGCAGGCTGGCCTCGTCGACCGCGAAGCCGTGATTCTGGCTGGTGATCATGACCACCCCGCTGTCTAGGTCCTGTACCGGGTGGTTGGCACCATGGTGACCGAATTTCATCTTGATCGTTCTGGCGCCGCTTGCCAGCGCCAGCAGCTGGTGCCCGAGACATATTCCGAATACCGGAATCTCGGTATCCAGTATTCGCGCTATCGCCTCGATGGCATAATCGCAGGGTTCGGGATCACCCGGCCCGTTGGAGAGGAATATGCCGTCGGGATTCATCGCCAGCACCTCGTCGGCCGTGGTTTTTGCCGGGACCACGGTAACCCTGGCACCACGTTCGGCCAGCATGCAAAGAATATTTTTCTTGATGCCGTAGTCATAGGCCACGACGTGGCAGCCTGGCTCGGCGTTTTCTCCGTAGCCCGATGCGATCGTCCAGGTGGTTTGATTCCAGCTGTAGGATTCGCCGGTCGATACCACCTGCGCCAGGTCACAGCCGGCGAGCCCGGCGAAACCGCGGGCCGCCTCGGTTGCTGCGGTCTCGGAGACTTCGTCTCCGGCCATGATGGCGCCCCCTTGTGCCCCGCGGTCGCGTAGCAATCGCGTCAACCTGCGGGTATCGATATCGGCGATGGCAACGACGCCGCGGTTCAGCAGATAATCCTGCAGGTTTCCCTGGCTGCGCCAGTTACTGGGCAGCAGCGGCAGATCCCGAATGATTAGCCCGCTGGCGTGGATCCGGGTTGCCTCCTCGTCTTCGTCGTTTATTCCGGTATTGCCGATATGGGGATAGGTCAGGGTTATCAGCTGCTGACAATAGGACGGATCGGTGAGAATTTCCTGGTAACCGGTCATCGCGGTATTGAAGACGACCTCACCAGCAGATAGTCCATCAGCACCGATAGAATTGCCTCTGAAAACGGTTCCATCTTGCAGGGCTAGGATTGCTGGTTTGGGCACAAGGACTCCGGTTTCAAAAAAATGCGCGCGCACAAAAATGGGAGGAACCGCAGGTTCTTCCCATTGCGAAATTCACTAAGCATTAACACTGCGGAAGCAGCATCTTCTTGAAGGCGCATTGTATGACGATTGCCGCAACGAGTCTATGCTTGGCGCTAAAATTTGCTAAATTACACGATTCGCAGCCTCTGCATCCGCCCACCGGGAACTCGAATATGCTCACTGCCCCGAGCCATTTTGCACGCGCAGTCTTTTATATCCTGCTCGCGATCCTGCTGTTCGATCTTCAGGGCGTCATTATCAAATTCCTCGGAGACCGTTACCCGGTGCAGCAGCTGGCCAGTTTTCGCAATGTTTTCGGTCTGATTCCCAGCCTGCTGGTGCTGGTATTATCACGGGAATGGCACGCCAGGGGCAGGATACTCGGAATCAGGCAGTGGCGGCTGGGGCTGCTGCGGGGCGCATTTATCGCCGCTGCGCAATACTGTTTTTACCTGTCGATAACGAAGATGGAGCTGGCCACGGCGTCGACGCTGACATTTATCAGTCCGGTGCTGATCACCCTGCTGTCGGTGCCGATACTCAAGCATCATGTCGGGATCTGGCGCTGGCTGGCGGTACTGATCGGCTTTATCGGGGTGGTGCTAATCATGGCGCCGGGCACCGAGGTTTTCACGCCCTACAGCCTGCTGCCGATCGGCGCCGCGCTGGGTTATTCGCTGTCAACCGTTTGCGTGCGGCTCGTCGACGACGACGTTCCGACCGCGCTGATCAATATGTACGCTTCGGTGGGTGCGCTGGCGGGCGCGTTGGCGATACTGTTTTCGACCACGGGATACCAGGGCGTGGCCAGCGCCGCGGACTGGCTATTGCTGGTGACGATGGGCCTGGTTGGTGGCTGCGCGGTGCTGGCGCTGATCAACGCCTACCGCCTTACCAGACCCGCCAGCCTGTCGCCCTTCGAGTATTTCGGGATTCCGTTCTCGTTCATCCTGGGCTGGGTATTTTTTGACGAGGCGCCTTTCGCAAGATTAATCCCCGGGGTATTTCTGATTGTCGCCGGCGGGTTGCTTATCGCCTGGCGAGAGCGCGGCAAACGTATCGACGGCGGCCCCATAATTACCGATTGAGCGCCGCCCGGGAAAACTGCTTCATGCGTTCTCTTAACTGGGTTTCACAATACTCGACCGAGGTCAGCATCTGCCTGGCATCGGCGAAGCGCATATATGGTTTTTTCTGCAGGGCCTTGACGATTACCTCGGTAATGCCAGCCGGCAGCGTCAGGTGATTGAGGTCGGGTTCCTCACGGACGATGTTTTTCTTCAGTTCGGGCAGACTATTGCCGGCAAAGGGCTGGTATCCGGTCAGCAGGTGGTAAAGTGTTACGGCCAGGGAAAACAGATCGGAACGTCCATCCAGCTTCTTCCCTTCGAGCTGTTCCGGTGACATGTATGCGGGTGTACCCACGATGACGTTCTCGTTCTGGCGCTCGCGCCGCTCGGTGTAGGCAGCTCCAAAATCGGTCAGGATATAAATGTCGTTCACCGCATCGTACATTATATTCGCAGGCTTGATATCGCCGTGAATCACAGCGTGACCATGGGCGACGACGAGGGCGCGTAACATATCCTTGGAAATTCGAATGCATTCGCCCACGGTCAGGTACTCGCGTTTGCGTAACCGCAGCGACATCGAGTATCCCGAGATATAGTCCATCGCAATATAGGCGTTATCTCCCTCGATCTCGGCATCGTGTATCCTGACGATGTTGGGGTGTTCGAGTTGCGCTACGATCACCGCCTCGTGCAGCCAGTGCTCGGCCCGGTCGTGCTCGTTTTTATCGTCATTGCGCAATGCCATGACCTTCAACGCAACGCGATTATTGCTGCGCATGTCGATCGCTTCGTACATGAGCGCGGTGGAACCCTTGGCGATTTTCCGGAGCAGCCGATAGTTGCCGATAAAGGGGAGCTCCGGTTTGATAACCGGCGTCGGCCTGCCCTGCTTGAGCAGCATCGCGCGGTTGTTGCGAATTTCCTCGATTCGGGTCACGAAGTCGCTGAGTCCGGGATCGTATCTGGACAACCAGTGATATAGATTCAGCGCGCTCGCCCAATGCTTGTTTTCTTCCAGCCGCATGCCGAGTTCATAGCCAACCTCGAGCAAATCATCGCTGTAGGGACACTGCTTGAGCATGGTCAGCGCGGTACGCAGGTCTCCCTTTTCAATACGGGCGAGCACCTCGGTCAGCGTAATCGTCTGTTGCCGGGTCAGCAACCCGGTACGCAATCGCTGATAGCTATCGAAGGCCCAGAAAACGATGGAGACCAGCAGCATGACCAGCGCCGGAAACACCACCGGCAAAAAGAATTGCATGAAAACCGCGAGAATGACTTCGAGCATCAATAGCCCGAACAGGATCAACGTCATCGTCAAAATTGAGACAGCGGTGGTGCGCGATCGCGTGTACCGGCTAACGTAGACCGCCAGGATCAGCCCGTAGACCAGGAACAGTATCCAGCGTGGCGCAAACCGGATCGATGCAATTGCCATGAGCTCCTGGCCGGCCGGTTTCAGCTCCAGGATATAAAGGAATAATTCGTACTCGAATGTCGAAACGGCCTCGGTCAGGCTCAGCAAGTATGTGATCAGCAGCAACAGGGTGGTTAAACCCCATTGCCAGGCTCTGGACTTGAAACTAATCACGGCTTGCCAACTGCGCTAATTCGACATTGAGATCATGCGACAGAACTATAGACGACGCAAACATTGTCTGCCTGCGACATTTGATAAACCGGGAGCTGGACATCGCGACCAGATTCCATAATCATCGCTGCTACGTTTTCAGGTGCGTGGCAACACGAGAATCGGGAAACTCGTGCAAATCGAGTACTGCCCCCGCAACGGTAACGAAGCGCTACCTCCGCTTCCGAGTCCGGAGACCGGCCTGAGACTGTTTTAACAAGACCAGAACTGCGGGTGGCAGTTCTCACAGCTTGTCGCGTCAATAACAATTCTCGCAAACTGTGTGTGTCTCTCTCTATCAATTCGGAGAACCACATGAAACCTATCGCTTTTTTCCTCGCCGGCGCGCTCGCGGCCGCGTTGCCGAGCATCGCTTTAGCCGAACTCGGACCCATCGTCGTCACGCCAACGCGCACCGAGCAGCCGCGAAACGCTTCCAGCGCCACAGTCTATGTGCTAGACAGGGCCGCGATCGAGACGAGCGGCGCGAACACTACCAGCGAACTGCTGCGTGGCATTCCCGGCCTGCAGGTAGACGACCTGTTCGGCAACGGCACCGATGTCAGTATCAGCCTGCGCGGATTTTCCTCGACCGCCAACGCGAATACCCTGGTCCTGGTAAACGGACGGCGCCTGAACCACAGCGATACCGCCGGGCCCGATCTACATCACATATTTCCCAGGGACATAGAGCGCATCGAAGTCATGGCTGGCAGCGCCGGCAGTCTCTACGGAGACCAGGCGGTCGGCGGTGTAATCAACATCATCACCAGATCTGCGGCCGACAGTTATCACCGTCTCAGCGCTCGCGTCGGCAGCTTCGATTACAGCGGGATTCAATTGACCTCGTCCATGCAGTTAAATGAATCTCTCGGATACCGTTTCTCAGCCGAGACTTTCGAGGCGGATCATTACCGCGATCACAATGCCGAGGAAAACGCCAATTTCAGCGGCACACTCGAATATCAGCGCGCAGACTACCGCCTGTTCGTCGAAGCTCAGGAAATAAGGGACGAACTGGAACTGCCAGGTGCATTGTCCAAAGACGAGTTCGAAGGCGATCCGACACAGATCAACCCTGCATTCGCAAACGACTTCATCAACGAGGATACCAGCGTTTACCGCGTCGGGTACGAGCACGAGCTGGGACGGCAAACCTTCAGCATAGATGCCACCCGCCGTGAGACGGAGGCCGACGTGCTGCAAAGCTTCCGTGACTCTCCGAGCCCGGAGGCAGGATTTACGAGGCGTAAAAACAGCAGTATCAATCCTAAGCTTTATGGCAATCTTGAGGTCGGCTACGACATTAACTACGTACTCGGCATCGATCTCGAGGAAACAGACTACCAGCTCGAAATCCCGTTCGAGGGTTTTTTCGGCCCCGGCGTACAAGCTTCGAGTAACGAGCAGGAAGTCGAAAGCCTGTTCTTTCAGCTGAATCCGCAGCTTAACGAAATGCTAAAACTCACCTTCGGCATGCGCAGCAGCAGCGTCGAAAACGATATGACCGACGGATTTTCTTTTCCCGAAGGCATCGAGGTCGACGACGACGTCACGGTGGCGGAACTCGGTCTGGCATACTTTATGAA
>JAOTTY010000089.1 GCA_029864185.1 Gammaproteobacteria bacterium
GCGTGCAAGCTGGTATAATCGTCTGCCCTCATGCTTGAGGGCCGAATACATCGGCGGAACCTGCTCGATCTGGCCGACAAACCGTTCCAGCACCCGCTGTAGCTGTTTGCTATCGATGCTTACCGGTCGCGTTTCGATGACTTCCCCCTCGGCGTCGCCGGTGCTGGTAGTCTGCCCCAGGCGACAGCTGGCACGGTACGTCTTGCTCGCATTCAGCAGGAAGCTGGAGAACTTGGTCGCCTGGCCCAGGCATATCGGCAGGACCCCGGTAGCCAGCGGGTCGAGACTGCCGCAATGTCCCGCCTTGCGGGCGCGGTAAAGGCGACGCACCTGCTGCAGCACCTGGTTCGAACTGCGCCCGAGCGGCTTGTCGAGAATCAGTATCCCGTCTATATCCCGGTATTTGCCCGGATCTCGCCTGGCCATCACTGGCTGGCTTTACTCTTGTCGCTGGCGACCGCGGTATCGATCAAATCAGACAGCTTGCGCCCGCGAATATCGGTGTCGTCGTAGATAAAACTCAACTTTGGCGTCAGCCTTGACTTGAGCTGCTTGCCGATTTCGCGTTGCAGGAATCCGCTCGCCCGGTTCAGGGCCTCGAGACAGCCAGCGGCGTCTTCGGCGTTCAATACGCTGAAGAATACCTTCGCGTAAGCGAGATCCTTGCTGACCTGCACCTCGAGTATGCTGGGCGCGGCCAGGCGCGGGTCTTTCAGCCCGTGCCGAATCAGGCCGGCCAGCTCTCGCTGGATCTGCGACGCCAGCCGCTCGCTGCGTGCGTATTCCCTTGGCATTGCTCGTCCGGCCCCGCTCAGTCGAGCGAGCGCGCCACTTCGAAGCGCTCGAAAACTTCGATCTGGTCACCAGGACGGACATCGTTGTAGTTCTTCACGGCGATACCGCACTCTGTGCCTACACGAACCTCCTCGACCGGATCCTTGAAACGACGCAGCGACTCGAGTTCGCCCTCGTAGATAACGACGTTATCGCGCAACACGCGAATCGGTTGCCCCTTGCGCACCACGCCCTCGATCACGATCGAACCGGCAACGTCACCAAACTTGGGCGAACGAAAAACGTCCTTGACTTCGGCGAGGCCGATGATTTTTTCCTGCGATTCCGGAGCGAGCATGCCGGACATCAACGCCTTGACGTCGTCGATAATGTCGTAAATCACGCTGTAGTAACGGATATCGACCCCGTAATCGCCGGCGATACGTTTTGCCGCCGCATCGGCGCGCACATTGAATCCGATCACGATTGCATTCGAGGCCGCGGCCAGGTTGATATCCGATTCGTTGATTCCGCCCACTCCCGTGGAGACCAGCTTGGCGCGTACTTCATCGGTCGACAGTTTTTCCAGCGACTCGCGGATTGCTTCCGAACTGCCCTGCACGTCGGCCTTGATCAGCAGGTTGATTTCGGCGACTTCGCCCTCGGCCATCGCGTCGAACATGCCCTGCAGTTTTGCTTTCTGCTGATCGGCCAGTTTGCTTTCGCGGATTTTTGCCTCGCGGGTAGCGGCAAACTCGCGCGCCTTGCGCTCGTTATCAACCACGAACACCTCGTCCCCCGCGTTGGGGACACCCGACAAGCCGAGCACTTCCGCGGGCATGGACGGACCAGCCGATTTTATGCTGCGGGCCGATTCGTCGTACATCGCGCGTACTCGTCCGAACTGCGTGCCCGCGAGCAGCATCTGCCCCTGTTGCAGCAACCCGGACTGTATAAGCACGGTCGCGACAGGGCCACGGCCCTTGTCGAGTGAGGCCTCGACCACGATACCTTTGGCGTTGCCCGTGCCGACCGCCTCGAGCTCAAGAATTTCAGCCTGCAGCAGTATCGAATCGAGCAGTTTGTCGATGCCTTCTCCGGTGACCGCCGAGACGTTGACGAAAATATTCTCCCCGCCCCATTCTTCCGGGATGACTTCCAGCGCGGCAAGCTCGTTCTTGACTCGATCCGGATCGGCGTCTTCCTTGTCGATCTTGTTGACCGCGATGACGAGGGGTACACCGGCCGCCCTGGCATGTTCGATCGCTTCCTTGGTTTGCGGCATGACGCCATCGTCGGCGGCAACGACCAGCACGACGATATCGGTAGCCTGGGCACCGCGCGCGCGCATCGCCGAGAACGCCGCGTGTCCCGGGGTATCGAGAAAGGTGATAATGCCCTTTTCGGTCTCCACGCGGTAGGCGCCGATATGCTGGGTAATACCGCCAGCCTCGCCCGAAGTTACGCGCGATTTGCGGATATAATCCAGCAGCGAAGTCTTGCCGTGATCGACATGGCCCATGATCGTAACCACCGGCGGGCGCGAAACCCTGTCTTCACCTTCCTGTTCCGCGCTGGCCTGCAATTCTCTTTCGAAATCGTCATCGCTCGCGGCGGTGACCACCTTGTGTCCCATCTCCTCGACCACCAGCGTCGCGGTGTCCCGGTCGAGAATTTCGTTGATCGTCGCCATGGTACCCATTTGCATCAGCACCCTGATCACGTCTCCCGCCTTGATGGCCATGCGCTGCGCGAGTTCGGCCACGGTTATGGCCTCGGGCACCTCGACATTGCGCACCACCGGCGCGGTCGGTTTTTCGAACTGATGTTGCCGGGTGATTTCACGGACCTGCTTCTGGCCCTTCTTGAACTTCTGCTTGCGGTTAGGCTGGTGCGCCGACTCCTTGACGTGCAGTTCCTTGCGGCCGTAGCGGGTGTGCCTGTCTTCGTGCTTGCCGTGCTTGCCGGGTTTTTCCGCGGCGGCTGCCGGGGCCGCGCTGGCCACAGCGGCCTGCTCCAGCGCCGCGCGCGCGGCTGCCTCGGCCGCTTCCGCCGCTTCCGCCTCCGCCCGCTGCTGTTCGATCGCCTTTTGCGCGGCCTCTACTTCCTGCAGGCTTTTTTCATAAGCCTTCTTCTCCGCCTGGGCACGTGCCTCCTCTTCCTGCGCGGCCCTGGCGGCCTCGGCCTGCGCCTGCGCGGCTTCCTCGGCCTGTCTTGCCTCCTCCTCGGCCTGTTGAGTCAACTGTTCCGCTTCTTCTTCAAACGCTGCCTCTACTTCCTGCTGAGCCCTGGCCTCTTCCGCGACGACGTCGGCACGGCGCACGTAGGTGCGCTTCTTGCGTACCTCCACATTGATGGTTTTGGTCGTAATATTTCGACCCGAGGAACCGGCCACGCGGAGCTCGCTCTTGCTCTTACGACGCAGGGTAATCTTCCTCGGACCACCGCTTTCTTCCTTGCCATGGCTGCTGCGCAACGATTCCAGCAATTTCATCTTGTCGTCATCGGAAATGGGATCATCCGCGCCCTTGACCTGAACGCCCGCGGTATTCAGTTGATCCAGTAATTTCTCGACGCTGACGCCGATAACTTCCGAAAGTTGTTTAGCTGTTACGTTTGCCATGATTACCTGTCCACATGCATGTTCTTACCTAAAACCCTTACCAGCCCTATTCGGCCTCTGCTTCTGCAAACCAGGGCTCGCGCGCCTTCATGATCAGCTTGCCGGCAAATTCGGCATCGATGCCCTCGATTTCCTCGAGCTCATCGGTCGACTGTTCGGCGAGTTCTTCCATCGTACATATTCCGCGGCGCGACAGTTTGTACGCAAGCTCGCTGGTCATGTATTCCATGTTCAACAAGTCATCCTGCGGCTCACCGGCCTCGGCTGTTTCCTCGCGGGCAATCGCCATGGTAAGCAGTGCATCGCGCGCGCGGCCGCGCAGTTCCTGCACTATTTCTTCGTCGAACTCTTCGATTTCGATAAGTTCAGACTCGGGAATATAGGCCACTTCGTCGATCGTCGTCAGGCCTTCCTGCACCAGGATTATCGCCACTTCCTCGTCGACATCGAGCTGGGTCATGAAATTCTCGACCAGCTGGCGGGATTCCCCCTCGGATTTCTCCTCGGCGGCTGCTTCGTCCATGACGTTCAACGTCCACCCGGTCAACTGGCTTGCCAGCTTGATGTTCTGGCCGCCGCGGCCAATCGCCTGCGACAGTTTTTCTTCGGGCACCACGATATCCATCGAATGTGTATCCTCGTCGATGACAATCGACGTGACTTCCGCCGGCGACATTGCGTTGACCGCGAATTGCGCCGGGTTTTCGTCCCACAAGATGATGTCGACGCGTTCGCCGGCGAGTTCGTTGGATACCGACTGCACGCGCGAACCGCGCATGCCGACGCAGGCGCCTACCGGATCCATGCGCGGGTCGTTACTCTTGACCGCAATCTTGGCACGCATCCCGGGGTCGCGAGCGGCAGATATAATCTCGATCAGATCCTGCCCGACTTCCGGAACCTCGAGCTTGAACAATTGAACCAGAAATTCGGGCGCGGTGCGGCTGATGAACAATTGCGGGCCACGCACCTCGGAGGCTATCTTGTAAAGATAACCGCGAATACGGTCGCCGGGGCGCACCGATTCTCGGGGGATCATTTCTTCGCGCGGGATGAAACCCTCGGCGTTATCGCCCAGGTCCACGTAAACATTACCGCGCTCGACGCGTTTGACCTGGCCCATAACCAGCGAGCCTTCACGATCGGCATAGGCGTCGATCACTTTGCGTCTCTCGGCCTCGCGCACCTTTTGCACGATAACCTGCTTCGCGGTCTGCGCCGCGATGCGGCCGAATTCGACCGAGTCGATCTGTTCTTCGATAAAGTCTCCGATCTGGATGTCGGGCTGATCGATTTGTGCGGCCTCGAGGCTGATCTGGCGCAGCGGTTCCTCGAGACCGTTTTCACCCGGCTCGACCACTTCCCAGCGACGGTAGGTGTCGTAGTCGCCAGTCTTGCGGTCGATATCGACACGCACCTCGATATCCTGCTGGTGCTTCTTGCGCGTTGCCGACGCAAGGGCCGCCTCGATCGCCTCGAAGATGATTTCGCGGTCCACGCCCTTTTCGTTGGAAACGGTATCCGCTACTAAAAGAATTTCTTTATTTTCCATTGTCGCTTCTCAATACAAATATTCATCAAACGATCAGCTTCCGTGCAAACCGGTTCGTTTCTAAATCTCGCCAATCAGGTTCGCCTTGGCGATATCGGCATAGGGTAGATCGAATTCTTCACCATCTACCTTGATCCGCACCAGCCGGGAGTCGGCGACACCCTGCAGCTCGCCCCTGAAGTTCTTGCGACCTTCCAGGCCAACCGACAGTTTGATCCTGGCTTTTCTGCCGGCAAATCGCTCGAAATCGGACAACTTGAACAGCGGACGGTCGATGCCAGGAGACGAAATCTCCAGATCGTAGGCCTGCCTGATCGGTTCCTCGACATCGAGTATACCGCTGATCTGGTGGCTGATAGCCGCACAATCATCGATACTGACGCCCTGCTCGCGATCGATATAAACGCGCAGCGTGCCATGACCACCACCTCCCAGAAACTCGACTCCGACTAGCTCGTAACCCATCGAAACCACCACCGGTTCGAATAGCTGCGTCAAGTCCTGCACAAACTATACCTCCAGAAAACCAATAAAAAAGGCCCTTATGGGCCTTTTAACTGACTACTGACTGCTTCTGGACCTGGATCCGTCTCTAGCCAGTTAAATGTGAATTTCCGATACCGACCCGAAAGGTTGCTAGCGGGGGTCAGGATTTAACCGGGTTAGGCGGGTCTGGGACTCTCGCCACCCTGTTTTTCCTGTACACCCTGCCAACCTGAAAGGTTGGTAGCGGGGGCAGGATTTGAACCTACGACCTTCGGGTTATGAGCCCGACGAGCTACCAAGCTGCTCCACCCCGCATCAGAGGCGCAGAATGATAGCTAGGTTAAGCAGAATTTACAAGGGGTTATGAGCCGGTAATCTGGCTGAATGCAAGAATGCAGTATGCCATCAGTCCGGATGGGAAGACTCCCAGCAGTATCAGGCTCAGGCTATTGGCGCCCAGCAACACTTTGACATCGAGCGCTTCCTTGATCGACGTGGTCTGTTCGGGCAGCGGCTGGTCGAAGTACATGACCTTGACCACACGCAGGTAATAAAACAGCCCGATTACCGAGAATAGCACCGCGACTACCGCGAGCCAGATCATATCCACCTGCACTACCGCCTGCAACACGCTGAGCTTGGCATAAAATCCGACGGTGGGAGGAACCCCGGCCATCGAGAACATTGCGATCGCGAGCAACGCCGCGTACCAGGGGTTGCTGTCGTTAAGCCCAGACAGGTCGCTGATATTCTCGGCCTCGAATCCCTTGCGGTTCAGCACCAGCAGGACGCCGAACGCGACCGACGCCGTGATCGAGTAGGTGATGGTGTAAAACATCGCCGAAGCATAGCCGTTGGCGGTAGCCGCGAGAATACCGAGCAGGATGAAACCGACGTGCGAAATGGTAGAGTAAGCGAGCATGCGCTTGAAGTTGGTCTGCGCAATCGCGATGACGTTGCCGATCGCCATCGACGCGAGCGCGAGTACGGTCAGCATCTGCGACCAGTCGAACTGCAAATCGCCGAGCCCGTCGACGAGCAGCCTTATCGCCATCGCAAAACCGGCGATCTTCGGCGCGGTGCCGATAAACAGCGTCACCGATGTCGGCGAGCCCTGGTAAATGTCAGGCAACCACATGTGAAACGGCACGGCGCCCAGCTTGAAAGAAAGCCCGACGACGATGAAAGTCAGCGCAAAGCCAAGCGCAACCGGGTGCAGCGACATCTGCTCGCTGACCGACGCCGACACCTCGTTGATATCGAGCGTGCCGGTAATGCCGTAGAAAATGGAAATACCGTAAAGCAGCAAACCCGACGCCATCGCGCCGAGGACGAAGTACTTCATCGCCGCTTCCGACGCGCTCAGCGAATTACGCTTGAACGCAATCATCGCGTACAGCGACAGCGACAGCAGTTCGAGCCCCAGGTACACCAGCAGGAACGAATGCGCCGATATCATGATCATCATGCCGAGCGTAGCGAACAGCCCGAGGACATAGTACTCGCCCTGGTAGATATCGTTATCGACCAGGTAATCGCGCGAATAGACGAACACCAGAATCGTCACCGCGCAGGTCGCAATCTTGAGCACCACCGCAAGCTGGTCGAGCACGAAAGTACCGCCGAAACTGCTGACCGATGTCACCGGCGCGACCAGCATTACCGCGGCGATTGTGAGCGCCAGCGTCGCCACCGCCAGCAGCAGTGTGAAACCGCGTTTATTCTGCGGCAGGAACAGGTCGACCACCAGCACAAGGCAGGTCATGGCGAGCATGACCATCTCGGGCAGCGCGGGAACCAGGTCAGGCTGGATGAACTCTGCGGTCATATCTTCGGATTCGCAATGTGATTGAGCAGGTTATCGATGGTTGGGTGCATGACGTCCACCAGGGGGCCGGGCCACAGGCCGAGCGCCAGTACCGCGAGCGCCAAAATCGCGAGAAACAGAAACTCGCGCCGGTTGATATCCCTGAGCGCAGCCACGTTGCTGTTGGCGACTTCGCCATAGATCACTCGCTTGACCATCCACAGCGTGTAAGCCGCGCCGAGGATCAGCGTCAGCGCCGCCAGGAAGGCGATCCAGAAACTGGCCTTGAAACTCGCCAGTATGACCATGAATTCACCGACGAAACCCGACGTGCCCGGCAGGCCGGCATTCGCCATGGCGAAGAAAACCATGAACGCCGCAAACACCGGCATGGTATTCGCCACTCCGCCGTAATCGGCGATCTGGCGGCTATGCATGCGATCGTACAGGACGCCGACGCACAGAAACAGGGCCCCGGAGATGAAGCCGTGCGATACCATCTGTACCATGCCGCCCTCGAGCGCTAGCGCCGCGCCCTGCTCGCCGTGACCCGAATTCACAATGCGGAATACGACGAAGAATCCGAGGGTGACGAAACCCATGTGCGCGATAGAGGAATAGGCGATCAGCTTTTTCATATCGCGCTGCACCAGCGCGACGAAACCGATATAAACCACCGCCGTCAGCGACATCGTGATGATCAGCCAGTCGAGTTCGGAACTCGCGTCGGGCGTGATCGGCAGGCTGAAGCGCAGGAAGCCGTAGCCGCCTATCTTCAACATGATGGCCGCCAGGATTACCGATCCGCCGGTCGGCGCCTCCACGTGCGCATCGGGCAACCAGGTATGTACCGGCCACATCGGCACCTTGACCGCGAAGGCGACCAGGAAAGCGAGGAATATCAGTACCTGCTCGGTCATCGACAGCCGCAGGTAGTGGAAATCGAAAATCGCGAAGCTGCCGGACTTGGTATACATGTATATCAGCGCCACCAGCATCAGCACCGAACCGATGAAGGTGTAGAGGAAAAACTTCAGCGTCGCGTAAATCCGGTTGGCGCCGCCCCATACGCCGATAACGAGAAACATCGGGATCAGCATCGCTTCGAAGAAAATATAGAACAGCACCGCGTCCAGTGCCGAAAAGGTGCCGATCATGAATCCTTCCATGAACAGGAAAGCTGCCAGGTATTGCGACGCCCGGTACTTTATGACCTCCCAGGCCGAGATGATGACGATTACGGTGGTAAACGACGTCAGCAGAATCAACGGCATCGAGATTCCGTCGATACCGACGTAATACTCGATGTTGAATGCCGGGATCCAGTCGTGGCGCTCGACGAACTGCATCAGGTAAGTATCGGTATTGAACAGCGTGTAGAGCGGCAGGGTCAACAGCAGGGTCAGGATCGACACCACCAGCGCGATCTTGCGCGCCCCCGAAGGATCCTTGTCGCCGGCGAACAATACCAGTACGCCACCGAATATCGGCGTCCAGATCACGAGGCTCAAAAGTGGCCATTCTGCGTACATAAATTAACGATTACCCTTGTTTTTGTTTTGCCTTAGCCCAGCACAACCCATCCCAGTAACAGGATCAGCCCTGAAATCATCGCAAACGCGTAATGATTCAAATAACCGGTCTGCACGTGGCGCACCACGCCCGAAACCCAGCCCACGAGACGCGCGCTGCCGTTGACCACCAGCCCGTCGATCAACAATGCATCGCCGAGACGCCACAACAGCTGCCCGACGCCTCTCGCGGTCGCGGCAAATACGATCTCGTTGAAACGGTCGAAATAATACTTGTTATCCAGAACCCGGTAAGGGAATTCCAGTTTTTGCCTGATCTGCGCCGCGAGTTCCGGCCGTTTCAGATATATCCACCAGGCAGCGATTACTCCGAGGGCGGCCAGGTAAACCGCCGGCCCGGCGAAGCCGTGCAGCACAAAACTGAGGGAACCGTGGAAGGCCCCGGCGACCGCGGCCATCGCGCCATGCTCCTCGAAAATGATGATCGCGCGATCGAACAGGCCGCCGAAAAGCACGGTATCGATCGTGATCCAGCCGATGATCACCGACGGAATCGCGAGCGCAATCAACGGCGCGGTCACGACCCATGGCGTTTCGTGCAGGTGCGAGCGTGTATGTTCATCCATGCGCTCTTCGCCGTGGAACACCAGGAAAAACATGCGGAAAGAGTAAAACGCGGTGACGAAAACGCCGAGCAGCACCGCGAGGTAAGCGTAACCGGCGCCCCAGACGTCGGCATGCCTGGTCGCGATCAGGATCGCATCCTTGGAAAAATAACCCGAGAATCCCGGAAATCCGATCAGCGCCAGCGAGCCGATCAGCGACACCCAGTAGGTGATAGGCATGTATTTCCTGAGCCCACCCATCTTGCGGATATCCTGTTCGTGGTGCATCGCGATGATGACCGAACCCGCTGCGAGGAACAGGAGCGCCTTGAAAAACGCGTGCGTCATCAGGTGAAAGATTGCCGCAGAATAGGCCGATGCGCCAAGCGCCACGGTCATGTAGCCAAGCTGGGACAGGGTCGAATAGGCAACCACCCGCTTGATGTCATTTTGCACGATGCCAACCAGGCCCATGAAAAAGGCCGTGGTTGCGCCGATCACGATGACGACCGACAACGCGGTGCTGGACAGCTCGAACAGCGGCGACATGCGCGCCACCATGAAAATACCGGCGGTTACCATGGTCGCGGCGTGGATCAACGCCGATATCGGCGTCGGACCTTCCATCGAATCGGGCAACCAGACGTGCAACGGAACCTGCGCCGATTTGCCCATTGCGCCGATAAACAACAGGATGCAGGCCAGCGTGATCACCGACCAGTCTATCCCCGGCAGTACCTGCAGGGTGGCGTAAAGCATTTCGTCGGCGCGATCGAAGACCTCGTAATAATCCAGCGAACCGGTGAACATCAGCACCACCGCGATACCGAGCAGAAAACCGAAATCACCGACACGGTTGACGAGAAAGGCCTTCATGTTGGCGTAGATCGCGGTTTCGCGCTTGAACCAGAACCCGATCAACAGGTAGGAGACCAGCCCCACCGCTTCCCAGCCGAAAAACAGCTGTAGGAAGTTGTTCGACATGACCAGCATCAGCATCGAGAAGGTAAACAGCGAGATATAGCTGAAGAAGCGCTGGTAGCCGTCATCCTCGGCCATGTAACCGATGGTATAAACATGGACCGCAAGCGATACCCCGCTGACCACGGTAATCATCAACGCGGTCAGCCCGTCGATCAGGAACCCGACCTCGAAGCGGATGCCATCGCTGACCATCCAGGTATAAACCGAATGGTTGTAGATCGCCGCACCGTCGAACACAACGTCCTTGAGCACTACCAACGACAGCAGGAAGGAAACGGTGACACCGCTGATCGTCACCCAGTGCGCGGCGGCGCGTCCGATCTGCTTGCCGAAGAATCCGGCGATCGCCGCACCCAGCAGCGACGACAGCGGGATGGCAAGGTAAATGGATTCCATGCTCACCATTTCAGCTCCTTGATGTCCTCGACGTTGATAGAACCCCGGTTACGGAACAGCACCACCAGGATCGCGAGACCGATTGCGGCTTCCGCGGCCGCGACCGTCAGAATGAAAAACACGAAGACCTGACCTGCGAGATCGTCCAGGTAGTGCGAGAAGGCGATGAAATTCAGGTTCACCGACAGCAGCATCAACTCGATCGACATCAGCAGGATGATGATATTCTTGCGGTTAATTACGATACCTGCGATCGAGATGCTGAACAGCACCGCGGCAAGAATCAGGTAATGGCTCAGCGTCAGCGTCATCATCACTCCTTCTCCCCCGACGGCATTTTTACGATACGCAACCGATCGGCTTTGCGCACCTTGATCTGCGAGGACGGATTCTGGTACTTGGTCCTGGCCCGCTTGCGCATGGTCAGCGAAATCGCGGCGATGATGGCAACCAGCAATATGACCGCGGCAATCTCGAAGGCAAAAACGTATTCGGTGTAGAGAATCCCGCCGAGGGCCTTGGTATTGCTGTAATCTGCCGGCTTCGGCAGCGGTTCGCTACCGGTATCGAGCACAAACACGTCACTGGTAACGACGCTTAACATCAACCCCAGCATGATGGCGGCTACCAGCAGTCCTAGTGGCAGATAACGCACGAAGCCCTCGCGCAACCGCGCAATATTGATATCCAGCATCATCACGACAAAGATGAACAACACCATGACCGCACCGACATAAACCAGCACCAGGGCGATCGCCAGAAACTCGGCTTCCAGCGACATCCAGATCACCGCGCTGGTGAAAAAGGTCAGCACCAGAAACAGGGCAGCATGCACAGGGTTCCTGACCGTGACCACGGCGGTCGCGCTGACCACGGTGGCCACTGCAAAAACGTAGAATATGACTGTTTCGATCATCGCGTTACCGGTAGCGGGCGTCGGCGGAGCGGTCGGCTGCGAGCTGGGCCTCGTAACGATCGCCGATCTCGAGCAGTTTTGCTTTGGTCATGATATTTTCGCCCCGGTTCTCGAAGTGATACTCGAAGATGTTGGTTTCGACGATCGAATCGACCGGGCAGGCCTCTTCGCAGAATCCGCAATAAATACATTTGAACAAATCGATATCGTAGCGCGTGGTGCGACGCGTGCCGTCTGCGCGCTGCTCGGATTCGATCGTGATCGCCAGCGCCGGGCAGACCGCCTCGCAAAGCTTGCAGGCGATGCAGCGTTCCTCGCCGTTGGCATAGCGTCGCAGCGCATGCAGGCCGCGAAAGCGCGGGCTAATCGGGGTTTTTTCTTCCGGGTACTGCACGGTGATTGACTTACGGAAAAAATACCGACCGGTAACGATCATCCCCTTGAGTAGCTCGATAAACAGGAAACTTTTCAGGTAGTAGTTAAGTTTTGCAAACATAGGCTTATGCGAACCAGGGTCCGATTTTGAAATAAACCGCGACGCCTTCCACCACCAGCCACAGGATTGTTACCGGCAGTAAAACCTTCCAGCCCAGACGCATGATCTGGTCGTAGCGATAGCGTGGAAAGGTTGCGCGGAACCACAGGAACAACAGCATGAATACCGCGGTCTTGCCAAACAACCAGCCGATGCTGTCGTCTATCAGTTCCGGCACCGGGCTCAACCAGCCGCCGAAGAACATCAACGAACACAGCATCGAGATCAATATCATATTCGCGTACTCGGCGAGAAAAAACACCGCGAAGGTCATGCCCGAGTACTCCACGTGGAAGCCGGCGACAATTTCGGATTCGCCCTCGGCAACATCGAAGGGCGCGCGGTTGGTTTCGGCGACCCCGGAAATCAGGTAAACGAAAAACAGCGGCAACAGTGGAATGAAAAACCAGCGGCTAACGCCGCCCGCCTGCTGGCCGACGATTTCGCCGAGATTAAGGCTGCCGGCAACCATTAACACGCCGACCAGCGCAAATCCCATGGCGATTTCGTAGGCCACGATCTGCGCCGCGGAGCGCATGGCGCCAAGCAGCGCATATTTCGAATTCGACGCCCAGCCGGCAATGATAACGCCGTAAACCCCGAGCGAGGTCATCGCCAGGATGTACAGCAGGCCGGCATTGATATCGCTGAAAACCAGCGTGTCGTTGAACGGGATAACCGCCCATGCAGCCATCGCCGGCGCGAAAGTGATTACCGGCGCAATCAGGAACAGGTAGCGGTTCGAATTGGTCGGGATGATGATTTCCTTGAACATCAGCTTGAACATGTCCGCGAACGGCTGGAACAGCCCCTTGGGGCCCACCCGATTGGGACCCTTGCGAGTCTGCATGTAACCGATGACCTTGCGCTCGGCATAGGTGTAGTAAGCCACGATGATAAACAGCGGCAACAGGATGGTCAGCACCTTGACACCGCTGAATATCGTGTACTGCACGTATTCGTGCAGCCACGCCCAGATCGCTGTCAGAAAATCCATTACGAAACCTTCTCCAGGGTTATCTTGCCGTAAGCGTCGGAGAGATGCTTGACCGCGTCGATGCCACCCGGAACGTAAACGCAGCCCGTCGGCACCGCCTCGTCTATGCGCAGCGGCAGCACCGCGGTACCCTTACCCTGCTTCACCTGAACCTGCTCACAGGCTTCGAGTTTCGCGCGTTTCGCCTGTTCCAGATTCATGACGATGGCGCACTGGTTTTTCATCAACGGCGTGGCCTGTAACGGCGGCGCCAGCCGCGTCATGTCATCGCTGGCGTATATCGGCGTGAAGCCGATTTTCTGCGTTGCATCCGACTCCTGCGGCAGACTTTTGACGGCCGCTTCGACCCCGCAGAGATTGCTTAGAACGACATCGCCGCACAGCGCCTTGAGCTCGTTGCGGATCGCTACCGAATCGGTGTAATCGAATTCGCCTGGCGCCAGCACCTGACCCAGTGCGCTCAGGATTTTCCAGCCCTGGCGACTTTCGCCTCGCGCGGACACGCAGCCGTTGAAACTTTGCCAGAGGCCCTCGACGTTGACGAAACTGCCCGCGGTTTCGACCACCGCAGCGAGCGGCAATACCAGGTTGGCCTGCTGCTGGATAAAATCGTTATCGAAACTGCTGACCGCAATCACGTATTCGTTGTTGTCGGATAACTGGGCTACCGAATTGGTATCCAGCAGCGGATTGACCGCGAAGGTAAGCAGGGCCTTGTGTTTTTGCGACAGGATCTGCGCGGCATTTTCTCCGGTTTTATCGAGCGCGCTACCCGCGGGACCGCGATGCGGTATCGCACCGGCAAGACAGGCACCCGCGCTGTTGGCCGAAAGCGACAGGTAACCGAGAGTGGCATCGGCGGCGGTGGTTATGCTTTCACAGATTTCCTGGATCAGCGACAAATGCGGGCTCGTCAGCGCCTGGACGCCGACGATAATCGCGGCATTATCGGCATCGGCCAGCGAGCGAGCGATCGCCTGATGTTGCTCCGTCGGCTGCAGGTCGGCGACGATTCGCGCAAGATGGTCGCCAAGCGGTCTGGCGGAGATTTCGGCGAGCGCAACGGCGACACCGGCAAGATCGTTGACCAGCCTTGCCGCGGAACCGTTTAATTCGGTTTGCAGTGCGAAATTGTACTGGCCACCGAGGTGGCCGATAGACGACACCCGCGCCTGCCTATTGTTGACCGCCTTGCGCAACCGGAGCGACAGCAGCGGCTGCTCGTAACGCAGGTTTGCCGCGACGATCAAAGCCGCATCGAGGGTTTCCAGCGATTCCAGAGAGCGTCCCAGCCAAGGCATTATCGCGGCCTGCTGCTGCGTCGAGAAATCGATCTGGGTCAGGCGGTAATCGATATTGCTCGAACCGAGTCCGCGCAACAGCTTCTGCGCGAGGAAATGCTCCTCCAGGGTCGCCTGGGGGCTTATCAGCGCCGCAACGTCAGGGCCCGCCTCGGATAGTATATTGGCTGCGGCGTTGAGCG
>JAOTTY010000353.1 GCA_029864185.1 Gammaproteobacteria bacterium
TATTCGAATGGCTGCGCCAGAACCTCGCCACGATCAGGCACCACGAAACCGAACAAGCGGGCGTTCAGGTGCCGCGCGAAATCATGCCGCTGGTGGATGAAATCGAGAAACTGGTGAATCAGCTGCGCAATCGAATCGGCCGTACCCGGCACGCCATCGGCAACCTCGCGCATGAACTGAAAAGGCCGTTACAGTTACTCTCCCAGCAACAGGAACAGGCAAGCAGCGAGGGTTCGGTTAACGCGCTTGCCGAAATTAGGAGTATCGTCGAGCGCGAGTTACGCCGCGCCAGAATTTCCGGATCGCAATCCGGAGGTGTTCATTTCGATATTGCCGACGAGCTTCCTTACCTGGTCGATGTCCTGGCCAGGATATACCCGCAGATAGAAATTGAAACAGAGATACAAAACGAAACCGATCTCGCCTCCTCGAGCCTGGACCGTGACGATATGCTCGAGCTGATCGGCAACCTGCTCGACAATGCCTGCAAGTTCGCCCGTCGAAAAGCCCGCCTTATCGTTCGAAAAACAGAGCGGGCATTCGAAATGACTATCGAAGACGATGGCGCGGGCGTCCGGCCGGAGCAAATGGAACGGCTGAAACAGCGAGGCACGCGGCTCGATGAATCGAATCAGGGCCACGGACTCGGTCTGGGCATCTGCGCCGAAATCGTCGAGGGTTACCAGGGCAGCATCGCGTTTGCGGAATCTGCGGCGGGCGGCTTGCGCGTAATCGTCAGGATTCCGATAAATGAGTAGTCAAGGACCTGGCAGGAGCACGCTTTTACCCGCGGGCCTGATCGATCGACAGATCATTTTAATGCTCGGGTCGGCGCGCGGATCTATGTTTAATCAGGGAGTTATGTTATGAAAAATATGTCTTATTGCGGACGGCAACGGGTATATCGATATGCCGTTATTCCGATTTTCCTCTGCCTCCCCGTATTGCTCACCGCCTGTTTAGTTGGTCCTGGACATTACGGACCGCCGCCACACTACCATTATTACCCGGACTACCAGGATTATTACTTTTACCCTTCTGCTCGCGTCTATTTTCATTTCACGACAGGAACCTATTATTATCTCGACCGCACCGTCTGGGTAAAAACCAGAGCCTTGCCCGCGCACATCCGAATCGATGCCAGCCACCGGGTAAGGGTACGGATCGATTCCGACAGGCCTTACCTGAAATTCAGGGAACATTCCAGCGTCTACAGGTTAAGACCAAATTACCGGGTAGACGCCGAGCGAGACAGAAAGGAGCGCGAGGCCAATCAGCAGTGGTTCGAGAACTTTCAGCGAAAGCCTCCATCAGGCAGGAAAAAACAGCGTTCCGACTGGCCGTGATGCTCGCCTGCTACGAATGGTAATTGGACGGATGGACTGCAATTTAATACCCCCGCCCTGTTTTTGTCGTCGCCTCCTCGGCCTGTCGGCTTCGGCTTTACCCGTATCGGTGCTCGTCGCTCACTCGCTATTCGAGCTCGCGCGGATCTCTGTGGTTGGCTCATCCGCATAAAAATGCCGGACCAGAGACGATCAGACGACTAGCAGGACTGCCTCGGTGCGACCCTTGGCGCCGAGCATTTCAACGAACGAGTTGAGGCGAAATCTTACCGTGCCTGTACCGATAAAAGCGTCCCGGCAAACTCGTCGTCAGACACGACTTTACCCGGCCGTTTCAGGACTGCGCGCTCGCGTCCGGCGCGATATCGACATCAGGCGCGCACGCCGGAGCGTGGTACCAGGGCTCCCCGCAACCGCTCCGAGCCGGGCAGCGAGAATTTGAGAATATAGTGAACGAACAGGGCCATGAGGCCGATAATCGCGGTGGCAAGCAGCCAGGGCCTGGTCCAGTCATAGTCGATCTTGTAACCCATCCAGGTGGATAATTCACGGTAACGCAATACCCCGCCCGCCAGGCTGAGACGGTCCCCGGGATTCATTTCATAGCGCCGATCTTCGATACGTACGACAATTCGATGTTGCCGCGGGACCCGGAATTCGAATGGCCGGTCCTCCGGCAATACATTCTCGTCGATTTTAAGCATCGTCCACAGCCGGTGATCACTCCCCGGTACCCGCCATTCGAGTGCCTGCCGATACTCGTTGATCGGGTAGGCCGGCAAATGAATGCTGCCGGTCAGCGCCGTATCCGAGCCCGAGGGCCGCCATTCGAACACCGGCGCATAGCCCTTGTTATGCGAGGTATAAAAGCGGTAATGGCCGACGACCAGCGGCACATGATCCCCGATCTCGACGATCCGCCGACCGGCATCACCGGAATCGAACGCGATCCGGTTGACGGTCCTGTCGCGCTTCACGCCGCTATGATAGTTGATGCGAAATCCCAGGTTACTGAAGCTGGCATCACCCAGGGCATAACGATGCCAGGGTCCGCGACTGACATTGTCGAGCTGCCGCGGATCGCCACTGAAGACTTCATTCTCGGCCAGTTCCAGCGTTCCCTGGAAATAACTCATCTGGCCCAGAAATGCGAGCATGACCAGCAGCATGAGCGCGAAATGAAAAACCATCAGCGGCCAGTTTTGTCTGAGGATTCCCCGCGTGGCCACCGCCAGCAGGAAATTCACCATCAGCAGCAGCGACGGGAAAACAATAAACCACAGCCTGCCCGGCGGCGAAAACTGGTAATAAATGACGATTCCCGCCGCCAGCAACACCAGTGCCAGCAGGGTGAAACGGTTGGACGCGAGCGCTGCGATCATGGCCGCCGGCGGTATCGGCTAGGGTGGATTTGCACAGTTTTCATTACTGTCCCTCATCCATTCGCGTCCGACCAGCCCGTTACCCGGGGCACCCGCGGAACCGCAGTCGGTCTCGTCCCAGTTACCGCTGGTGGCGAAGTTGACGATCTTGTTCTTCGCGTTCAGATAGTACGGGCCATTGGTATACCCGGCGCCGGTGTTATTTCTGACCTGGGTGCCCGGAGGCAGCCCGACCTCTGGACCGACATCATTTAGATTAACCAGCAGGCCCTTGTTTTTCCAGCCGTGCGGCACCGCGACGTGGCACCAGCTGCAGCGCAGCTCGCCGATATTGTCGGCATGGTAGGAGTGCAAATTTGGATCCCTGTTACCGCCGAAACCGCTGCTGCCGTCGCCCCTGGTCGCGTAAAGAGTATAGCTGTGGCACTTGAAGCAGATGTCACCCTGACTGCCGCCCGCGCCGGTGCCTTCATCCCAGGCGCCCTTGAGAATGAAATTGTTGCTCGAACCATGCGGGCCCCAGGGATTGCCGTTTTCACCACCCGCAGGCGTCGACGTGGCGAGTCCTGTATTGGAACCATGGCAGTCGGAGCAATACATCGTCTGGCTGCCGACGTTGGTGGCGCCGTTCCACGGCGCGAGAAAATTGGCGTTGCCGGCGTTACGAATCGCGAGACTGCGGCCGGTGTTGTCGATGACCGGATGCCAGGAACGGTGGTTGTTAGTCGAGTATGCGGGCGCGGCACCCGAATCGGTAGTCGATACCTGGCCCTTGTGGCTGTTAGGCGCCTGGAACTCGATGGCCTGGTTGGTGAACTCGATCACCCCGTTGGTCCCCGACGGGGTACCGCCGGAGGTATCCCCGAGGTCGGGGGGATTGGAGCCATAGGCGTA
>JAOTTY010000090.1 GCA_029864185.1 Gammaproteobacteria bacterium
TAAGCACCCGGTGGTCGAGTACCTCCCAGGGTCGTATCTGCTGCTCGATCATGTTGAACCTGGCAATTTCTGCGGGAGTCATGGTGGGGTCGTTACCTGTTTTTAGATAGCTCAAAGTATACTGCACCAAGCCGGTGCTAATCACCAGTCGTTGCTAGCATAATTGTGGGTAATTTCCTCGTCTGGCTGGATATCGCGCAACGCGACGACGCTGAGGTCATCGTAATAGCAAGCGTTCGGCCGGTCGGAATGATTGATATATTTAAGGTCACAGATCACTTCTATCCCCTGCGTCTGGCTAATCCACAGGACATGGCAGCCGTCTTCCCTGCAAGGCCGGCCCTGCAGCCAGCCAATTATGGTGCCGCTCGATATCAACGAACTTGCGAACAAACCCTTGCCGTGAATGCCGCTTTGCGCGACATAGGTATTTTTAATCATAAGGAAGTTTGAAATTAACCTGCTTGAGAGTATTATTTTGCAACTAATGGCGGAATTCAACATGAAAAACAGATTCCGTCGAAGGGGATCGCCGCGTATATTCCGGATATTGCCAGGGCGGATTTGCGAACGGCGGGTGTCAGCCGGGGGGAGGAAAACAGATAATGAGAAAAACACTATACACGGGCGTCCTGCTGCTGTGCCTTCCGCCCGGGTCTGCATGGGCTTCCGGCTTCGCATTGATCGAGACCAACGCGGCAGGGCAGGGCAACGCCTATGCCGGCGCCGCCGCGTATACCAACGATGCCTCGACGATCTTTTTTAACCCGGCAGGACTGACGTTACTGCAGGATGACCATATCGTGCTGGCCTCCCACCTGATCATGCCGCAGTCCGAATTTACCAATAAGGGCTCGACCGCGGCGGCGATTCTGGGCGGCGGCCCGCTGACGGGGCCCGACGACGATGGCGGCTTCAACGCTTTCGTGCCCAACTTCTACTGGGTAAAGACGATCGACGAAAGCATGAAAATCGGGATCGGCGTCAATACGCCCTTCGGCCTCGCCACCAAGTATGACGATAACTGGGTGGGCCGCTACCACGCGGTCGAATCGGACCTGAAAACGGTAAACTTCAATCCGAGTATCGGCTACCGGATCAATGACAAGCTCTCGGTCGGTGGCGGCGTCAACCTGATTCTGGCAGACGTCATACTGAGCAGCGCCATCGATTTCGGTGCGATTTGCGTCGCCTCGTTCGATCTGCCCACCTGCACGGGGCTGGGCGCCCCGCCGCAGGGTGCGGACGGATTCGCGGACCTCGAGGGCGATAATTTCGATGACATCGGCCTGGGATTTAATTTTGGATTTATCTATCAGATCTCGGATCGAACCCGGCTCGGGATTGCCTATCGCTCCGAAATCGACGTCGAGGTGGACGGAGAAGCGGATTTCAGGGTTCCCGCGAGCACTTCCTTTGTTTTATCCAGCAACCTGTTTGTCGACACGGGGCTCAGCGCGGATGTTACCCTGCCCGCCAGTCTCTCGTTCAGCGTTTCGCATCGGAAAGAAAAGATCACCTATCTGGCGGATATCACCTTTACCGGGTGGAGTTCATTCGACGAGTTACGCATCGTCTACGATAATCCGGTCCAGCCCGACTCGGTGACGACCGAATCCTGGGAGGATTCGTTTCGTTATTCCTTCGGCATCGATTACCAGTATTCGGACCGCATCATATTGCGCACCGGCCTCGCTCACGACAATAGCCCGGTGCCCAGCAAAGAACGCCGCACCGCTCGTTTACCCGGTGATCACCGAACCTGGATTTCGTTTGGCATGGGCTATCAGTACAGCAAGGAACTGTCGTTCGATGTCGGCTACTCGCACCTGTTCATCAAGGGTGCCGAAATCGACAACGAATTCGAAAGCAGTGTGCCGACGCTGGCTGCAACCCTGACAGGCGAATACGACGCGACGGTCGATATACTCAGCGCCCAGCTCAACTGGCGATATTAAGAGGGGAAT
This sequence comes from Gammaproteobacteria bacterium, assembly GCA_029864185.1. GTDB lineage: Bacteria > Pseudomonadota > Gammaproteobacteria. Next base: position 1,968 of record JAOTTY010000090.1, read on the forward strand.
GACGTGAGAAACCTATACCTTGTTGCCGCGCTGTGCTCCAGCTTGATTGTTTCCGCGTGCACCTCCGAACCGTCGGAGGAACTGCAGAAGTCGATCGTCGAGTCGACCGCGATCAGCAATTTCGACCCGGCCAACGGCGTGATCCCGTTCCCGAACGATCTGCTTTTTGTCGGATCGCTGGATAAGACGATTAATATCCCAGTCGCGGATCCGATGGATGCCTCGGATCCGCAGGTCGCGTTGAATGCCCTCGACGGTTTTTCGACCGTGGCACCGATGACGACCGGCTTCACCGGACCGATACTGGCCAGCTCGATCGATGGCGACAGCGTCAGGCTGTACCAGGTAATCCTGACCAGCAACCCTGAGCCCGGGGGCGCCGTGGTCAATATCAACCAGCAGCTGGTCTACGGGGTGGACTACGTCGCGACCGTGTCGTCGGTCGATTCCTCGGGTTCGACGCTGGTGATCCTGCCGTTGAAGCCGCTCGCGCCGCGTTCCAGTTACTTCGTCGTGATCACCAATAGCCTGCAGAGCACGGACGGCAGCCCGATGGGTGCCTCGGGCGCCTACACCTTCGCCAGGCTGACCACGCCGCTGGAAGTGGGCGGTGTCAGCCAGTTTCCGGCGCTTACCGATGCGCAGGCGGTGGCGCTCGAGCCGCTGCGCCAGCTGGTCAGTTTCAGCGTGAACCAGTTGCTGTTATTCGATACCAGCCTCGGCGCCGGGGACCTGGTCATGAGCTGGTCGTTCACGACGCAGTCGGTCGGCGACGTGCTGCTGGAAACCAGGACCAATGCGCCAACGCCTGCGTCCACCCTGGCGGCGGCGACGGTCGACCTGGGCTCCGGTGCCGGACGCACGCCGCTCGGCGCGGCCAACCTGTTCGTCGGCACGCTCGACTCGATACCCTATTACCTGACTGCGCCGTCGATAGCGGATCCCACGGCAATTCTGACCAAGCCCTGGCAGGCCACGGTGACCGTCGACGGCGAGAACAATCTAACCTGGGATAATCCGATACCGGCCTCGACCGGGCCCATCGACGTGCCGCTGATGGTCGCGACGCCGGCCAACACTATTGTTTTCCCGCCGCCCTGGAAAACCGTCATTTACCAGCACGGCATTACGCGCAACCGGGCCGACATGCTCGCGGTCGCGGACACGCTGGCCTCGTTCGGTTTCGCCACGGTGGCGATCGACATCCCGCTGCACGGGTTGAATGCCAGCAGCCCGTTCTACCAGGGGGGCGCCGAGAGAACCTTCGATGTCGATCTCGTCGGGCAGGACGGCAGCGGTAATATCGTTTCCAGCGGCCCGGACGGCACCCCCGACAGTTCAGGGCTGCATTTCATCAACCTGAACAATCTGCTGATGTCGCGCGATAACCTGCGCCAGTCGGTGGCCGACCTGTTCGCGCTGCGCAAGGGGATACCGGGCATAGATGTTGTCACACCGGCTGGCGCTGGCGTTTTCCTTCCGGGTCCAGACGGCACTCCCGATCTTAGCGCCACCGAAGTATATTTTGTGGGGCACTCGATGGGGGCGATCGTCGGCACGGCATTCGCGAACCTCGAGCCCACCCTCAAGGACGTGGTGCTGGCCAACGGCGGCGGCGGAATACCGAAGATACTCGACGGTTCGGCGTCTTTTTCGCCCATTATTGTCGCCGGGCTCGCCGCCGCTGGCGTGGCCAAGGGCACCGCGGACTACGAGGCTTTCCTCGGGGCGGCGCAGGCGGTCGTCGATGCGGCGGATCCCCTGAACCATGCCGCGGATCTCGCGACCAAGACCCAGGGGGTACTGTTTTTCGAGGTCGTCGGCGGCAACGCCTCGCCTTCCGACCTGACCGTGCCGAATACCGTGCCCGACGGTAACGACTCGTCCAATACGGTTCCGGCGCCGCTGGCCGGCACCGAGCCGCTGCTGTCGGTGCTGGGCCTGACGCAGATCAACACCACCACGGCCGGCACCGATCTCAAGGTCAGCGTCAAGTTTACCGCCGGCTCGCATGGCTCGATCCTCGACCCTTCGAGCAGCGCCGCGGTGACCTCCGCGATGCAGGGCCAGATGGCCAGTTTCCTGGCCAACGACGGCAACTCGGTAACGGTGTCCGATCCCGGGTCGGTGATCCGGGCACCGTAGCATCGATTTCAAATCGCGGGCGGCGGGTAACCGTTGCCCGCGATTCGCCCCAGCCACGCCTCCCCGGATTAGCATCGAGAGCCGTGTTGCCGATATTCACCGCGGCTGTCGACATTCTCTCGCCGCTTCAGAAATTTAAACTATACTCCTCGTGAATTTCGCGAAACCGGGTCTGGCCGTGGGTCTGGCCGTTTCGAACCAGGCGAACAACAATAACCCCAGCTATCCAGCCATGTCAGAAATCGAACAACGCCTCAAGGAAGTCACCGAGCTGATTTCGCTGCCCGAAATCTACCTCAAGCTGAGGCGACTGATGGACGACCCGCACTCGGATATTTACGATTTTGCCGAGGTCATCGGCCTCGACCCGAACCTGTCGATACGGGTGCTGAAGGTCGTCAACAGCGCCTATTTCGGCTTCCCGGAGCCGATCGAAAGCATTTCGCGCGCGGTCAACATGATCGGCATCGCCCAGCTGCACAACATGGTGCTGGGCATCTCCGCTATCTCGAGTCTGAAGTTACCCAACGATATCTTGCCGCTGGACACCTTCTGGCGGGCCAGCCTGTTTTCAGGGGTGCTGGCGCGGCTGCTGGGCGAACAGATGAAGCTGGCGAAAAGCGAGCAACTGTTCATCGCCGGGCTGCTGCACGAAATCGGCCACCTGGTGCTGTACTCGAAATTTCCGCTGCAGGCGATCGCGGCGCAAAAGACCGCGTGCGACCAGGGCAAGCAGATACACGAGGCCGAAATGCAGATCATGGGCTGCCACTACGGCGATATCGGCGCGATGCTGATGGCCAACTGGAACCTGCCCGGCAGGCTGCAGACACTAACCCGCAACCAGCCGGCGCCGGCCAACGCGACCGAACTCGAAGTCGAGACCAGGCTGATGCACCTGGCCCACGCCTGCGCCCAGGTTGGCGCTAAAGAAAAGCGCGAGGCTGCCGATACCCCGTTCGATGCGGAGATCCAGTCCCTGACCGGGCTTTCGCAGGAGGAACTCGAAAACTCGCTGGATGAAGCCAGGTCGATCAGCGCCGACATGGAGAGAGTCATCCTGGCTTGAATCCGAACAGGATGGCTTGCAATGAATGCTGCACGAGAATTCGTCGGCGACATGGCGGAACAGATCTCCATGCCCGACATCTACGTCGCGATTCGGGACCTGCTTTTGAACTCGGGCACCAGGATCGACGATTTCGTCGAGGTGGTCGAGCGCGACTCGATGCTCGCGTTGCGGGTCATGCGCATGGCACAGAGCCAGTATTTCGGCTTTCCCCGCAAATGCGAAAGCCTCTACCAGGCGATCAGCCTGATCGGCCTGATGCAGCTGCACGACCTGCTGCTGGGCCTGCTGTGCATGCGCACCTTCTCCGCAATTCCCGAGGAAGTGCTCAACCTGAAAGCGTTCTGGCGCTACAACGTGCAATGCGGAATCGCCGCCAGGACCATCGGCCAGTACGCCAGAAACGATGGCCACCACGTCTTCTTTACCCTTGGCCTGTTGCACGAGATCGGTCACGCCGCGATGTTTCTGAAGGCGCCCGAGGACTCGCTGCGGGCGCTCGACGACAGCCAGTCCGAGTACCGCAAGCTTGCCGAGGCGGAGCGGGAGTACCTCGGTTTCGACTATGGCCAGGCCGGTGCCGAGCTGATGCGGCTATGGCACCTGCCGCCGGTTTACCGGCAGGTGGCCGCCTGTCATCTGGACCCGGCGACGGCCAGGGACGAATTTCGCCCGGCGGTCAACGTCGTGCACCTGGCGCACTCGATCTGCCAGGACCCGCGCAACGGCGACCACGGCCAGCTGATCAGTGACTGCATCGAACAGGCGCCGGAGTTTTCCCGGCTGCCGGAAAACATCGCCGCCATTATCGTCGACGAGATCGAAGCGCACACGGATCCGGTACTGAGCCTGTTCTGGCCGCGCGGCGCCCAGAATCTGACGATGCACCCCGGCGGCCGGACCGATGCCTAGCCTAGATCCCGTGCATGACTCACAGTTTGCGGATTTAGTACCCCTAATCACCCTCCGAACGGCCACAGGGATGTCGATTACTGCCTATACTTTTAAGGCTCCGTCGCAGATCTCGGCCCGGGTTAGAGCCCGTCGATACCGCAGCGGAAAGACACTATCGAAAATCCACGACCCGCATGTTGCGGGCGCCTGAAAGGATAGTCATGAAGAAGCAGGCCACTGCCAACTTGCAGGAAGCGGTGCACTCGAGCGAGGCGCCCGCAACGAAACCTGCTGCCGATACCGCCGCTACGGGACTGTCCGGCGGTGGTGAGCCGCAGCCTGCCGCGGATGAAAATATCGCGAATGAGACCGGATCGGCTCCGGGAGCGATGCGCCAGGGCGGCGCAGTGGTGAACATGGAGCCTGCCGCCGCGCCGCGAACTGCGGTGCCACAGCATGCCGGCAACCTGTCCGGGCGCTTCTCCGAAAAATGGCTCGAAACCACCTGCGGCCTGCTGCCCGGGGCGCACTCCGCGGTATTCATGGTGCCGGATCCGGCCAACAAGCAGATTCATCTGCTGGCGCACTGGCCTGCGAGCCTTGCCCAGCACCAGGATTTTTTTGCCGTCGTCAAGTACGCGCTGAAGAAGCGCGGCGAGGTCTGTCTCGCCAGGGCCCACGTCGTCGACGGGCAGGCACTCGATTACTTCGCCAAGCCGGTATACATTCGCTCCCGGCTGGCTGGCGTGATCGCGATCAAGATGCAGCACCTGCCGACTTCCAAGCACCTGGCGGTGTTCCATTCGATCAAGCGCAGCATCCGCTGGCTCGGACTCGCCAGCTTCGACAAGCCGGTAACCGACGATTTCTACAGCAGCGTGGTCGGCATGCTGGCGAACTGCTTCGAGCAGAGCAGTTACCAGCAGGGCCTGATGCGCATGGTGGCCGAGCTGACCGCCCAGTTCGACTGCGAGCGCGTCGCCTTTGCCGAACTGCGGGGCCACCATTGCAGCGTGGTCGCGTTGTCCAACAGCGCCGAGTTCGATCAGCGTTCGAACCTGGTGCGCAAGATTGCCGACGCGATGGACGAGGCGGTCGAGCAGGACAGCACGATACTGTTTCCGGACCGCCGCGGCCGGGTTATCCAGCGAGCGCACCAGGAGCTGGGGCGCAAATTCGGCTCCGGCGCGATCGCGACCCTGCCGCTGGTCACCGGGGGCAAGGTATTCGGTGCGGTCACTCTGATGCGCAGCGAAGAATTGCCCTTCGACGACGACACGCTGAACCTGTGCCAGCAAACCCTGTCGCTGCTGACGCCTTTCCTCGCGCTCAGGCGTGAGCAGGAGAAGAGCATTTTTGCCAGGCTGGGCGACAGCATGGTCCAGGGGCTGCGCGATCTTTTCGGCGCCAGCTATCTGCAGGGCAAGCTGCTGATCCTGGTGATCGTCGCGATGCTGGTTTTCGCGAGCCTCGCCGAAGGTGATTTCCGCGTGACCGCAAACGCGGTGCTCGAGGGTGAAGTCCAGCGCGTGGTGGCGGCGCCGGTTTCGGGTTACCTGCTGTCTTCGTCGGTGCGTGCAGGCGACATTATCAGGGAAGGTCAGGAAGTCGCCATGCTCAACGACGCGGAACTCAGGCTGGAACTGACCAGGCTCAACGGCCGCCTGCAGAAATCGCGTCGCGAGTACCGCGAGGCCCAGTCCGCACGCGACCTCGTGAACGTACGCGTGATCAGGGAGCAGATCAACCAGATCGATGCCGAGATCGCGCTGGTGCGGCAGCAGCTGCAAAGCCTCCGCCTGACGGCGCCGTTCGACGGGGTCGTCATCGAGGGCGATCTGAGCCAGATGCTCGGCGCGCCGGTGGAACGCGGCGATACGCTGTTCAAGATTGCGCCGCTGGAGGGTTACCGCATCATTCTGAAGGTCGACGAAAGCCTGATTGCGCATATCGAAAAAGGCCAGGCCGGGCAGTTGACGCTTTCCAGCCTGTCGCGGCAACAGTTTCCGCTGCTGATCGAACAGATAACCTCGGTCGCGAAGGCCGAGAACGGCGCCAATATCTTCCGCGTCGAGGCGTCGATGCCGAATGCGCCGGCGCTGTTGCGCCCGGGCATGGAGGGTATCGGCAAGATCTATACCGGCAGGGAACGCCTGATCTGGATCTGGACGCACGAGATCGTCGACTGGTTGCGGCTGTGGGTCTGGTCCTGGTGGCCCTAGGAGTGAACTGAGTGAGCGCTGGCCTGAACAGTCCGCACTGGTATCGCGTTGCCAGGCTATGTCCGAAGCTGCACGACCAGGTGCAGGTGCACCGACACGACTATCGCGGCCTGATCTGGTACCTGCTGGAAAACACCACCACTGGACGCAGCCACCGTTTCAACCCGGCGGCCTACCAGTTCATCGGCCTGATGGACGGCGAGCGCAGCGTGCAGGAAATTTACCAGCACATCACCGAGAAACTCGACGAGTATGCACCCGGCCAGGAAGAAATCATCGACCTGATGGGCAAGCTTTACCAGGCCGACCTGCTCAAAAGCGGCGCCTTTGCCGATACCGAGGAATTGTTCGAACGGCAGTCGCAGCAGAAGTCCCGGCGCTTCAGGCAGCGTTTCGCCAACCCGGTGGCGTTGCGTTTCGCGCTGTGGGATCCGGAAGATTTCCTCAACCGCCATTTTCATAAGCTGGGTTGGATCTTCAGCAAGTGGGCAGGCCTGGTGTGGCTGCTGGCCATGGTCTATACGATTCTGCAGGCGGTGCAGCACTGGCCGCAAATCGAGCATCACTTCGGCATCAACGCGCTGTCGCCGTACAACCTGCTGCTGATGTTCCTGCTGTACCCGCCGATCAAGTTCATCCACGAGCTCGGGCATGCCTTCAGCGCCAAGCTCGAGGGCGGCGAGGTGCACGAAATGGGCGTGAATTTCCTGCTGTTCATGCCGGTACCCTACGTCAACGTGTCGACCGCGACGCATTTTCGCAATCCCTACAAGCGCATACTCGTCAGCGCCGCCGGGATCCTCGTCGAATCGTTTCTCGCGGCGCTGGGGTTGCTCTTGTTCCTCGCGGCGCAGCCGGGCATCGTGCAGAGCATCGGTTTCAATATCTTCCTGATCGGCGGCGTATCGTCGCTGTTTTTCAACGGCAACCCACTGCTGAAGTACGACGCTTACTACGTGCTCGCCGACGCGCTCGGCATCCCCAACCTGTTTCAGCGCTCGGCGCAATACTGGCAATACCTGTTCCAGCGCTACCTGTTCGGGCTGCGCGACGCGATATCGCCGGCCAACGCGCCCGGCGAGGCGCCGTGGTTCGTCGTATACAGCCTGCTGTCGCTGGGTTACCGCCTTGGCATCCTGTGGTTCATTCTCGGCGTCGTCACCGAAAAATTCTTTTACCTCGGCATCCTGCTCGCGGCCTGGCTGATCGGGATGCAGATACTGATGCCGCTCTACAGGGCGCTGCGCTACCTGGTGGCGAGCCCGGCGCTCGGCAGGAATCGCAACCGGGCGCTGGTCTCCAGCCTCACGATCGCGTCGCTGCTGATCGCGTTCGTCGGGTTCACGCCGATCCCGGCCTATACGCTGAACGAGGGCGTGGTGTGGCAGCCGGAAGAGGTGCGCCTGCTCGCCGAGCACGACGGTTTCGTGCGCGCGCTCGAGGTCGAAAACAACCAGCGGGTCGAGGCCGGGACGCCGCTGATATCGCTGCAGGATCCGTTCCTGCAAAGCGAAGCCCGGATCGCGCAGGCGCGCGTGGGGGAACTGCAATCGCGCTACCGCGCGAGCCGCGCCCGCAGCCATATCGAGGCCGGCATCGTCAGGGAAGAGCTGCAGGTAGCCGAATCCGAGCTCGAGTTCATTCGCGAGAAAAACACAACGATGTCGGTCAACGCCTTCAAGGATGGCCGCCTGATTCTGCCGCAGGCCAGCGACCTGCCGGGCCGGTTCGTGCGCAAGGGAGAATTGCTGGGTTATATCCTCGACGACGAAACGCCGACCGTGCGCATGGCGGTCAGCCAGGATCACATCGGCCAGCTGCGCCAGCGGGTGGTCGAAATCAGTGTTCGTTTCGCGTCGCTCCCGGCGCGGGAATTTCCGGCGGCTATCCTGCGCCAGGCGCCGGAGGCCACCAACCGGTTGCCGAGCGCCGCGCTCGCGACCACCGGCGGCGGCAAGTTCATCGTCACCCCGGGCAACGACGACGAGCCGGTAACGAGCGAGAAGGTATTCCTGGTCGATTTGCAGCCCGATTTCGGCGGCGCGCGGATTCCGTTCGGCACCCGCGCCTACGTGCGCGTCGATCACGGCGCCGAACCGCTGGCCATCCAGTGGTACCGGCGAATTCGCCAGGTTTTCCTGAGGCAGTTCAGTGTCTGAGCTGTCGATCAGGCCCGGTATCCGCCTCGGCAGCTACCCGCAGAAGCGAGAATCCCGCCGCGACGAGCTCGAGCAGGCCCTGTCCGTCTGGGTCGAGCGCCAGCGCGGCCGGCTGCGCCGCGGGCGCCACAGCCAACGCTCGGTGGTACGCGGGGTTGATCATTACGCGGCGGCCCTGCGCGACTGTAGCGACGAGGCGCTGGACGGCGTCATCGGCGAATTGCGCGCGCAGCTGCATCGCAAGGGCCTGCAGGAGGCGCTGATAATCGAATCCTTCGCGGTCATCCGCGAGGCGGCCGGCAGGGTGCTCGGCAAGCGCCACTTCGACGTGCAGCTCTACGGCGGCTGGCTGATGATGAACGGCATGCTCGCCGAAATGCAGACCGGCGAGGGCAAGACCCTGACCGCAACATTGCCGGCCTGCACCGCGGCGCTCGCCGGCATCCCGGTGCACGTGATCACCGCGAACGATTATCTGGCCGAGCGCGATTGCGAGATCATGCTGCCGCTGTACCAGCGGCTCGGTTTGAGCGGCAACGCGGTAATCGACGGCATGCAGCCCGAGCAATGCCACCAGGCCTACCGCGCGGACATCGTGCATACCACCAACAAGCAGATCGCCTTCGATTACCTGCGCGACCGCATCGAAATGGGCGAAGACACCGGCGAGCTGCGCTTCCAGTTCCGCCAGATCCAGCGTCAGCGCAAGCCCGACGCTCGCGGCAGGCTGTTGCTGCGCGGGCTGTGCTTTGCGATCGTCGACGAGGCCGACAGTGTGCTGATCGACGAAGCCGACACGCCTTTGATCATCACCAAAACTTTACCTAACGAGGAATCGGCCGATACCTATAGCGATGCGCTGTATCTTGCGTCGATGCTGGAGGCCGAGCAGGACTATCGGGTCGACGACAGGGCGCGCAGCGTCGATTTAACCGTGGCCGGAGAAGACCGCCTGGAAGATGCGATTCTGAAATTGCCGAAGCTGTGGCGCAACAAGCGCAAGCGCGAAACGCTGGTGAAGCAGGCGCTCGCGGCGACTCTCTTTTACAAGAGAGATCGCGAATACGTCGTACACGAGGAAAAAGTGCAGATTATCGACCAGTCGACCGGTCGCCTGATGCCCGACCGTGCGTGGGAGCAGGGCCTGCACCAGATGATCGAGGCCAAGGAAGGCTGCCTGATCAGCGAGCAGCGCGAGCCGCAGGCGCGCATCAGTTACCAGCGTTTCTTCAGCCGCTACCTGCGCCTCGGCGGCACCTCCGGCACGATCGGCGAGGTGGCCGGAGAGCTGCGCCGGGTTTACGGTCTCGACCTGCGCCGGGTCGCGACCAACCAGCCGTCGCTGCGGCTGATGCTCGGAGAACAGGTTTTCCGCGACGCAACGGACAAGAAAGTGGCGTTGATCAACCGGGTCAGGGCGATGAATGGCGCGGGTCGTCCGATCCTGATCGGCACCAGCTCGGTCGAGGAATCCGAACGGGTGTCTGCGTGGCTCGCCCAGGTCGATATCGAGCACCGCGTGCTGAACGCGAAGCAGGATCGGCACGAGGCCGAGATCGTCGCCGCCGCCGGACAACGCGGGGCGATCACCGTGGCCACCAACATGGCCGGGCGCGGCACCGACATCGCGCTGGGTTCGGGCGTCGCGGAACTGGGCGGGCTGCACGTGATATCGCTCAGCCTGAACGACTCGCATCGGATCGACCGGCAGCTGTTCGGCCGCTGCGCGCGCCAGGGCGATCCGGGCAGCGTCGAGGCGATCCTGTCGCTCGAGGACGCCGCGCTGACGAATTACTACGGCCCCGCGGTCGTGAAGCTGCTGCGCAGACTGGCCGGCCACGGCCGGCCGCTGCCCCGATGGCTAAGCCGGCTGGCGCTGCGCCTGCCGCAGCGCAGCCACGAAGCGCGGCAATGCCGGGCTCGCAAGGCACTGATGAAGCAGGATAAACGCCTGCGTCGAACCCTGGCGTTCTCAGGGAGGTTTGAGTAATGACAATGAAACGAAACCCCACTTGCGTGGCTCTATTACCTGCACTATCCGTCGATTTTTTCGAATGGGGTAAGCCCCAATTGATGAAATTGTTCTGGCTGCCCTGGCTTACCGTCGTCGGCGTATTCCCGACCGTGCAGGGGGCCGAACTCGACTGCCTGGTCAAACCGGAAATGTATGTCGAGCTCAGCAGTCCGGTGGAATCGGTGCTCGAGGAAATCCTCGTCGAAATCGGCGACACGGTCACCACGGGCCAGCCGCTGGCGCGGCTCGAGGCCTCGGTAGAGAAGGCCAGGGTCAGGCTGGCCCGGCTGCAGGCCAAATCGGTAAGCGATATCGAGAACGGCAAGGAGCAGCTGCGTTACGCGAAGCAGTACCACCAGCGCATGCAGGACCTGCTGACGCAGAACTCGGTATCGCAATACGAAACCGACAAGGCCGAAACCGAGGTCGCGCTGGCGCAGATCGAGCTCAACAAGGCCGAAGAGATGCGTCAAATTGCCCGGGTTAACCTCGAACTGGCGCAGTCGCAGCTCGCGCTCAGAACCATCAACAGCCCCATCGACGGCATCGTCGTCGACCGCTACGCGATGGTCGGCGAATCGGTCGCCGGCCGCACCATCATGAAGCTCGCCAAGGTCGATCCGCTCAAGGTCGAGCTGATCGCGCCGACCGAGTACTTCGGTTTGATCGAAAAGGGCATGGAAGTCGAAATTTATCCCGAGCAGCCGTCCAACCAGGTGTTCAGGGCCACGGTTACCATCGTCGATCGGCTGATCGATCCCGCGAGCGGCAGCTTCACCGTGCGTATGGAACTGCCCAACCCGGACGACCGGCTGGTGGGCGGCGTCAATTGCGTCGCGAATTTCGCCTTCGAAACCCCGCAGCCTGCGGAACGGGACGTTTACAGTTCGCTCCAATCTTCCGCCGGCGCCAACTAGCCGCGGGCCCCGACGTCATGTACGCGTGCGGCAGGTCACATAATGAACAATCTGGCCCCGATTTCGGTAGCCGGGCGGCCGCCGCCGTCGAGATCCCTGCCTATACTCTATTGATGCCTTCAGGTATTGCCCGTCGCACGCGAAATGACGCGACGGACACTGCCGAAACGCGCAGTTCTATCGTTGAGTGGTCGTAGAAGCGTTGATGAACAAATCGTCGAAACATGCCCTGCAGCAATCGAAGCTGATCCTCGAGGAACTCGAGGAACGCCGGCTGTTTTCGGGCGGCATCGAGGGACTGATAGTCACCGGCCTCGACTCCGACGCCAACGCGATCTACCGCGACGTCGACGGCGATAGCTCGCAAACGCTGTCCACCGACGCCGCGGCTGCCCTGCAACGGTCGCAGGAAATCGTTTTCGTCGACGCCGGCGTCGACAACTACCAGCAGCTGGTCGACGATCTGCTCGCCAATTCGGATACCAGCCGCAATATCGAAGTCGTCGTGCTCGACCAGGACAAGGATGGCATCGAGGAAATTTCCGAATTTCTGTCGCATCGCGACGATCTCGACGCGATCCACATTATCTCGCACGGCGACGACGGCAGCGTGCAGCTCGGCAATACCAGCCTGAATTCACAGACGCTCGAGGATAACAACCTCAAGATCGCGCTGTGGGCAAATTCCTTCACCGAGACCGGCGATATCCTGATCTATGGCTGTAACCTGGCCGAGACCGAGGCCGGCCAGAACCTGATCGACGAAATCAGCGTGCTAACACTAGCTGATGTGGCAGCATCGACCGACCTGACCGGCCATGAAAGCCTCGGCGGCGACTGGCAACTCGAATTTTCCGCAGGCCAGATCGAAGCCGAGGTCGCGATCAGCGGCGAGGCCCAGCAAAACTGGAATCAGGTGTTGCTCAGTTTCACGGTCGACACGACCGCGGATACCGCCGACGCCAACCCGGGCAACAGCCTCGCCGAAGACGGTTCCGGCAATACCTCGATCCGCGCCGCGATCGAGGAAGCCAACGCGCTCGGCGGGGCGCACGATATTACCGTGGGCGCCGGATTGTTTACGCTCGGCCTCGGCGAAATCACGATCAGCAGCGATATAACCATTACCGGCGCCGGTGCCGATGTCACGACGATCGACGGCGCGTCGCTGAGCCGCATATTCAACATCACCTCGGGCACGGTGACGATCAGCGACCTCACCATCATGAACGGCGACGCTGGTGC
>JAOTTY010000354.1 GCA_029864185.1 Gammaproteobacteria bacterium
GACAATTCTGCCTTTTTATTCGGAAGTGCTGCTGTTCGCGCTGCTGCGCGAGGGCGGCGACCCGTTTACGCTGGTGGTCATAGCTACGCTTGGCAACACGCTCGGCGCGGTGGTCAACTGGATGCTGGGGCTCTACCTGCTGCATTTTCAGGACAGGCGCTGGTTCTATTTTTCACGCAGGCAGATCGACAAGGCGCAACGCTGGTTTCAACGCTACGGATTCTGGTCGCTGCTGCTGGCCTGGATGCCGGTGGGGGGCGACGCGTTGACCCTGATCGCGGGAATCATGAAAGTGCGGTTATGGCTTTTTCTGGTTTTGGTCGGAACCGGCAAGGCATTACGCTACATCGCCGTGGTTTACCTGACAAACTGGCTGCAGGCCTGATCGATGCGGCCCGGGAAAGAGATATCGTACCCTGCCCGCGCCTATACTCTAATCAGCCATTGCAACGGCGAGCGGTGCCAGACGACTTCGACCGCGCCGCTGCACAACCTTTCGTAGCGAATCAGCAGCGGGTGCAGCAGCGCCGGCCAGCGGCCGATATCGCTGACGAAAAGCCCGGTCTCGTCCATCGGCAGATACCGCTCGAGGACCTCGGTGTCGCGCAACAGGGCCAGGTGGGTTGCCGGAACGATCGGCATCTGGCGGTAAGCGTCGACGATATAGTCGAGGTATTCCCGTGTCGGCTTCAATCCCTCGACGATACGCGTGGTGCGGTAAAAATAGAACTCGAAGCCATCGGTCTCGCGGTAGACCTTTTCGTGGGCCCTGAGAAACGGAACCCCTTCGAAGTAATCCATGCGCTCCGCGTCACGCTCCAGGATCAGGTACATCTTGCCGCATACCACCTTGCCGTCGGCCGCGTCGGCCGAAGCGTACCCATGCTGCCGGTAAAATCCGGGCTGGCTGAAACGTAATTCCGCGTTCTCGAGCGCGAAATCGAACTCGTCGAATATTCTGATCCGGCGCAGTTCCAACACGTCGCGACAGAGGTTCGCGCCGAATGCGAAATAATAGGTTTTCCGGTCGAGGCGTGGCCAGAAGGCCCTTTTCAGATGTGCCCACTCGCATCCGATTTTCCACAGTATGACTCGCAACAACGATTTTCGACCTCGATCCTGCACGCCGACGGTAGCGGCGCGTAAACGGCAGATTAACCTGATTTTCGCCTAATTTGAATCACGGCAAACGTCGGTAAAAACGCGCCAGCCTGCACGACCCCGCAGTTCAACACATCCATTCGATGATCATGCCATGGATCCACCGCGTAGCGGGTGACAGGCAAGAAATTATTGATTCACTACTCGCATAACTGTATGGTCGCACCTGTATGGCGGCTTTCTCGTGACAGCCGAAATATAATTATAAAAGCAATACCAGTAAAACTGAGGAGACAAGCATGAAACTCAAACAAGCCATCACCGGCGCTCTGGTTGCTATTAGCCTGAGCCTGTCCGGTATTGCGTCGGCCGCGGACGTCGTCATCGGCGTGCCCAACTGGCCATCGGTCGCCGCTACTGCAAACATTCTGAAGGTCGTTATCGAGGACAACCTGGGGCTCGAAGTTGAGCTGCAAAATGGCACCAATCCGATCGTATTCGAAGCGATGGATTCGGGCGCCATGCACGCACACCCGGAAGTCTGGATGCCGAACCAGCAGAACCTGCATGATACCTTCGTCAAGAAAAAGGGTACTGTCGCCATGAATCCGAACGGCGTTCCCGCATTCCAGGGTATGTGCGTGCCCAAGGCAATGGCGACCAAGCACGGTATTACCTCGATCGACGACCTGACCAATCCCGACATCGCGGCGCTATTCGACAGCGACGGCGACGGCAGGGGAGAGATCTGGATCGGTGCACCAGGCTGGGCTTCGACCAATGTCGAAAAGATCCGCGCCAAGTCCTATGGCTACGACCAGACTTTCGAGTTGACCGAAAGCGACGAGACGCTGGCCTACGCGAATCTCGACAACGCGATCAAGGCCGGCAAGCCCTGGGTCGGATTCTGCTATACCCCGCACTACGTGTTCGTATTGCACGACATGCAGGTTCTCGAAGAACCGCCTTTCGACGCCTCCAAATGGAAGGTCGTGCAGCCGACCGACGACCCGGCATGGCTGTCGGTCTCGAAAGCCGGCACCGCGTGGGATACCGCCTACCTGCACCTGCACTACGCCAAGTCGCTCGAAAAGAAGCATCCCGAGGTTGCAAAGCTGTTCAGGAACATGAAGCTTTCGACCGACGAGGTCTCGGAGATGACTTACGCTCTCGTCATCGACAAGAAGGACCCGGGGGCTTATGCAAAAGACTGGGTCAGCAAGCACGAGGACCAGGTTCTCGGCTGGATGACAAACTAGTTAAAAAAACAAAACTACGAGCCGCCGGCAAAGTACCGGCGGCCGTTTTTAGTTGGGGGAGGAGAGCAGCATGACGGAAACAGTCGTCAAGGTCAGCAATGTCTGGAAAGTTTTCGGCGACCGATCGGAAGAAGCGATAAAAGCAATCAGGGACGAGGGTATCGGCAAACCTCAGGTACTGGAACGCTATGGCTGCGTCATCGGCGTGCAGGATGCAACATTCGAGGTCCCGCGCGGTGAAATTTTCTGCATCATGGGCCTGTCCGGATCGGGCAAATCCACGCTGGTGCGCCACATCAACCGGCTCATCGAACCAACCTCCGGTACCATCGAGTTGCTGGGCCGCGACGTGTCCAGACTCAACCAGAAAGATCTACGCGCGATGCGCGCCAATCACATCGGCATGGTATTCCAGCACATGGCGCTGATGCCGCATCGATCGGTCCGCGACAATGTGGCCTACCCGCTCGAGATCCGCGGCGTGGCCAAGTCCAAGCGCTGGGCCGTCTCGGATCACGCGCTGCAGCTCGTCGACCTGGTCGGCTACGAGGACCGGCTGCCGAAAGAATTATCCGGCGGCATGCAGCAGCGAGTCGGCATCGCGCGCGCGCTCGCCTCCGACCCCGAAGTCCTGCTGATGGACGAGCCTTTCTCCGCACTCGATCCGCTGATTCGCATGCAGCTGCAGGACCAGTTCAAGGCGCTGGTTGCCGAGCTCAAGAAGACCACGCTGTTCATCACCCACGACCTCGACGAGGCGATTCGTATCGGGCATCGCATCGCGATCATGAAAGACGGCATCATCGTGCAGATCGGCACCCCGGAGGATATCGTCATGAATCCGGCGGACGACTACGTGCGTGAATTCGTGCAGGGCATTTCCAAACTGAAGCTGGTCAAGGCACACTCCATCCTGGAGCCGCTGGAGAGCTACGAAGGCAGTCTCGATGGCGCTCCTCGCGCGGATGAAGAGGCCGATCTCGACCAGCTGATCAATCACGCCGTCGGCACCGATCTCCCGGTCGTGATAACCTCGAATGGCCGCGATATCGGGGTCGTCACCAAGCCGAGACTGTTGCGCGGCATTCAGGGGGGTAAGGGATAATGTCGGAAAACCAGGAAACTACCGTCGTAGCCGCGTCGGACATCGAGGTCGATCACGCGCAACTCGATGCATCGATCAACGAGTTTGCCGGCTCGGGCGGCGATTACTATGCAAAAAATTTCCATCGTATCCACTCCTCGAC
>JAOTTY010000355.1 GCA_029864185.1 Gammaproteobacteria bacterium
TAAAAAAAAGGGCTCCCGAAGGAGCCCTTTAATTCTATCAGTACAAGATCGAAACTTACTCGATGTCGTATTTCAGCACGGCGTAAAGCGAGGTTGCGTCGTCGTCTGAATTGCCGGTGTCGGCATCGTCGATGACGGCTTCGAAGTACGCCAGGGTCTTACGTCCCAGGGCCATATTGTAGCCGATGGTGAGCATGGTCGGCTCAGGAACCGTACCAGATACATCGGGCGAGCTTGACTCATAGTGCACGTAAGCGTTACCGATATCAGCGTGCAGGGCGAGTGTGTCGGTGCCAACGGAGGTTCCGTTAGTGTCACGAGTCTGGAAGCTGACAGCCATTGACGCGTCGCCCAGCCCGATACCTGACAGGGTAATACCCATCACTGATTCGATGTCGTTCGGAGCGTCGGCTTCGATGTCCTGGATACCAACACCGAGATTCATGTCGCCAATGCCGAAGGTTCCTGCCAGTTCGAAGCCGTTCAGGCCTTCTTCACCAGTGGTCGGGGTTGCGTCCACGTTGAAATAACCGGTCGCGCCCCAGGATACTGCGCCGACGCTACCCGCGTAGGTGACGGCTTCGGCAGAACGGCCATTTACCGTAGCTGCGCTGTACTTGTTAGATCCAACCCACGGAATATCGTAAGGTCCGATGATGTGGTTGTAGAAAGTATGGTAGGTACGGCCAAGCGTCATGCTGCCGAAGTCGCCTTTCAGGCCAACGTAGGCATGACGGCCGCCGACGACGGAATCAGCGCCAGACTCTTCAGTGTTTACCGAAAATTCGTAACGACCAAAACCAGTCATGCCGTTACCCAGGTCGGTCTCAGAGCGCATGCCGAAACGGGAAGATACGCCACCGATGGAGAGTTCGCTTACGCCACCAGTATCAACGCTTGCCAGGCCGATGCGCGCTGATGCGTACAGGTCGGCTTGTGCAGCCATCGGCACGGCGACAGTACCTGCCACGGCCAATGCAATTGCAGTAGTTTTAAATTTCATGAGTTTTACCCTTAAGTCAGTTATATGTTGTGCTTAGGATATAAACCGATCGATGTGACCCGACACTTGCGTGCAGGCACAGTAGCAAACGGCCTATGGACAGGCATAATAGCCATTTTTTGCTCAATAGCAACCCTGTTTTTCGAAAAAAAACAACAAATTTGGATTTTGTTGCATAAATGTAACATAAATGACTCGTATTCCTCCGCATTCTTTCGAAATTTTCTGCTAATTAGCTGATTTGAATAATATTTTGAAACGTTGTTTTATTCCAACTAATTTCCTGTATGATCGCGATCCGGCAGCTCAGGTAACTCGATGGCGCAGTTTTTCGAAATTCATCCGGATAATCCGCAGCGGCGGCTGATCCAGCAGGCGGTTGCGATTATCGATCGTGGCGGCCTCGTCATTTACCCCACCGATTCGAGCTATGCGCTCGGTTGCCATATCGGCGACAAGGCCGCGATGGAGCGCATTCAGCGAATCCGCCGCACCGACAGCAAGCACCACTTCACGCTGGTGTGCAGCGATCTTTCCGAAATCGGCACCTATGCCAAGGTCAGCAACTCGGATTACCGGTTGATGAAAAACCTGACCCCGGGACCTTACACCTTTTTGCTCAAGGCGACCTCGGTAGTGCCGCGTCGATTGATGAATCCGAAGCGCAAGACGATCGGGGTGCGCGTGCCGGACAACAACATCGTGCGCGCGCTGCTGCTCGAACTGGGGCAGCCGATCATGAGCAGCACGCTGATCCCGCCCGGCAAAAGCGAGGCGCTGGACGACGCCGCCGAAATTCGGGAAATCTTCGAACGCGATGTCGATCTGATTATCGACGGCGGATTTTGCGGCGTCGAGCCGACCACCGTTATCAGCCTGATCGACGAGGTGCCCGAAATCCTCAGGCGGGGCAAGGGCGATGTCTCCTTCCTCGAATAGCGCTATCCCGCGAACCATGCAGGCCACCCTCGCACAATTTGAAACCTTGCACGGAGCAGACGCCGCCTGGCGAAACAACGAACCAACGGGATCCGAATAATCGGAACAAATCGGGGTCAGACCAGTAATGGCGCTCACTTGACGAAAAAGAATCATTCCCGCGCCAGCGAATAATTCGTCAAACTGGAATAAAAGGTGGTCTGCCCACAGGCTGCTTTGTATAATCCTCGGCAGGGCTACTTTTCTCCGGATCGTCATTATTGAATACCATTAGTCAAAACACCCGCGTGCTGTCGGGCATGCGTCCTACCGGGTTGTTGCATTTAGGCCATTATCACGGCGTTTTAAAAAACTGGATCGAGTTACAGCACAGCTACGAATGTTTTTACTTCGTCGCCGACTGGCACGCGCTGACCACGCATTACGAGGACCCGTCGATCATAGGCGAGAGCAGCCGCGACATGGTGATCGACTGGCTCGCGGCTGGCGTCAATCCCGGCAGTGCGACGCTATTCGTGCAGTCGCGCATTCCCGAGCACGCCGAGTTGCATACGCTGTTGTCGATGATAACGCCGCTGGGCTGGCTCGAGCGCGTGCCGAGCTACAAGGACCAGCAGGAAAAGATGAAGGACCGGGATCTCGCCACCTACGGTTTCCTCGGTTACCCGCTGTTGCAGAGCGCGGACATCCTGATGTACAAGGCGGGTTTCGTGCCGGTGGGTGAAGACCAGGTCGCGCATGTCGAGCTGACGCGCGAGGTGGCGCGCCGCTTCAACCATTTCTACGGCCGCGAACCCGATTTCGAAAGCAAGGTCGAGACCGCAACCCGCAAGATGGGCAAGAAAAACGCGCGGCTTTACAAGGACGCGCGCAAGCGCTACCAGGAACAGGGCGATACCGAGGCGTTGTCGATCGGCAGGGCTTTGCTCGATGCGCAGCAGAACATCAGCCTGACCGATCGCGAGCGGCTGCTGGGTTACCTCGACGGCGAGGGCCGCATCATCCTGCCCGAACCGCAGTCGCTACTCACGGTGTCACCGAAGATGCCGGGCACCGACGGCCAGAAAATGTCGAAGTCCTACAACAATACCATCGCGCTGCGCGAAGAGCCTGACGAAGTCGTCAGGAAGATAAGGACCATGCCCACCGACCCGGCGCGTGTCCGTCGTACCGACGCGGGCGATCCGGAAAAGTGTCCGGTTTGGGAATTTCACCAGGTTTATACCGATGAAGACACCAAGAGGAAACTCGACCAGGGTTGCAGGACCGCTGCGATCGGTTGCATCGACTGCAAGCAGTACGTCATCGATTCGATGCTCGAGGAGCTGAAACCGATTCAGCAGCGCATCGGCGAATACCTGCGGGACCTGTCCGGCGTCGACAGTATTATCAACGAGGGCTGCGAGGCCGCGCGCGGCGTGGCGCAGGACACCATGGAAGAAGTTCGCAAGGTCATGGGGCTGACCGGGCGCAGGTAATGGACAGGGTCTTCGCCAACGGTTCCTCCAATCAATCTGAAATGCCTTTCGCCCTGGTGCAGGGCGAGCCGCTGACCATTATTCCCCAGGATCTCTACATTCCGCCCGATGCACTGCTGGTTTTCCTCGAGGCCTTCGAAGGCCCGCTCGATC
>JAOTTY010000091.1 GCA_029864185.1 Gammaproteobacteria bacterium
GGAACCTGTACGAAGTTGAAGTAATAGAGTAGTCCAATCCAGGCGACGCCAGCCAGAGCGTGCAACCAGACGTACCACTGTACCGAGGAACTGTTGCCATCGGCGAAGACAATCATCACGATCGCGGCGATCACCACGCCGGTGACGATGGTGCCAGTGATTGATTTTAACGGATTCATTGATGACTCCCGATTATAAACGTTTAGAATACGGGTCTTGGTGTACTTGCTTGCCCGTGCCCGTTACAAGCGGCGCAGTATAAGTACTTTCGGAATAGGGTGCAATGAATCTCTGGGCCGTCTCCATCGGGTTTTAACAGCATCTGCGAGGACATATGTGCGGCTTATTTGGTGCCCTGAGTTTCGACGGAAAAAGGATTAAAAACGAGCATGCGGACAGCATGTCGGAGCAGGTCGCGCGACGCGGGCCCGATGACAAGGGGGAGTTTTACGATAGCCCGGTAATGCTCGGGCATCGACGATTATCGATAATCGATTTGTCCGCCGCCGGCCACCAGCCCATGCACGACAGCAGTCGCCGCTACACCATCGTTTTCAATGGCACTATTTATAATTATCCCGAACTACGAGAGATTCTGATCGGCAAGGGTTACCGCTTTCATTCTCATAGCGATACCGAGGTCATCATCAATGCCTATGCCTGCTGGGGCGATGACTGCGTCGAACGTCTGCACGGTATGTTCGCTTTCGCGATCTGGGATTCACGGCTCCAGAATCTTTTTCTGGCGCGCGACCGCATGGGGATCAAGCCGCTGTATTACGCGGTTTCTCCGGGCGGATTCTATTTCGCCTCCAATCCTCAGGCACTGCTTGCCACCGGCCTGTTTGCGACCGATATCGATCCGGTTGGACTGCATCATCAGCTGAGCCTGCACGCGGTAATACCGGCGCCCCGCACGCTGATCAAGTCGATAAAAAAATGCCGCCCCGCCTTTTACATGAACGTAACTCCCGACGGAAAAATTGCCGAGCGCCGTTACTGGTCGCTGGTGGCGAAACGACCCGCCTCACCGATGTCCGCCGACGAATGGAATATCGCAATTCATGACTCGCTGATGCAGGCGGTCAAGAAACGACTTACTATCGCCGACGTTCCGGTTGGCGTGCTGCTTTCCGGTGGGCTCGACTCGAGTTTACTGGTCGCGCTGCTGGACGAGGCCGGGCAGCGGGACATTCGTACCTTCAGTATCGGTTTCGAGGATCAGCCCGAAGAGCGCGGCAACGAATTCGAATTTTCCGATCCGGTTGCCGAGCGTTATGCCACCGACCACCATAAATTCCTGATACCGAATGACGAGGTGCTGACCCGGCTTCCGGAGGCGGTTGCGGCGATGGCGGAACCGATGTTCGGTCAGGACGCGATCGCCTTCTACCTGCTTTCCGAGCAGGTCTCGAAATCGGTCAAGGTGGTGCAGAGCGGGCAGGGCGCAGACGAGGTTTTTGCCGGCTATTTCTGGTACGCGCAGATGTGGGCATCGCAGGAACCGGGTATCGAGCGATTTTCGAACCACTACGTGGATCGCGATCATGCCGAGTTTTGCGATACGGTCACGGCTGCTTACCGAGGCGAAGACTATACTGCCCAACTGATCGCGGAAAATCTGGAAACCGACCAGGCCGATAGTTTCCTCGATGCCGTGCTGCGCTTCGATGTGACGACGCTGATCGTAGACGACCCGGTAAAACGGGTCGACAACATGACTATGGCCTGGGGACTGGAAGCACGGGTGCCGTTTCTCGATCATCAACTGGTGGAGCTGGCTGCCTCTTGCCCGCCAGAGCTGAAACTGAAGCACCACGGCAAGGGAGTACTGAAGGAAATTGCGCGCGGGCGCATTCCCGACGCGGTAATCGATCGACCCAAGGGGTATTTTCCGATGCCGGCATTAAAATTCGTGCGCGGAGACTTTTTCCAGTTCATGGCGGATACCCTTAACAGCCGGCGCAGCCGTGAGCGCGGATTGTTCAACCGTGATTACATCGATCGGCTGCTGGCGCAGCCGGAGCAGCACTTCACGCGGCTGAACGGCAGCAAGCTGTGGCATAGCGCGCTGCTGGAATACTGGTTGCAACAGCATATCGATCCCAGCCAAAAGTAACGGATCCAATTTCCATGCTTGAAAAAAACGGTTATGATAATAACTTAGTGTTTTACTTGGTTATTACTCTCGAGGTATTGAATGGACGTTCTGGAACGCATTAAACAGCAGGTCGAAACCTACCCTGTGCTAATTTACATGAAGGGCACGCCACAATTGCCGCAATGCGGTTTCTCCAGCAGAACCGCGGAAGCGCTGAAATCGCTGGGCGTCGAATTCGCCTATGTCAACGTGTTATCCGATCCCGAGATTTTCCAGAATCTGCCGCGCTACGCCGACTGGCCGACGTTCCCCCAGGTCTATGTCGACGGAGAACTGATCGGGGGATGCGACATCACCCTGGAAATGCACGAATCGGGTGAACTCGAAAAGCTGGTCCAGGCAGCGCTCGAGAAAAAGGCCAGCTGACAGCCCGAATCCCCGCCCTGCCGGCAGGGCGCAGCACCCGGATTACGTGGTTAATCCAGATGTCGGCACAGGGTGAATTCTCGCGAGCCAGTCGCTAACGGCCGACGCCGTTGCGTCGACTATTACGCGATGGGCTTGCAGTGCTGGCGCGCCTGGTCGATGATTTCCGAAACAGAGGGCGCGGGATCGAGGTCGTGACCATGCCAGACGCCGATCGATATCCGCATCTGTTTCCCCTGGTCGGTGGTTTGCATCGTGTGGCGCTTGATACTTTCAATCAGGCGATCAAACAGCTTTGGATTGAACACGTCGGTTTCCTGATACTGTACCGAAACCACGAAGCTGTTCAGATTGAAGCGCGCGACCATGTCCATGGGTCGCAATGAAAGCTGAATCGAATTGGCAATGGTCTTCAGGGTTCCGAGGCGCAGCTCATTGTTCGACGAGTTGACTTCGATCATCGCGACACCGAGGCCGCCGCCACGGGCGGTGCAGTGTTCGATCAGAGCCTCGATATGCAATTCGAGCCGAGCCCTGTTCGGCAGGTTGGTTTCGGGATCCTGCAGGCTGTGCTGCTTGATGCGCAGGAACTTGTTGCCGAGCATGCGCATGCGTTCGCGCAGCGCGTTCTGCTGGAATGCGGTGCGCCCGGTGCCAAACACCCTTGCCGCAAGTTCGAACTGGTTTGCCGACTTGGAGATGAAATCATCGACCCCACGGTCGAAGGCGACCACGATACTCGAGGCGGTGTCTTCCGCGGTCAACAGAACGATACCCGTGTAACGGTCGTTTTTCTCGTCCCAGCGGCGAATCAGGTCGGTCATCTCGAGGCCGTTCATGCCCGGCATCCAGAAGTCGGCGAGCACGACGTGCGCACGCCGGTGATTGAGCAGGTACAGCGCCTCGTCGGCGGACGAGGCGGTGCGGATATCGGAAAATCCCGATTTGCCGAGGCCGGATTTTACCACTTCCCGGCTGAACTGGAGGTCATCGACGACGATGATTGAGAGATCTTCTTTGCGCAATGCTAGGTGATCTGCCTGTTTTGCAACGAGTATAATGTAAATTGCGGGTCAGGGCTGAACAAATGAATACTCGTTGACGATCTTGCAAAACAGAAACGCCGTCATCTCGGCGTCGTAAATTGCCGAATGGGCCTCGCTCGGGTCCCACTCGAGTCCAGCCGAATTGACCGATCTTGCCAGCACCGTCTGCCCGTAGGCCAGCCCCGCTAGCGTAACCGTGTCGAAGGTGCTAAAGGGATGGAACGGATTGCGCTTGATGCCGGCTCTCGCCGCGGCCGCATTGATGAATTTCAGATCGAAGTGCGCGTTATGCCCGACCAGTATCGCCTTGCGGCAACTGTGATGCTTGATAGCTTCGCGAATCGGTTTGAAAATTTTCGGCAGGGCCTGCTTTTCGTCCAGCGCCAGGCGGAAGGGATGGTGAACGTCGATGCCGTTTACCTCCATCGACTTGGGATCGAGGTTGGCGCCTTCGAAAGGGACCACGTGGCAGGATACCGTTTCCGCGCAGTACAGCTGGCCAGCGTCATCGATATCGATTAATACCGCGGCAATCTGCAACAGGGCATCGGTGAGTTCGTTGAACCCCCCGGTTTCGACGTCGACGACAACCGGGAGATACCCTCGAAAGCGCTCCGCCATCGGCGTCGATTCAGGCATCGACAACCTGTTTCCAGCGCAATCTCTCGCCGCTTCTGAATGGAACCAGCTCTGAATCCGGGTAGGGTAGCGAATCGGGCAGGGTCCATTCCCTTCGTTCCAGCGTTACCGTGCCCTGGTTTAGCTCCAGGCCGTAGTAGCTGGCGCCGTTCTTGCTCATGAAAGACTCGAAATGGCCGAAATCGCCGGCATTCTCGAACACCTCGGCATAGAGTTCGAGCGCGCTGTGCGCCGAGTAAATTCCGGCGCAGCCGCAGGCGGATTCCTTTGCCGATTTACTGTGTGGAGCGCTGTCGGTACCGGCGAAGAAGCGCGCATCGCCGCCGCAGGCGGCAGCCACAAGAGCCTGGCGATGATGCTCGCGCTTGGCAACCGGCAGGCAATAGTAATGAGGTCGTATGCCGCCGTTGAAAATCGCGTTACGATTGATCAGCAGGTGATGCGGGGTGATCGTCGCTGCGAGGCAGGCGTCGCTCGCCAGTACGTAGTCGACCGCATCGCGCGTCGTTATGTGTTCGAATACGACAGGCAGCTCGGGAAAGTTTCTGCGGATGCGCTCGAGGCTTAACTCGATAAACCGCTTTTCGCGATCGAAGATATCGATCTCTGGTGCGGTGGCCTCGCCGTGCAGCTGCAGCATGAAGCGGTGTTTTTGCATGGTTTCGAGCACCGCGTCCAGGTTTGCGAGGTCGGTGACGCCAGCATCGGAATTCGTCGTCGCACCGGCGGGGTAAAGCTTGGCGCCATGGATGCACCCGGATTCGCTGGCGGCTTCGATATCCTCCACCCGGGTGTTATCGGTCAGGTACAGCGTCATCAGCGGCTCGAAGCCGCTGTTCGCCGGCAGCGCCGCGAGGATGCGATCACGGTAAGCCATCGCCTCGTTGCAGGTCCGCACCGGCGGGAGCAGGTTCGGCATAACGATGGCGCGCCCAAACTGCCGTGCGGTATCGGCGACGACAGCTTCGAGGTACGGTGAGTCACGCAAATGCACATGCCAGTCATCGGGAGTGACGATGGTAAGGCGATTCATCTATTTATTGCAGTTTGCGAACATGGGATATTAATATAGGCATAAATTCTATTGATTGCGCCTGGGCGCAGTTCCAATTGCTGTATAATCCCGCCAATTTACAATAAAGGCAACGCACGTGATAGATGAAACTGATATTGATCCGGAGGAAACCCAGGAATGGATAGAGTCACTGGATTCTGTTCTGCAGCGGGAAGGCCCGGAGCGCGCCCATTTCCTGCTCGAAAAGCTAATCGACAAGACACGGCGTTCGGGCGTTTACCTGCCGTTCTCGGCCAACACCGCCTATGTCAACACCATTCCGGAATCGAGTCAGCGATCCATTCCAGGCGACCAGGCAATCGAGCACAGCATCCGCTCGGTGATCCGCTGGAACGCCGCGGCCATGGTCGTGCTTGCGAACCGCAAGTCCAGTGAACTGGGCGGCCATATCGCAAGCTTCGCGTCGGCGGCGACCCTGTACGACGTCGGATTCATGCACTTTTTTCGCGCACCGACCGAGGAACACAAGGGCGATCTCGTTTTTTTTCAGGGTCATTCTGCGCCCGGCGTCTACGCCCGCGCCTTCCTCGAGGGCCGCATCAGCGAGAGCCAGCTGAGGTCGTTTCGCCAGGAAGCGCTCAGCGAGGACGGTCTATCCTCTTATCCGCATCCCTGGCTGATGCCGGATTTCTGGCAGTTTCCGACGGTATCCATGGGGCTCGGTCCGATCATGGCGATTTACCAGGCGCGCTTCATGAAGTACCTCGAAAACCGCGGTCTTCAGCCACAGCACGACCGCAAGGTCTGGGCCTTCATGGGCGACGGAGAAATGGACGAACCGGAGTCGCTGGGTGCGATCTCGCTCGCCGCGCGTGAAAATCTGGACAACCTGATATTCGTCATAAACTGCAACCTGCAGCGCCTCGATGGCCCGGTGCGCGGTAACGGCAAGATCATACAGGAGCTCGAGGCGGTGTTTCGCGGCGCCGGCTGGAACGTGCTCAAAGTCATCTGGGGCTCCTACTGGGATCAGCTGTTCGCCAGGGACCAGAAGGGCATCCTGCAACGCCTGATGGAGGAAACGGTAGACGGCGAGTACCAGGCTTACAAGGCCAAGGGAGGAGCCTACACGCGCGAATATTTTTTCGGCAAGTATCCGGAGACGCTGGATATGGTGGCCGAGATGTCGGACGAGGATATCTGGCGCCTGAACCGCGGCGGCCACGACCCGCACAAGATTTACGCGGCCTACGCCGAAGCGGTGGAATACACGGACCGGCCGACGGTCATCCTCGCCAAGACGGTCAAGGGTTACGGCATGGGCGAGGCCGGCGAAGGGCAGAATATCACCCACTCGCAAAAGAAAATGGGCGAGGATGCACTAAAGGCGTTCCGAGACCGCTTCAATATTCCTGTCAGCGACGACGCCATCGCCGACGCCCCGTTTTATCGCTTCCCTGAAGACAGCAAGGAAATGAAATACATGCGCAAGGCCCGCGAGAAACTGGGTGGCTATATGCCGGTACGCAGCGACGAAGCCAGCCCGCTATCGGTGCCAGGGCTGGAAATCTTCGACGCGCTGCTGAAGGATAGCGGCGAACGGGAATTCTCGACCACGATGGCTTTCGTGCGGATGCTTTCGACGCTCGCGCGCGACAAACAGATCGGCAACAACATCGTGCCGATCGTGCCTGACGAAGCACGTACCTTCGGCATGGAGGGCATGTTCCGCCAGCTCGGGATATATTCCTTCCGCGGCCAGCTCTACGAGCCGATGGATTCCGACCAGGTCATGTATTACAAGGAAGACATCAAGGGGCAGATCCTCGAGGAGGGAATTACCGAGGCCGGCGCCATGTCCTCCTGGATTGCCGCGGCAACCGCCTACAGTACGCACGGGGTCAGCATGATACCGTTTTATATTTATTATTCGATGTTCGGTTTTCAGCGTATCGGTGACCTCGCCTGGGCCGCGGGCGACATGCAGGCGCGGGGCTTTCTGATGGGAGGCACCGCCGGGCGCACGACGCTGGCCGGCGAGGGGTTACAACACCAGGACGGCCATAGCCTGATCGTCGCAGGCACCATTCCGAACTGCCTATCCTACGATCCGACCTTTGCCTACGAGCTCGCGGTAATCATCCACAGCGGACTCAGGCGCATGTACCAGTTGAAGGAGAAGGTGTTTTACTACATCACGGTCATGAACGAGAACTACGCACATCCGGCCATGCCGAAGGGCTGCGAGGAAGGAATCATCAAGGGAATCTACTGTCTCGAGGAAGGCGAAGAAAAGGGGCACAAGGTGCAGCTGATGGGGTCGGGCACGATATTGCGCGAGGTGATTGCCGCGGCCGAACTACTCAGGACAGACTACAAGGTCAACGCGGATATCTGGAGCGTGACCAGCGTTAACGAACTCGCCCGCGAGGGTCGTGAATGCGCGCGCTGGAACCGACTGCATCCGACCAAGAAGGCGCGCGCGGGATATCTCGAAACCCAGCTACAGGGGCGCAAGGGGCCGGCTATCATCGCCACCGATTATACGCAAACCTATGCCGATCAGATTCGGGAGTTCGTACCCATGAGTTATACGACTCTTGGCACCGATGGATTCGGGCGCAGCGATACCCGTGAAAATCTGCGCATATTCTTCGAGGTCAACCGCTATCACGTCGCCGTCGCCGCGCTCAAGGCGCTGGCCGACGAGGGCGCAATCGAAAACAAGGTCGTGCAGCAGGCGATCAGGAAATACGGCGTCGATCCCGACAAACCCAACCCGATAACCGTCTGAAGGGTTGTACAGGAGTCAAAACGTGGCAGACAAGAAAACCATCAAACTACCTGACGTCGGGGACTTCGACGATATTGAAATCATCGAAGTGCTGGTCAGCCCGGGTGACGAGATCGAGGCGGACCAGGGACTGATCGTGCTCGAGTCCGACAAGGCGACGATGGAGATCCCGAGTCCCTTTGCCGGCACCATCGAAAAAATCAGCGTCAGCGTCGGCGACCGGGTCAGCGAGGGCGACGAGATCGCGATCCTCATCCAGGCCGACGGCGCTGTCCCGGGTGCAATATCAGAACCTGTCTCGGCAGATTCATCGATCGAAAAACCGGGGCGAGAGCCCACGCAAAAAGCGACACAAAGGTCGGCGCGCGAAGCCGAGGAAAAGCCTGTCGACAAATCCGTCAAAGGTGCGGAGGACCAGGCCATCGCCAGCCCCGACTCGCGCGCCGGGGGAACGCTCGGTAAGGAACGTCGCCCGCACCCGGGCGCCGACGCTGGCGAGGCCCAGAGCAGCAATCTGACCCATGCCAGCCCGTCGATCCGTCGCTACGCGCGCGAACTCGGCGTCGACCTGCAGCAGGTGGTCGGTAGCGGTCCCAAGAGCCGAATCCTGAAGTCCGATGTCAAGGGTTTTATCAAGTCCGCCATGTCCAGCGGTGGCGGTGCCAGCGGCGGCATCGCGGTGGGTGGAATTCCGGAGGTCGATCATTCGAAGTTTGGCGACATCGAAATCGTGCCGCTAGGCCGGATCAAGAAGATCTCGGGAGCGCACGTGCACCGCAGCTGGGTCAACATACCGCACGTGACGCAGTTCGACGAGACCGACATCACCGAGCTCGAGGCGTTTCGCAAGTCGCTGGCCAAGGAAGCGGAGAGAAAGAACCTGCGCCTGACACCGCTGGTGTTTCTGCT
This sequence comes from Gammaproteobacteria bacterium, assembly GCA_029864185.1. Taxonomy (GTDB): domain Bacteria; phylum Pseudomonadota; class Gammaproteobacteria. The sequence continues at coordinate 8,931 of JAOTTY010000091.1, forward strand.
CAAGGCGGTGACCAGCGCGCTGCAGGAGTTTCCCGATTTCAATGCGTCGCTGGATGCCTCGGGTGAAAACCTGATCCTGAAAAAATACTTTCATATCGGTATCGCGGTGGACACCCCGAACGGGCTGGTGGTTCCGGTGGTACGCGACGTCGATCAAAAGGGCCTGTTCGAACTTGCCGCCGAACTCGGCGAAACATCGGCGCGAGCGCGGGACGGCAAACTGTCGCCGTCAGACATGCAGGGTGGTTGCTTTACGATTTCCAGCCTCGGCGGTATCGGCGGGACTTATTTCACGCCCATCATCAATGCGCCCGAGGTCGCCATCCTTGGCGTGTCTCGTTCCAGGATGCAGCCGGTTTATATCGACGGCGAGTTCAAGCCGAGGTTGATCCTGCCGTTGGGCCTGTCCTACGATCATCGCGTCATCGACGGCGCGCAGGCAGCGCGCTTCACCAGTTTCCTGGGCCAGGTCATATCTGACATCAGAAGGGTACTTTTATAATCATGAGCGAAAAAGAATTGCTACTGCCGGATATCGGCGATTTTGACAACGTAGAAGTTATCGAAATTCATGTGACCGCGGGTGACCAGGTTAAAGTCGAGGATCCGATCCTGACGCTGGAGTCGGAAAAGGCGACGATGGATATCCCTTCTCCCTTTGCCGGCACGATCAAAGCGGTGACCGTGAAGGTCGGCGACCGGATTTCCGAAGGCAACAAACTGGGAACTATCGATACCTCCGAATCCGGCGATACCGCGAAATCTGCTTCCCCGGAAAAATCGTCCGCTCCCGCGAAGGAGTCGCCCACCCCCGAAAAGACGTCCTCCGCGCCGTCGAAATCGTCGGGCGATGCCGATATGACCGCGGAAGTCGTGGTGCTTGGCGCCGGGCCAGGGGGATATACCGCCGCATTTCGCGCCGCCGATCTCGGCAAGAAAGTAATTCTGGTGGAACGCTACGAAGTTCTGGGCGGCGTTTGCCTGAATGTTGGCTGTATTCCCTCCAAGGCTTTGCTGCATACCGCGCAAATCATCAACGAGGCCAGTCATATGCAGGCCAACGGCGTAACTTTCGGTAAACCGAAGATCGATCTGAAAGGCATCAACGCCTTCAAGTCCAGGGTGGTTGGCAAGCTGACCGGCGGCCTGTCGGGGCTGGCCAGGCAGCGCAAGGTAACGGTGGTGCACGGTGTCGCGGAATTTATCGATCAAAACAATTTGCAGGTGACTCGAGACGGCAAGTCCAGCCGCATTTCGTTCGAGCACTGCATTATCGCCGCCGGATCACAGGCGACCCAGATACCGTCTTTTCCCAACGACGACGCGCGCCTGATGGATTCGACCGGCGCGCTGGAACTGAGCGACATACCCAGGAAACTGCTGATTGTCGGCGGCGGTATCATCGGGCTCGAAATGGCAACCGTTTACGACGCGCTCGGCTCCGAAATCACCGTGGTCGAGTTCATGGACAGCCTGATCCCGGGATGCGACAAGGATCTTGTGCGCGGCCTGACGAAAATTATTTCGAAGCGCTACAAGGCGATTCATCTGAAGACCAGGGTCTCCGAAATCAAGGCGCAGAAAAACGGCCTGAAGGTCAGCTTCGAGGGCGACAAGGCACCTGCCCCGGCGCTGTTCGACAAGGTGCTGGTCGCGGTCGGACGCCGGCCAAACGGTCATCACATCGGTGCGGACAAGGCAGGTATCAGTGTCGATGACAGCGGATTTATCCCCGTGGATAAACAAATGCGCACCAACGTTGCCAATATTTTCGCGATTGGCGATATCGTCGGTAATCCGATGCTGGCGCACAAGGCGACGCACGAAGGCAAGGTGGCCGCCGAAGTGATCGCCGGTATGAAATCGTATTTCGAACCACTGACGATTCCGTCGGTAGCCTATACCGATCCCGAGGTGGCGTGGATGGGGCTGAGCGAGAGCGAAGCCAGGGAGCAGGGTATCGAATTCGAAAAAGGCGCGTTCCCGTGGGCCGCGAGTGGTCGCTCTCTCGGTATAGACCGCGACGAGGGCCTGACCAAGGTCCTGTTCGACAAGGAGAGCAAACGTATTATCGGCGCCGGGATCGTCGGGCCGAATGCCGGCGAGCTTATCGCCGAAGCCGTGCTGGCGCTGGAGATGGGCGCCGACGCCGAGGATATCGGGTTGACGATACATCCGCACCCAACCCTGTCCGAGACTTTCAATTTCGCCGCCGAAATGGCTGAAGGCACGATTACCGACCTTTACCTGCCACGCAAGAAGTAAATGCCTGGCGCGAGCTGAATACAGTCGGGTCAAAGGCCGATATGCCGCTACTAAACCATACCATCAACGGGTCCGGGCGGCCGTTGCTGGTGCTGCATGGCCTTTTCGGATCTGGCAGAAACTGGCAATCGCATGCACGCCAGTTCGCCAGCCGCTTCGAAGTGATCAATGTCGACCTGCGCAATCACGGCCAGTCTTTCCATGCCGACGAAATGAATTACCCGGTGATGGCCGACGATGTCGCGCAGCTGCTGCAGCGACTCGAGTTGTCCGACTGCTATCTGCTCGGGCACAGTATGGGCGGCAAGGTCGCAATGACGCTCGCGGTCGATTACCCGGAACTGGTCTCGCGCCTCGTCGTGGCCGACATCGCGCCGGTGTCGTATTTTCATCACTACGACGACCTGATCGAACCGATTCTGGCGTTGCCGCTCGACGCCATCGAATCGCGGGCCAGGGCCGATCGCCTGTTGCGTCAAAACATTCCCGAGGATCAGCTGCGCGCCTTCTTGCTGCAAAACCTGGTGCGCGACGGGGACTCCTGGCGTTGGCGCGTCAACTGGCGCGTGATCCAGCGCGACATGGAGTTTTTGACCGGCTTCGATGACCTGCCGTCGGGCTGGCGCATCGATGTGCCGACCCTGTTTATTCGCGGCGCCAGGTCTGATTACGTCGGTGATGCGGAAATCGATGTGATCGAAGAGCGTTTTTCAAACGCCCTCGTGACCACAATCGGCGATGCCGGACACTGGTTGCATACCGAAAGACCAGAGCAGTTCGCGCAACTGGTCGTCGACTACCTGTCGCAGTAAATGCCCCGACTCCGGACATCGTAGCGGCCTGCTCAGGCTTCAGCCAGCCGCCCCTCGAGGGCGCGCGGGCAAATGCCGGTAGCAGGGCCTCGCGGTACTCAAGAAATACCCGCAAAAGCCGATATACAGGTCAGTTTGTCGATGTTCATGGTAACCGATGCCATTCAAGAGCAAGTTATTTCTGATTCCGTTGATCGTATTTTGCGCAGGCGCGCAATCTGTCGAGCGCCGCTACCAGGCGTCGATGGACGAATCCAGCTGGAAACTGACGGAGCACAGCCCTGTTGCCTGTCGTATCGAGCACCAGATCCCGCTGTTCGGCAGCGCCGTGTTCACGCAGGAGGCCGGACGTGGGCTGCGGCTGGAACTGAACAGCCGCCACAGGTTTGGCAAGGGCGTCAACGTGGAGCTGCGCTCGGAGGCGACCAGCTGGAATGCGAAGACTAATCCCACCGTGCTGGCTCGTTTCGAAACCAGCGGCCGCCGCAGCCTGTTCAGGATTCCGGTCGGCGTCGCCGAGCAGGCCTTTTACGAATTAAGCCGGGGGTCGCAACCGGGATTCCTTTTCTACGACGAGCAGCCGCTGCTTGCTTCGCTTTCGACGGTCAGGTTCGGAGAGGCCGAGGTGGCCTTCAAAAAATGCGTCGAGGAGCTGCACCACCTGAACTTCGACGATGTGCGCGTCAGCAGTATCCATTTCGAACCCGATAACGAATTCGCCAGCGTCGAGCAGGAAGAAACCTCGTTCAAACGGATGCTCGAGTATCTCAAGGTCGACAAATCGGTCTCCGAAATCGTCGTCAGTGGCCATGCCGACAATACCGGGCTCGACTGCTATAACGAGGGTCTGTCCGAGCGTCGTGCCTGGTACGTTTACGACCTGCTCATTGCCCTCGGCATCGATTCCCGCCTGCTACGGATCGCCTATTTCGGGGAGCAACAACCGGCGAGCAAGGGCGCCAGCAAAAACTCGCTGGCCGCCAACAGGAGGGTTACGGTCGAGTTGCGTCGTTGATCACGTGGTTGGCGCACCGGCTTTATTTGCCCCGATTGATTCGCGAATACTTCGAGTTCCAGTAGACCTCTCCGCCACCCTCCAGCTGCGACTGCGCGCGCGCCAGGATAAACAGCAAATCTGATAGCCGGTTGATATAACGGCAGGTTAGCGGGTTGATCGTCACCGCATCATTCAGGTTTACCAGTGAGCGTTCGACGCGCCGGCACACGGTGCGGGCCAACTGCAGCCCCGCTACCGCCTGCGACCCACCGGGAAGTATAAACTCCTTAAGTTCGCCGAGGTCGGCATTGAATGCGTCGGCGCTTTTCTCCAGGCCCTCGACATAGTCTTGTGTAATCAGTTGCTTGCCCGGCTGGCACAGCTCTGCGCCGATGTCGAAAAGATCATGCTGTACCGCGAACAACGCCTGAGCTATCGGCCCGTCATCGAGCTGGCTCAGCGCGACGCCGATGCAGGCGTTGAGTTCGTCGACCTCGCCCATGCAAACCACTCGTGGATCGTTCTTGGCGACCCTGCTGCCGTCTGCGAGCCCGGTCGTGCCGTGATCCCCGGTGCGCGTATATACTTTTGTCAGTCGATTTCCCATTATTCGAAACTATATGCTGCGGTTAGGGTGTAGTTGCGTTCGGGATTGGGAAAAAAGGCACCGAAATTATTGACGAATTCCGCATACGTTTCATCGAACAGATTGTTAACCCGAAAACTTATTTCCCAATCCATATTCTTATAAGTCACACCGCCATTGTAAACCGAAATCGAATCAATCTTTTCTAGATCATTGGCGAGGTCGCCCGAGGGATACCTCGGCGAACTGTAGTGGTATTCCAGGTAGGCGGTGACAAGGTCATTGATGCGTTGGTCGCCACGCAGTTTAGCTACGGTATCGGAAACGCCAGGAATTTCTTTGCCTTCGAAGCTCCCGGATCTGAATTGGGAATCGATCAGGCCGATTTCGGTTTTCAGCGCGAAATGCCTGCTAAATTGACTCAGCCAGGACAGGGTCAATCCATCACGACGGGTGTCGTCGAGGTTGACGTTCACAAAATTGATCGGATCGAAATCGATTTCGTTTTCCAGATCAAGGCGGTAAATGGTGGCAATAAATTGCTGGTCACCGTGTGTAAAAGCGATTCCGATCTCGAGAGATTCACCAGTCTGGGTATCGAGAATCTCGCCCGGCGCGGCAAACGCGAGTTCGTTGACCTTGGCAAAACGGAAGTTTTCGTCCAGGCGCACGGAAATGCGTGTCGAGTCGTTCATAAAGTATGCCAGACCGAGTTCCGTCACCGTGACGTCGTCGTCGACCTCGATGCCTTCGGGAAAAGAAAATCCGTCGGTCATATCGTTTTCGACGCTGCTGCTGCGCATGCCGAAGGTGAGTTTTAGCATTTCGTTAAGCTGCGGATTCAG
>JAOTTY010000356.1 GCA_029864185.1 Gammaproteobacteria bacterium
CGCGATCCACATCTCCGAGTAAGGCTCCGCCACCAACGAAAGCTCTTCGGGTTTTTTCAATAACACGAACGCTATTCATTTTCGACAGATCGATTACCATCCCACCGTCGCACAGTGCATTACCTGCCACATTGTGACCGCCCCCACGCACGGCAACGACAATACCGTGCTCACGCGCAAAATTTACAGCGTCTATAACGTCGGCAGAGCCAGAGCACTTAATCATTATCGCCGGATGTTTATCTGTCGATCCGTTCCAGATAACTCGAGATTCGTTGTATTCCGGATCGCCTTGAATGATCGACTGGCCGCGCAATTTGTTTCTGAATTCATCGACAGTAACAGCTTTGAGTTTTAACGAAGTGCCATCTAATGTATTGAAATCCAAATAATCCATCGATTGCCTCCCGGCATTTGCTAGCGATTGTCGAAATCAAGCCTAGCCCTGGATTAATTGACTGCGAAGAGGCAAATCACTCAATATGGAGGCATATTCCCCAAATCTATCGAAAAGAGACCTCCCAATGCCAGCACATCAACCGATAAAGGTCAGCATATTAGGAACTCCCGACACATCTCCGTCCGTTCTGTTCGGTCTCTATGATGTTTTGAGTTCAGTCGGTGTGGGCTGGGAGACATTCGTTTCCGATGAAATTGCCGTCCCAAGATTTGATGTGCAAATTGTCGCCGTAGAAGACAAACCTTTTACCTGCAAGGGTAGTGGCGGCAGTGCATTGATCTCACCCAATACCAGTACCGAGAACGCCATAGATACAGATATAGCAATTCTGGCGAGTTTTGTACCCAATGACACAGTTTCGCTAAGAGATCACGACCAACGCGAGCTGGATTGGATTTCCCGATTGAGGGATCGCGGCTCGGTTTTGTCTTCGATGTGCACCAGCACAGCGCTTTTAGCCGAAACCGGTGTGCTCAATGGATTAGAAGCAACAACCTTTTGGGCATATCGCGACCTGGTAAAGATTCGCTATCCGGAAGTCGAATGGCGAGTCGATCAGAATTTATGCGTAGCTGGCGATGATGGCCGCATTGTTACAGCAGGTGGATCAACCGTTTGGCAGGAACTGGTTTTATATCTAATCACTAGATTTTGCGGAACTGAACAGGCTGTAAATGCTGCCAAACTCTGGGTTATACCCAATCGTGATATGAGCCAGGCCCCATTTTCGGTTAAAACGCATCTTGCCTTGCATGGCGACAAAATTATTCATGAATGCCAGGCATGGGTCGGCGAACACTACTCACACCCTAATCCTATAGCAGGTATGATTCAACGAGCAGGGCTCCCGTCTACTACCTTTTCACGAAGATTTAAACAGGCAACGGGAGATAGGCCCATGGATTATGTCCACATGATCCGAATTGAAAAAGCAAAGAAAGAGCTCGAGACAGGTAATGAGACAATTGAGCAAATAGGAATTGAGGTGGGTTACGAGGATCCGGCCTCGTTTAGACGGATGTTCAAACGCAAGGTTGGTCTGACACCTAGCATTTATCGACGACGATTTAGTCACAGCACATTTGACCGTTTTAATTTGGCTTAACGCCTGCAAGCTGCCGTTTTCCGCGATTAAAACTATATTTTCCAGAGTCCGCTGTGGGTCCGGGCTGTGTGAAAACTATTTTCGAAGTTCAAATGCGGCTGCCAAAACCGATGCCTGACAGTGACGCCTGATAAAGCAGTGGACTCTCGCATTTGCCGCTAAACGCGCCGTTATCATTCTCAAGCCTAGAATGCGTGGCCGTCTCTAATCCTAAGGCGGCTCGAATTATTGGGCCAGGGTCAAACAGCCTCGGACTTTTATCGGCGGCGTACCAGAACGCCAGCACTCGCACATACCTGGTTGCCTTCTTCCCTTCGTAAAACTGCACTGTTTTTTCGCAAGTCAACGGGCGGGGGCTTATAGTTTTTGAGCCGGGAAGCGAGGCCGGCTCCCAAAGCGTAAAAAAGGATTGCCACCTGCGCCCACATTCAGCCGAATTGCCGGCTCAAGAATACCGAAGATTTGCCGATTAATGATTTGAATACCCATTTATTAATTTGGCAACGCGGCCCGGTAGTCGTTTTGACGGTCTTGGTCTTGGTTTTACCAGGTTGAATAGGAAATAATCATGCATCACAAACATACGATTCTAATCACCGCCGCGAGTCTGTTTTTATCCAGTCTGGTTGCATCATCGACGGCAAACTCCGGCGCCAATAAATGCCTTTACGTATCTTCCTACCACCGGGGTTATGCCTGGTCCGATGGTGTGGAGGAGGGATTGCGCAAGGTACTCACCGGCCACTGCGAAATTCGGCAGATCGATATGGATACCAAGCGCAACAAGAGCCCGGAGTTCAAGCAGTCGGCTGCGGTCGCGGTCAAGCGCGAAATCGAAACCTGGCAACCCGACGTGGTCATAGTCTCCGACGATAACGCGGCCAAATACGTGGTCGAGCAGTACTACCGGGATGCCGCTACGCCATTCGTATTCAGCGGCGTTAACTGGACCGTCAAGGAGTATGGCTTTCCTTACAGCAATGTCACCGGCATCGTCGAGGTGGCACCGCTCGAGGCTATGCTGACCCATGCGATCAAATACTCCGGGGGGGCGAAAAAGGCGATCTATCTCGGAGCCGACACCCTGACCGAAAAGAAGAACCTGGACCGCGTCGCCGAGGCCTCGAAGAAACTCGGTATCGATTTGGAAGGTATGCTCGTGTCCAGCGCCAGCGAATGGAAAGCACAGTACCGGGCGGCACAGGATGTGGATTTCATTGTGATGGGCAGTTATTCGGGCATCAGCGACTGGAACAAAACCGAGTTGGCCGTCTTTGCGGTCGAGCATGCGAGGAAGCTGACTGTCACCAGCCATGAGTGGATGATGCCTTTCAGTACCGTCGGCTTCACCAAAATTCCTCAGGAACATGGCGAATGGGCTGCCCAGACCGCGATCGAAATCCTGAAAGGTAAATCTCCGAGCGAAATACCCATCGTCGCCAATCGGGACTGGGACCTGTGGATCAACACGGCTCACCTCGAATCGACCCGGATTAAGCTTCCACGCAAGTTCCTGCGCAAGGCAAAAAAGGTTAACTGAACGTAATTCGGGATCACTCGACTTGAAAATGCCGCAGGCTAACTCTCGCCTACTGTTCCTGATTTCGGGAATGGTCATGGTTGCGCTGGTTGGCTGGCTGGTTTTTAACCTGCAGTCCTACCAGCAGCGCGCGCGTTACGAGGTGCAGGCCGACGTGGCACTACATGAGATAGGCCAGCGCCTGGCGATTGCCCAGGCCTCGATGGATGCGCTGGTGGGCCTGTACCAGGCTAGCGACGAGATGGACGCGGCATTGTTTACACCGTTCAGCGAGGAAATACTGCAGGATTATCGTTTTATCGATTCTATGCAATACCTGTCCTATATCAGTCGCGACGAGAAGCAGCTGTTCATCGAGGAAATGCACGAATCCGGTTTCAGCCAGTTTTCGATAAAAAGTCCCGCGCGTAAAAACAGATGGCCAGTAGATCCC
>JAOTTY010000092.1 GCA_029864185.1 Gammaproteobacteria bacterium
GGAAATCGGCAAGCTCGGAAATATTGCGAGGGCAAGCTGGTGGTCAGCAACATACATGAACTCGACGCCGACGAAACGCTGTCCGGCAGGGAGCGGCTGCCGTCGAGACTGCACCTGAAAACTGCCGATGGACAATGGCTTACCGGCCTGAGCGCCAACATTCGCGCCTGGGAGCATACGCCAATTGGATTGCTCTGGCGGATGCTCGATTGGCCAATTATCAGGATTTTCAGCAATTGGGCGTACGAAGCGTGGCTGCGCCGCAGAAACCAGGCTCGTCGGCCCGACCCAGGCGTCTAACGCTACCTCGGCACGGAAACAAAACAGTCCGCAGAGACGATTCCGTTCCAGGGTCGCATGCCCAACCTGCCGTACCATTCGACCTGCCTCTGGTGCCCGGCGCTCTCCCTACCGCTTACCAGGGCATTGTCATTCCGTGGTCCAAGCACGGGACCGAGCTTACTTTTGTTTTCGGCTAATCGTATACCTCGGTCGGGCCGCGGCCGCAAAGACGAGGCGTGCCAGCCCTCTGCCGTTTCACTTGTCGGCAAATACCGAATTGTACTGTTGCCCGGTTTTGACGAAGGTCGTGCACTTGCTGAGCCATTTCAGCTTCTTGGCACCGGCATAGGTGCAGGTGCTGCGGACACCGCCCAGCAGATCCTGGATGGTATTGTCGATCTTGCCTCGATAAGGCACCAGGATTTCGCGGCCCTCGGACGAACGATACTCCTTCAGGCCCCCGAAATGTTTTTCGTTGGCGGCCTTCGAGCTCATACCGTAGAAACTGACGAACTTGCGCTCCTCGATCTGGTCTTCCCAGCCGTTTTCGGTTCTTTTGACTTCGCCGGTTTTGTAGTAGCGCGTTATGATTTCGCCGCCACCCTCGTCATGGCCGGCCAGCATGCCGCCGAGCATGACAAAATCGGCGCCCGCCGCAAATGCCTTGGCCAGGTCGCCCGGACAGGTGCAGCCGCCGTCTGCGATAATATGGCCGCCGAGGCCGTGCGCGGCGTCCGCGCACTCGATTACCGCGGAAAGCTGGGGAAAACCGACCCCGGTCTGGATTCGTGTCGTGCAGACGCTGCCCGGCCCGATGCCAACCTTGACGATATCGGCGCCGCTGAGCATCAATTCCTCGGTCATCTCGCCGGTTACCACGTTTCCGGCAATGATCACGATGTGCGGGTAGGCCTCGCGCAACTGTTTGATGAAGTCTGAAAAACGTTCCGAATAGCCGTTGGCGACGTCGACGCAAACATATTTCAGGTTGCTGCCGGTACGCTTGTGGACGGCCTCGAATTTGTCGTAATCCTGTTCGGTGATGCCGGTGGAATAGGCGACATTTTCGCGTCGCGAGGCGCGACCGTCGCGAAAAAACCCGGCCAGTTCGTCGGCGTCATAGTTTTTGATCAGGCAGGTAAAAAGTCCCATCGCGGCCAGCGCATCGGCCATTGCGAAGGTGCCGACACCGTCCATGTTCGATGCCATGATCGGTATGCCGCGATAGTGCTCTGCGCTGTCGGAGCGGTAGTTGCGAAACTTGAATTCACGCTCCAGTTCGACGTCCTTGCGACTGCCCAGGGTGCTGCGCTTGGGGCGGATCAGGACATCCCTGTAATCGAGTTTACTGTCGTCTTCGATTCTCATGAGATAACGAGGCCATTTGCTGTCGGACAGCAATCGACCTTAGCATGAAACCGTCACCTGTAACAGGCTGTTGATAACGCCTCCGCGGGACGCTATTCTGGGTCGCAACGGGTTGCAAATAACAGGATCGGCATGCTTGCCAACGGGACTGCCCGCTACGCATTGTTAATCGACCTGGATGGCGTCATTTACCAGGGCGATCGGCTGGTCGCCGGTGCCATCGAGGCACTCGACTGGATAAAACGGCAGCGGGTTCCGCATCTTTTCGTCACCAATACCACGTCGCGTCCGCGCGCGGCGCTGCTCGAGAAATTCGAAACCCTGGGATTCAGCGCGTCGGCCGACGAGGTCATGACCCCGGCGATCGCGGCCACGCAATGGCTGGCCAATCATGGGATGCAAAAGGCGGCCCTGTTCGTGCCGCCCGCCACGGTGCAAGATTTCAGTCGTGTGGATACAGTTACGCTGGATAGCGATGCCGCGGTAGATGCGGTCGTCATCGGCGACCTCGGCGAGGCCTGGGATTTCAGGCTGCTCAATCGCGCTTTTCAGATGCTGATGCGAGACCCGCAACCGTGCCTGGTCGCGCTCGGAATGACGCGCTACTGGCGCGGTAAAAACGGTCTGCAGCTAGATGTAGCGCCCTTTGTCAAGGCGCTCGAGCATGCCGCCTCCTGCGAGGCGATCGTGGTCGGCAAACCGGCTCAGGGCTTCTTCGATGCGGCGCTGGAAATACTTGGAGTCAGCGCCGAGCGGGCATTGATGATCGGTGACGATATCGTCGGTGATGTCGGCGCGGCGCAGCGCTGCGGCATACGAGGTATCCAGGTCAAAACCGGCAAGTTCCGCGATTCCGACCTGGACGGCGAAATCGAACCCTTTGCCGTTCTCGATTCGTTCGCGGACCTGCCTGCCTGGTGGGAACGGACCCTGTCTACCTGAAGCAGAAAATCCTGCCGCGCAGGGTCACGTATAGAGGTTACTGCCCAGTCTAACGGGTTCTCGGGCAGACGCCGTCGCTGCCGAAGAAAAACTCGATCTCGGCTTTCGCGGTATCGGGACCGTCCGAGCCGTGCACCGCGTTTTCGTCGACGGTTTGCGCAAAATCGGCGCGGATGGTGCCGGGGGCCGCGTCGGCGGGATTGGTCGCGCCCATCACTTCGCGGTTTTTCGCGATCGCGTTGTCGCCCTCGAGAACCTGCACCATGACTGGCCCGGAAGTCATGAAATCGACAAGATCGTTGAAGAAAGGGCGTTCCCGGTGCACGGCGTAAAACTCGCCCGCCTTGTCGCGACTCAGGTGCTCCATGCGGGCGGCGACGATGCGCAGGCCGGCATTTTCGAAACGGTTGTAAATTTCACCGATTACGTTTTTGGCAACCGCGTCGGGTTTGATGATCGAAAGAGTGCGCTCGACAGCCATTTTTTGAATCTCCACGGATGAAAAATGCCGCGAATGATACTCCTTGGGGTACACTTATGCGACCCCTTTTCAGGCCAGGTTATGAAAACAGATCAGCACAAGCGCAAGTACCTGAAAGATTACCGCCCGCCCGATTTCGGCATCGGCGAAACCCGGCTCGAGTTTCATCTCGATGAGTGCGCCACCGTCGTCAAAAGCAGGCTGCAGTTACGGCGCATGACGAGCGACAGCAAAGCCCCGTTGGTGCTCGACGGCATCGAGTTGAATCTCGTCGAGATACGCCTGGACGGGAGAATCCTGCAGCCGGAGGAGTACGAGGTCGGTGCCGAAACCCTGACGATACACGCGGTACCCGACCGCTTCGAACTCGCCTGCGAGGTCGAAATCGATGCGGCAGCGAACACGCGTCTGGAGGGACTCTATCTGTCCCACGGCAACTTCTGCACGCAGTGCGAGGCCGAGGGCTTTCGTTACATCACTTATTATCTCGATCGGCCGGACGTGATGTCGGTGTTCATTACCGAGATACATGCTGATCTGGAAAGATATCCGGTGATGCTGTCGAACGGAAACGCGGTAGATCGAGGGCAGGACGATGGACGTCACTGGATCAGCTGGCAGGATCCCTACCCCAAGCCGGCCTACCTGTTCGCGCTGGTAGCCGGGAATCTCGCCTGCATCGAGGACGAATTCGTCACTCGCTCGGGGCGTCGCGTGCAGCTACAGATCTATACCGAGCATCACAACCGCGACAAGTGCGATCATGCGCTGCGTTCGCTGCAGAAGGCGATGCGCTGGGACGAGGAAGTCTACGGGCTGGAGTACGACCTCGACCTTTACATGATTGTCGCGGTCGACGACTTCAACATGGGCGCAATGGAAAACAAGGGGCTGAACGTTTTCAATACCAAGTACGTGCTGGCCAGTTCCCATACCGCCACCGATGACGATTACCTTGCCATCGAAGGCGTCATCGCGCACGAATATTTTCACAACTGGACCGGTAACCGGGTTACCTGCCGCGACTGGTTCCAGTTGAGCCTCAAAGAGGGTCTAACCGTTTTCCGCGACCAGGAGTTCAGCGCCGACATGTTTTCGCGCGCGATTCAGCGCATCGGCGACGTGCGGGTGCTGCGCAATCACCAGTTTTCCGAAGATGCCGGGCCGATGGCGCACCCGGTGCGTCCGGCGTCCTACCAGGAAATCAATAATTTTTATACCGCGACGGTATACAACAAGGGCGCCGAGGTGGTGCGCATGATGCATTGCCTGCTCGGTGCCGAAAATTTCCGCAAGGGGATGGATTTGTATTTCGAGCGCCACGACGGGCAGGCCGTTACCACCGATGATTTCAGAATGGCGATGCAGGATGCGTCGGGAGTCGATCTCGCGCGCTTTCAGCGCTGGTACGAACAGTCCGGGACGCCGCGCATCGATATCAGGCGCGAACACGATACCGCCGGCGGCAGACTTTGCCTCGTGGTCCGCCAGCGCGCCGGCACCACTCGCGGCGAACTGAACCGTCCGTTTCACATGCCGATGCGGCTGGCGCTTTTTGATGCAGACGGAGAGCCGCTTGCCCTCGACGCGGACGGCAGCCTCGAACAAATCGTCGATATCAGCGAAGCGGAGACGCGTCTCGAGTTTTCCGATATGCCCGAGAAGGTCATGATTTCTGCGTTCCGCGGATTTTCCGCCCCTGTCATCCTGACCACCGACCTCGATAACGGCGAGCTCGCGAAATTGATGGTTTGCGACAGCGATGCCTTCAACCGCTGGGAAGCCGGTCAGCAGCTCGCCAGTCGCGTGATGCTGATGATGCTCGAGCGGGATCAGGGCGAATGGAAAGACATCCAGCAGTCGCTCTGCAAGGCTTGCCGGGACCTGCTTGCACAGGATTCGCTGGACCGGGCGCTGGTCGCCGAAATGCTGGTATTACCGGGCGAAAAGTATATTGCCGAAATGCTCGAACAGGCGGACGTACACGCGGTCCGCAAGGTACGCGAGGCGCTCAAGCTTGCGCTCGCCTCCGAGACTGAAAGCCTGTTGCTGCAACACTATCGGAATTGCGCCGATGCAGGTGAATACCGGTTGAATGCGGAAGCAGTTGCGTCTCGTCGCCTCCGCAATACCTGCCTCGATTACCTGCTGCATCTCGAGCAACCGGAATATTTCGATATTTGCCGCCAGCAGTTCGAGCATGCCGACAACATGACCGATCAAATCGCCTGCCTGCGTTCGATCGTGCATTATCGGCACGATCTGCGCGAAGAGATCGCAAGCCGTTTTTACCAGCAGTGGAAGGACACCGCGCTGGTGGTGGATAAGTGGTTCAGCGCGCTCGGCTCGAGCACCGTCGAGCGCGCGCTCGACGAGATCAAGCCACTGTTCGAGCACCCGGCATACAGCCTCGGCAACCCCAATCGGGCGCGTTCGCTGCTCGGGGCCCTGATTGCGAATTCGTGCGCCTTCCATCAGGCAGACGGCGACGGCTATGCCTTCGCGGCCAGAAAAATCCTGCAACTGGATCGGATCAATCCCCAGGTCGCCGCACGTCTGGCCAGTCCCTTCGTTCACTGGCGTAAGCTGGTTCCTCAGCAGGGACTGAAAATGAAATCTCAAATCGAAACCATGCTGGCCCGACCCGGGCTTTCCAATGATTTGTTCGAGCTGCTGAGCACCAGCCTCGAGGACTGACACTGGGCGATGGGTGGAACGATCCAACTGGTCCTGCCGGGCTTATTCGACTTGCCGCAGGGAGAGCTCGGGCCAGGCTGGTCAAGCGATCGGTTGCCCGCCCTGAACCGGCTGTTGCGGCTCGCGACACCACGCCGCAACGATGCTTTCAGTATCGACGCAATTCTACGCGAGGTGCTGGTACCACAGTCCACGCCGAGCCGTGACGTAACCGGGCTGCCGCTGGCACAGGCCTGGGCACCGCAGGCGTCGGATGAAGCCGGTCGAATGCTGCTTTGCCGCGCGGTTCACCTGCAACCGGACCTGCGCAGCGCGATTCTCGTTCCGATCCCGGAAAGTAAGGAAAATTTGGATGATATAGGTATTATAATCAATGATTTAAAAGATTTATTTAATGTAGATTGTGATATAGATGCAATAGCCGACGGGCTGTTCCTGATGCGCCTCAGGGATTTCGATGCGCCTGCCCATTATCCCCATTTCCTGTCGGTGCTCGGCAAGGCCGCGAATCCCTACATCGAGCAATCCCGCGAAACCCTGCCGTGGTACCGGTTGCTCAACGAAATGCAAATGTTCCTGCACCAGCATCCGCGGAACCAGGAACGCGTCGAGCGGGGCCTGAGGCCGATCAACAGTCTGTGGTGCTGGGGCGGCGGCAGGCAATTGGCGAATTTCGGCAGGCCTGCCTGGTATTGCGACGACCTGGTGCTGAACCGGTTTGCCGAAAGCCTGCAACTCGCGGCCGCTCCGTTGCAAAGCCTGGCCGGCCTGTCCACGAGAGACGACGCCGTGGTTGTCGATCTACGACTCATCGAATTGCTCAAGACCGGCAGCACGGCGGAACCAGGCGAGCTACTACGCGATATCGATGCCAGGATTTTACAACCCTTGTCGAGTGCAGCGCGGCGTCTGCGCAAAAGCCTGCGGTTACGCGCCGGATTCGAGTTCGATTTCGAACTGACGCCGCTGGCCGGGTTGAAATTCTGGCGGCGGTCCCGCGGACTCGAGGCCTGGGCAGAACGGTACGAGGGTGCCTGAACTTCGATATTCTTTAGCGCAATACTATGCGAAAATAGGCGAAACTTTCCGGGTCCGAAATGTCCACCAAAAAACAGATTCCAGGCTTCGCGACAGTCGAAGACGTCGTCGAGGAGTTGAAACCGGGTTACCCCGTCTACTGCCTCAGGCCTGCCGAGCTAAAGCGGCAGGCAGCTTATTTTCTCGATAATTTCCCGGGACGGGTCATGTACGCGGTCAAGTGCAACCCGCACCTTGGCGTATTGAAGGCGCTGTACGAGGCCGGTATACGCCATTTCGATACCGCGTCGCTCGCCGAAATCGCGCTGGTGCGCGAGCACCTGCCGCAGGCAGATTGTTACTTCATGCACCCGGTGAAACCGCGCGCGGCGATCATGACGGCGCACCAGGTCTACGGTGTCGATCATTTCGTGCTCGACCACGAAAACGAACTCCAGAAAATCATCGATGTCACCGGGGGTGGCGACGGCATGGTGGTGCTGGTGCGAATCGTGACGCCGGTGCACGACGCCCAGTACCAGTTATCGGACAAGTTCGGTATCGCTGCCGAGGAAGCGCCGGCGCTGTTGCAAAAAGTGCACAAGGCCAATTTCCAGACCGGGGTGTCCTTTCATGTCGGTTCGCAGTGCCGCAACCCACAGGCGTTTGTCGATGGCGTCAATACCGCGCTCGACGTGATCCAGGCGGCCGCGGTTCCGGTGCATTACCTAGACGTCGGCGGCGGTTTTCCGGCTTATTACCAGGATGACAAGCCGCCCGCGTTAAGTGCCTACTTCGACGCGATTCACCAGGCCTTCGATCAGTCCAGGCTGCGCCGTGATTGCGTGCTGATGTGCGAACCCGGGCGCGCTCTGGTTGCGAGCGGCTGCACCCTGCTGACGCAAATCCAGTTGCGCAAGGGCGACAAGCTTTATATCAACGATGGCGTTTACCAGAGCCTGTCGGAGACGCTGATGGGTAAGATGAAGCTGCCGGCGCGCCTGATTAATCCCTCGCGGAATATCGTTGCGGAGTTTCAGGATTTCACTATCCTCGGACCCACCTGCGACAACCTGGATATCCTGCCCGCGCCTTTTTACCTGCCGGTCGACGCCGACGAGGGTGACTGGATAGAGATCGGGCAGACCGGCGCCTATAGCAACTCCGCCGCGACCCGCTTCAACGGCTTCTTTCCGGAAACCTTCGTCTCGGTCGACGCGCCGCCGCTGTTACCCCTGTAGGGACATAGGTCAGCTATAATCGAGGCATTTCGAGGCGAGCCAGAGCGCAACATGTCGCATGTCCTGAATCCTGTTTCCGACAAGTATCCTGCCTTTGCTATCACATTCGGCGGTGGGTTGGCAGTGGTGCTACTGGCCATCCTGGTACAGGGATTCAACTCTGGATTCGACCACATTAGCCTGGTGAGTCTGATCGCTCCCTTCGCTTTCGGATGCATACTGACGTATGTCGTCTCCTGTATGCTGCGCAGTAATTTGCGACGTTTGCGACAGGAACTCGAGAGCGAATTCGAGCAGCGCACGCGTCAACTGAAGCTATCCGAAGACAGGTTCACGCATTATTCCGAGAGTGCGACCGAGTGGTTCTGGGAAACCGATGCGCAGGGGCGTTTCGTATTTATGTCGTCCCGCCTCTACCAGGTCAGCGGCGCGAGGCCAGAGGAGGTCATTGGCCGGAGTCGCGAAGACTTGAAACTCGAGACACTTACGCCTGAAGAAGAAAAGCAGTGGGAGTATTACCGGCACTGCGTCGAGCAGCGTATTCCTTTTGCCAATTTCCGCTATCGGGCCAGGATAGCGGATGGCCGAGAACTCGTCGTCAAGACCAGCGGCAGACCATACTATGGTCAAAACAACGAGTTTCAGGGTTATCGCGGTTCCGCCAGTGACTTGTCTGGAATACTGTCACAGGAAATTGGGCAGCAGTATCGCCAGGAGCTGATTTACAACGCGACCGCGGTGTTGCAGGATGGATTCTACCTGTTCGACGCCGATCACCGGATGGTATTCTGCAATCCGCGCTTCAAGGAGATCTACCATTGCCTGGCCGATCGGCTCGAACCGGGTTTGCCCTATGATGAAATGCTCGAGGCAATGCTCGAGCGGCAATCGGTCTTTGCTGACAAGGCGCAACGACAGGCATGGGTCGAATCGCTCCGGGCGCATCGGGAAGACGAGGTCGGGGAACCAGTAGAAATAAACCTGATTGGCGGCGTTAAAATTCGTGTCGTCGAGCAGAATCTTCCGGGCGGGGAACTGGTCGGTATGTGTGCCGATATTACCGAATCCAGTCGCATAGCGGCCGAACTCGACGAGGCTCAGCGACTTGCCAGGATCGGCAGCTTTCGTTGGGACGTCGAGCATGACAGATTGATTTCCTGCTCCAAGGGATATGCCCGTCTATTTGGTTTTACCAGGGAACAACTGGAACGGCCGCCCGCGGAAGTCTACTCCAATTTCATTCATCCGGATGACCTGGACCGGGTAAAAGCCGCTTACCTGCTGAGCGATAACGCAGGGGACGTGACCGAGGTCGAATACCGTTTCCAGACCCCCGACGGGAAAGTGGGTTATGTCGTCGAACGCCTGGCGCCATCCCTGTGGCGTGACGGCAAGGTGGTCGAGCAGATAGGGACGGTGCAGGATGTAACCGAGTTCAGGCGCATCGGGGCGGAGTTCGAAGCCGCACAGCATATCGCCAAGGTCGGCAGTTTTCGCTGGGACCCCCAGAACAACCAGATGATTTCCTGTAGCGACGAGTTTGCCCGGATCATGGGTTGGCCAAAAACCGAATTGCTTGCAAAATTGGAGACAGACACTTTTCTGGGTATACACCCTGACGATCGCAAGAAGACGGAACGGTACATTGAGTATGCCAATAGTACCGACGGTCCATTCGAAATCAGCTTTCGGATTATCCGCCCGGATGGCGAGGTCCGTCAGATTATCGAACGTGGCAACACGTCGGTTAAGAGTGGCGACAGGATAATCGAGCAGCTGTGGACGGTACAGGATGTGACCGAATCCAGGCGTATCGAAACGGATCTGGCAGAAGCGCAACGGCTCGCCCAAATCGGCAGCTACCGCTGGGACGTGCAAAACCAGGTGGTGATTTCGGCGTCGGAAGAATTCGGACGAATCCTGGGTCTGTCGCTGGTGAACAACGGCAGAGGACTGAGTAACGACGAACTGAACAGCTTTATCCATCCGGAAGACCTGGCAACGGTCACCGCAGTTTATGACCATGCGGAACGGACTGTCGAGGCCTTCGAGATCGAGTATCGTATTCGGCGACCCGACGGGGAAATCCGTAATATCATCGAGCGGGGCATACCTTCGATCGCAAGCGATGGCCTCTTGATCGAAATATTCGCTACCATTCAGGACGTCACCGCATCCAGGCGCATCGAGGCCGAGCTCGACGAGGCCCAGCGTCTTGCCAGGATCGGCAGTTTTCGCTGGGACGTGGAACACGACCGGCTGATTTCCTGCTCGAAGGAATTTGCCAGGTCTTTTGGCTCGGTTGAAGACATGCAGGATTCGCCATGGGACGTTTATGCCAGGACAGTTGCAGCGGAGGATCTGGACAGGATCATGCAAGCCTACGAGCTGAGCAACAGTGCCAGCGATGTAACCGAAGTCGAGTACCGCATGCTGGGGCCCAGCGGTGAATACAGGCATGTCATCGAACGCCTGGCGCCTTCCTTGTGGCGTGACGGCAAGGTGGTCGAACAGATCGGGACGATGCAGGATGTGACCGTGTCGAAGCGGCTCGAAGCTGAGCTCGAGGAAGCCCAGCGCATCTCGAACGTCGGCAGTTACCGTACCGATTTCATCAACGATACCCTGCTTTCCTTTTCACCGCAGCTGGCCAGGATTTACGGATTGAGCGTCGATAAGATAGACCGTGAGAATCCGTATATGCTTCAAGTCGTGATTCCCGAGGACCGCGAACTGGTCGAAACGACCTACCGCAAGGCGCGGTTCAGCGAGGTGCGCGAAGCTGGCGAAGTATTATTCGAAATCGAATACCGGATTATGCGCCCGGATGGCGAAATTCGGTATATTCTGGAACGCGTCGACGTTTCGAATATAGTCGACGGCAAGGTATCCGAAGTCATCGGAACAATACAGGATATTACCGAGCGCAAGCTCGTCGAATTCGAAAAGCAGAGCAGCGAGGAAATGCTCGAAGCCGCAATCGAAAACGTTCCGGGTGGGTTCCTGGTCGTCGATACCGACGGTATCATCCAGCGCTTCAATCGCCGTTTCTTCGACCTGTATCCGAAACAACAGTTTTTCATCAATGAAGGGGTTCCGGTCGAGCGCTTCCTGCAATATGGAATCGAGATGGGGGTGTACCGGGATGCGTTGGAAGACCCCGAGGGCTGGTTGCGACAGCGGCTGCAAAGCCATAATTCGCCGGGCTTTGAAACACTCGATCAACTGACCGATGGTCGCTGGATCCAGATCGCGCTGCGTCGCTTGCCAAACGGCGCCAGGGTTGGGATCTATGTCGATGTGACAGAACTTCAGCAGGCGCGCCAGGCGGCGGAACGGGCCAACGAGGCGAAATCCGAGTTTCTCGCGTCGATGAGTCACGAGTTGCGGACGCCGATGCACGGAATTTTGAGTTTTTCCGAACTGGGGCTCAAGCGCCTCGAATCGCTGAGCCAGGAAAAGCTGCGCCAGTACCTGGAAAATATTCAGATTAGCGGTACGCGCCTGTTGTACCTGCTAAACGATCTGCTGGACCTCTCCAAGCTCGAGGCCGGCAAGATGCGCCTGGAGATGTCGCCGGTCAGCCTTTACGACCTGGCCAGGACCTGTATTTCGGAACAGGAATTGCGTTTACGCGCGAAGAATCTGCACTGTGAGCTCGAAAATTGCGCCGCAGAGGCAGTTTGCGTCTGCGATCGTAATCGCATCGTCCAGGTAATCACCAATATCATCGCCAACGCAATCAAGTTCAGCCCCGAGGGCGGTAACATAAGCATGCGGGTCGATGGTGGCGAAAACGCCTGCGGCATTCGGATTTCAGACGAGGGGATCGGGATTCCGGAGAATGAGCTCGACCAGGTATTCGACAAGTTTTACCAGAGCTCGGGCAGTCGAAATCATTCGGGCGGCACCGGGTTGGGCCTGGCGATTTGCCGTGAAATCATCGATTTACACCAGGGGCGAATCTGGGCCGAGAATAATCCCGTAGCGGGCGCCAGCGTTGTGTTCGAGATACCGCTAAAACAGCCCCGGCCGGGTTGGCAGGCTTAATCTTCGGTTAATTCTTTTTCCAGCGATTCGAGCAGGGCATCGTCGAGCTCCGGCAGCTTGATCTGATCCTTTTTCTTGTCGCTGAGAGCGGCGATGGTCGTTTGCGCCTGCGCGCAGGTTTCATGCAGGGTCCTGATTTGCGTGACGAGGCCGCCGGCGCTCTTCAGGAGCGTTTGCTTCGCTTCCAGCTCTGCTTCCAGTTTCGACTTTTCCTTGCGCATGGATTGCAGCCGGGATTCCGCCTGGGTGCGCAATTTGGCTTCGTCCATCTTCTGTTTTTTCAGCGTCTTGAGCTTGCGTACTACATTTTCGGGCGTATCTGCCAGCGCTTTCGATATGGCCTTGAGCCGGTTCTGTTTGTCGGCAACGTCGGCGCGGGCTTTTTTCAGGGCCTCGGCATTGTCGGCCTTGCCCTGCACCAGCTGCTGCTCGGCCTGCTGACGCGCTTTTTCCGCCGCGGCAGCCTTCTCCTCGGCTTCCTCGCGAGCCTGTTCTGCCGCTTTGGTCTGCTGCCTGAATTCGGCGACCTGCTGTTCCGCCTGGCTGCGGGTTTCATGTATGTTGATATCGGCGTCCCGGGCTCGCTTGATCGCCTTGTCCAGCGCTTCCTTCAGCTCTTCGGTGCTGCATTCCGAGTCTAGACCGAGCGCATCGGTGGCAGCGCCCATCAGGATCTGCTTACTGATTGCAAGATCCTTCCAGACCTGCAGTTGGGTATCAACATCTTGTGTCACAGGTTACCTCGTGGTGAGAAAATTTGGCGGCATATTTTAGCCCATCGAAGGTTGGAAAAACAGGGGACGGCAGGTGATATTATCGCGATAGATCGGGTAGAATGCGCCTTTTTTCAATTGCGGGTGACCAGCGTGGAGACAAACCACATATCTCAACAGATAGACGACCTGAAATCTCGGGTCGAATTGCTTCGGGGGTATCTTTGACTACGACCAGAAACGCGAGAAACTGGAAGAGGTCATGCTCGAGCTCGAAAACCCCGACGTCTGGAGCGATCCCGCGCACGCACAGCAGCTGGGCAAGGAAAAGGCCGGTCTCGAGACCGTAGTCGCGGGGCTGGATCGAAGCTCGCAGGCGCTCGCGGATGCCGCCGAGTTGCTCGAGCTGGCAATCGGCGAGGAAGATGCGGCTACCGTCGCCGAGGTCGAAACCGATCTCGAGGCCGTCGAAAAGTCTGTTGCAGAACTCGAGTTCCAGCGCATGTTCTCGGGCGAAATGGATGCCAACAACGCCTTTCTCGACATTCAGTCGGGAGCCGGCGGCACCGAGGCGCAGGACTGGGCGGAAATGCTGTTGCGCATGTACCTGCGCTGGGGCGAGGCCAAGGGCTTCAAGACCGAGTTGATCGAGGTTTCGGCCGGCGATGTCGCCGGCATCAAGAGCGCCACCGTGCGTTTCGAAGGTCCCTACGCGTTCGGCTGGTTGCGCACCGAAACCGGCGTCCATCGCCTGGTGCGTAAATCCCCGTTCGATTCCGGCAACCGTCGTCATACATCTTTTGCATCGGCCTTCGTGTCGCCGGAAATCGAGGACGACATCGATATCGATATCGATCCGTCGGATCTGCGCATCGACGTGTACCGTGCCAGCGGTGCCGGTGGACAACACGTCAACCGCACCGAGTCGGCGGTACGTATCACGCACCTGCCGACGAATGTCGTGGTACAGTGCCAGAACGACCGCTCACAGCACAAGAACAAGGCAACCGCGATGAAGCAGCTCAAGGCGAAACTGTACGAACTCGAGGTACAGCTGCGCAACGCCAAGGCGCAAAGCATAGAGGATCTGAAATCCGATATCGGTTGGGGCAGCCAGATACGTTCCTACGTACTCGACCAGTCGCGTATCAAGGATTTGCGTACCGGCGTCGAAACCGGCAACACCCAGGCGGTGCTGGACGGCGACCTCGATCCGTTTATCGAAGCCAGTCTGAAGAGTGGCGCATAGATCACAGCACACAGGTAATGAAATGAACCAGCACAGCGACGCCGAACACGACAGCGCAGACACGCAGCAGGACGAAAACCGCTATATCGCGCAGCGTCGCGAAAAGCTGGCGCAGCTGCGCGCCCATGGGCAGGCTTATCCGAACCAGTTCGAGCGCGCGCATTTTGCCGCTGACCTCGTGCAACAATGTGCCGGGCTCTCGCGCGAAGAGCTGGGGGCCCGGGCAATCGAGGTCAGCCTCGCCGGTCGCATGATGTTCAGGCGCATCATGGGCAAGGCCAGCTTCGCGCAGCTGCGCGACATGAGCGGCAC